>JBOGDL010000237.1:0-6345 GCA_050701815.1 Micromonosporaceae bacterium | reverse complement strand
TGGCACTGCACTGGAAGCTGGTCATCGACACCAAGGACGCGCCAACGCTCGCGGATTTCTGGGCCGCGGCGCTTGAGTATGAGGTGGAGGATCAGAGCACGCTCATCAGCAACCTGCTGGCCGCCGGGCAGATCAGCGAGGACGTGGTCGCCGAGCACCGCAGCCGGCGGATCTTCCGCGGTTACGCGGCGATCCGCCACCCCGACGACCCGTATGACGAGGCCACCGGTGTCGGCCGGGGTAGGAGGCTGCTCTTCCAGGACGTGCCGGAGGAGAAGACCGTCAAGAACCGGCTGCACATCGACATCCACAGCGAGCCGGGCGGGCTCGACGCGTTGGTGGATCGGCTGGAGAGCCTGGGGGCGACCCGCGTCCGTGAGGTGGACCAGGGGCCCGCCGGGCGCTGGTGGACCATGCGCGACCCGGAGGGCAACGAGTTCGACGCGGCCTAGCGGTTGGCAAGACAGCTGTCCGGCTGGGCTGGCCTCGCGCTTCACCGGCCACGATCGCCTTCCATCTACGGGACGTCGACCACATCCGCGAGCATTGGCCCACCTTCCCAGGACACCTCGATGGTCAGCTGTACCCCGACTCGCGGGCGCCGGCGATCATCTCGTCGGCCAGCCACTGGTACACCGATGCCCAAGCGGAGGTGGTCAACGTGCTGTGGTCGCCGGTGACGTCGCGTACGGCTCGGATCAAGGCTTGACCGACGTACACGTACATGTGCCCGGTGACACCGTACCGTCGGGCGTGGTGCCTGCCGAGGGCACGCAGCTGGGGCCGGATCGACTCGGGGAGGTCCATCGCGTTCACGGCGTCGAGAAGCGCGATGAACAGGCGCTCGGTCTGGACGCTCATGTCGGCCGGGAACATGGCCCGCGTGTCAGGTGCGAGCCAGAACAGGTGTTCGTAGAAACGGTGCGCTAGGTACGAGTCGCGACGGTCGAGCGTCGCGCAGCTGGCGCGCGCAGCGTCGATCGACGCGCGATCCGGCACCCTGGTGTGCCCTGGTTCGGAAGTGAAGTCGCGTGCTGCCGAGCGTGGTTGGCCCGGCAGGTCGGTGGATCCGTACGGAGTGGTCGCAGGCGGGTGCGGGTGTCGGTCGGGGGGCAGCGCGTACGTCACGTCTCGATCCTTCATAGCCACCCCCCGGCCTGTACAGATCACATAACGTGACAAGAACGGCGGCCTTGCTGATTCGAGCCAAGGTTGACCTCTGGGTGATCATCGCTGGGGCAAAGGCGCAAGCGTGGCGGTCCGCCCACCGGCGAGGCTCGTCGATCTGGCGAGCGCGCGTGGTATAGGGCACCCGGCAGCAGGTATCGGGTGCATTCGAGTGTCTCAATGCATCACCCTGGATTCGGGCCGCAACTTAGAGTCATTGTTTGACGAAAGCAAACGTCTCTGCGACTGTGCGCGGCTTACGGGGGTAGCCATGATCAGAGGGAAACGGTCACGACTTGTCACCACATTCACGGCGGGAGCTGTGGGGGCTTTTGTGCTCACCATCTGGATGTTGCCGCCGATGCCCGCGACGGCTGGGGCCGTCACGACTCAGATGACCGGTTACGTGACGCCTGCCCGAAACGCCGACCTGGACTGCGCGGACTTCAGAACGCAGCGGGACGCGCAGCGAAAATTCAACTCTGATCGCAGCGATCCGCATCGTCTGGACGCGGACAACGACAAGATTGCTTGCGAGGTGTTGCCGGGTGGCGCCGATTTGGATTGTGCGGACTTCAGAACGCAGCGGGACGCGCAGCGGGAATTCAACTCTGATCGCAGCGATCCGCATGGTCTGGACGCGGACAACGACATGATCGCCTGTGAGCATCTGCCGGGCGAGCCCTCTTCATCGACGTCTGGGTCCCCGGCGGACACCACGAAGCCGGCCGCCGCGGGCGGCGGCAAGCTGCCGGTCACTGGATCCGACTCGACAGCGCTGGGCCTGTTGCTCATGGCGGGGCTTTTCGCGATCGCGTCCGGCTTCTGGGTCATCTGGCGCACCCGGCGCTGGACACCCCCTGGTCGCTCCTGACCACAGGGCTGTGGCGGAAAGGTCGTGGCGGCCAGACCGTATGGCCGAGTCACGGGCCGGCAACAGGCGCACGGCGGCTCGGGCGCCGCGTCGATAGAGCATGGCGATGTTCAGTTGTGGCCGCGCGTCCAGGAGCCTTACAAGATTCGTACATTCCGCTGAACCAGGGTTTGCGCAGACGCTGGATCGTCAACTCATGCTGACTACAATGCGCCGGCGGACGTGGATCGGGCGGCTCCACACCGGGGTGGCGATCGGCGCCATCGCGACACTCGGACTCGCGGGTTTGGCTGGCTGCGGCGGCGTGAGTGACGCTGGCGCCGACGCTCCAGCGACCACATTGACGGCCGAGCGGGAGGCACTTGCCAATTTGGGCTTCCGGCCGTCCGAGCTGGCGCCGGGGAAGCATCAGGCGGACGGAGCTGACAAGCGTCGCGCGCACCGGAAGAACCGATGGCGGCACCGGGGCCTGGGCAAGCGGGTGCTTCACGGCGAGTTCACAATCTCGACCAAAGCTGGTCCGCGCACCGTGCTGGTGCAGCGTGGCAAGGTCACCGAGGTGGACGACGGCTCAATCACTGTGAAGTCGGCGGACGGATTCAGCCTGACCTGGACCTTCGGCGACAAGGTGCGAGTGCTGGAGCGACGCAGGAGCGTCGACGGTGACGCGCTGGAAGCCGGTGACCGGGTCGCTGTCGCGGGCAAGAAAGCGGATTCGGGCGGTATTGCCCGGCTGATCTTGATTCCACTGCCGAGGTAGCCACGCTGCTGAGCCTGGACTTCGCGTGCCGGAGCAGTGGCAGCCGCCGCTGCAATGCCTCTGCGGCCGCTGTCTCCGGGCGGCCGCCGCCGCGCCCCACCGTCGCAGGAGCCTCCGTGACGCTGCCGCACCACCGTCACGTAGCGCTGCTGTGATGTCGCCTGTAGCCACCTAAGCTCATGCTGGCTTGTCAAGCTCCGGTAACTGCGTCACGCGGTCTCTTCATGCGGTCTTTACACGTTGGACACACGGCTCAAAACTCCGTGCATCACACGGGCGCTATGCCTCGGGGGGTGCTCGTGTGGATCGACACCAATCCAACTCCCGGCCCCCCGCAGGAGGCCCCGCCATGGGTTCCACCGCCCACTCTGGATTCCAGCTGCAGACCAACTGGCGTCAGTCGATGACGTTGCTGGGGCTTCTGATGGGCGCCGTTGCGGCGCTGTCATACGGCATGGCGCGTGGCGCGGTGGCGGCCAACTACGCAGTCTCGGGCGCCCCGTTCAAAGTGGTGGTGGGCGAGGCGAAGTTGGACGGCATGGTGGCCTACCCCGACACCGCCATGGACTCCGGGGAGAAGCGACATCCCGTGCTGCTCGCCGGCATGGGCACAGTCCAGGCGCGTGACGTCTGCATGTCCATGAGCACGCCGACTCCGTTCGGCACAGTTGGCTTCCGGCTCAACGCCGGTGCTGACGGCAAGAGCCTGACGCTCAGAAACACCGTCGCCGACACCACCGCGGTGGCGGATGGCGCCGGCACCTTGACCAACGCCCAGATCGGCCGTGACGCCTCTGAGTTCGACAACGGCGTGACCGGCCCAGATGGCAGGCCGGTGCAGGGCCCCAAGGGTCGAAGCGGGGTCCAGGTGGGCGGGGGAAGCGTGAAAAACCTGAAGGCCAGCGCGCTGACCGGCACCGCCGGCTCACTCAGCTTCAACAGCGCCAAGATCGACGTCGGTTTCACCGACGTCAAAGAGTGCTACTGACTCCATACGGCCAAGCGTCAGGGACTAGGTGACAGACATGGCCAAACACGGAGTCGCGGGGCAGCCAGAGGCAGGGTCGGCGGCGGCTGAGACCGAGCTGGGCGTACGCGAGCCATCCGATACGGGCTCAGGCGCGTTGCCTGAAACGACGTTGGAGAAAGGCGTGCCCGAACAGCCCGGCCCCGGGCCCCACGGGCGCATGCCGGGTCTGGCGCAACGGGTGCAGTGTTGGATGCGGCGTCTGTCGTGGACCGGGTTGCTCGGCAAGGCGCGAGCTGTGGCACGGCCATCGCGTGGCCCCGGCGGCGAGGCTGCGTCGGCGAATCAGGCGACTCCGGCAGCACGGACCCCGAGTGCGGAAGCTCAAGCCCCGAGTGCGGGAGAACAGATCCGGGCCACGGCTCTGGGGCAGGCCATTACTCTGAGGCAGCTTTTCAGGCGCTGGCGGCAGACCCGTCCGTTCTGGGCTGGGCTGTTCGCCATGGCGGGTGGGGTGGAGATCCTGCTGCTGCCGTTGGGGCCGCTGCCGGTGGTGTTTCGGATGGGCATCGGCGCTCTTGGCGGGATCCTGATCGGCATCTCGATGGTGCTCGCGGGGGTCTTTCTATGGCGTCAGCCCGACCGCCAGATGCGCCAGTTCCTGGCGTTGTTCGTCGGGTTGTTCTCGGTGGCGTCCTTTGTGATCTCGAACTTCGGCGGGTTCCTGGTGGGGATGATGTTGGGGATCGTGGGCGCCTGTCTGGCGTACGGGTGGCATCCGCTCCCCGACCCGGAGCCAGCGGACGACGATGAACCCGACGCCGCCCCGCAGGACGATTCGGGCCTGCGACCCACCGGCGTCATCGCCGCTGTCGATCTGGTGCAACCCGAGCTCGTGGGCCCGGGGGGCGCCGGCGCCGATTCCCAAGCCGCGGGCGCCGGATCCAAAGCCGCGGGCGCGAGCGCGTCGACAGCGGTGCTGCTGGCGTTCGTGATGATCGTGGGCGGCGCGGCACAGCCGTTCAGTGGCGGCGAAGCGCACGCGGCGCCCCCGCCTGAGGCTGAAACCCGGGCTCGGCCTCCGGGAGCTGCGGCGGCGCCGGAGTTCAGGCTCCCGTTCCCCTGCCGACAGGTATGGGAGGGCCAGACCCGCAGCGACCACAACCCCCGGCATGCGGTGGATTTCAACCGCGCCGGCGACGAGGGTGACCTGGTGCTGGCGAGCGCGCCCGGCTCCGTCTACACCACCGGAGACCGGGGCGATGCCAGTTACGGCCGGTACGTCGCGATCGACCACGCTGGCGGCTACCGCACGTACTACGCGCATTTGCAGGATTTCGCGGTCAAGCCCGGTCAGCGGGTCCGGCAGGGCCAGCTCATTGGCCGGGTCGGCAACACCGGAGGATCCACCGGCGCGCACCTGCACTACGAGCAGCGCAGGCATGGTGTGGCCCAGCCCGTGACTTTCGACGGACGCCGGGCCCGCTACTGGGGCGCCCAGAGCTACACCTCGGACAACGGCTGCGGACAACCCGAGTCTGACCCGGATCCGAACGTGAGGCCGGGTGCGCATCCATTGCGGATCACCGCTGACAGGCTCGACGCGACCCGTTTCGTGTACGAAGGCGTCAGCACCATCGACGGGCCGAGGGGGCCGATCAAGGCGATTCACCTGAAGATCAAGAAGGCGGGTCTGGACGCCCTTGACATGGTGTTCGCCGGAGCCGGGCCCGGGCCGGCGTCGATCCGCAGCGACCAGATGTGGTTTCACGGCATGGAGCTGTGGGTCACCCGGATGAAGGCCGACGTGCGCTTCCCGTTGCGGCTCGACGACAAGGTGATCACGCCGGACGACGTGCCGTTCTGGCTAGTGCCCAAGGTGCCGTTGCCGCTGCGCGCCGAGAAGGTGGAACTCTCGCTCTCGTACGGGCGGATCGACACCATCGAGATGAACAAACCCTTGACGGTGTCCTCCAGTTAGGACGCCGGCCGTGAGTGGATGCGGGGCCCGGCCGGCAGGGCGTTGCGGTGCTTCCAGCCGGGCCCTTGAGCCGCGGTGGGGTTACCCGGACTTCGGGTTGGCCGCGCTGGCGTCGATGCCGTGCTGCTTCAGGATCTTCGCCAGCTTCCCGCTGTCCCGCAGGTTCGCGATCTGCTTGTTGAGCGCCTCGCCGAGCTTCGTGTTGCCCTTCTTGAACGGGAAGTTCGTCACCGGCGGACGCTGCGAGGCGTCAATGGCGGGGCTGGGCTCCATGATCTCGGACTTCAGGCCGGAGTCGGGCTGCTTGCGCATCCGGTAGCTGGCCTCGTTCACCGCCATCAGCCCGGCGTCGATCCGGCCGTTCACCAGATCGGCGAAGACCGCGTCCGGCGACTCGAAGAGCTTCGCGTTGTCCCCGGCGTACTTCTGCAGGTCAGAGACCCACAGGTAGCCCTGAGTGGTGCCGATCGTCTTGCCTTTGAGGTCTTCGATCTTCGAGACCGGTTTCTTCGACACCAGCACCGGAGGATCGGAGTAGACCGGGTCCGACTGCCCGACCACCTTGGCGCGGTCAGGGGTGATGTACCAGCCGCCGG
>JBOGDL010000236.1:0-5095 GCA_050701815.1 Micromonosporaceae bacterium | reverse complement strand
GCCTCATCGAGTGACCACGCCTGGTTGGCGTCCGCGAACAGCGCCACCTCGGCGCCCAGCGCCGACCGCGCATCGCCCAGGGTGGTGTGGTCGGTGTCGACCCCGAAGCCGACCTTGGTCTTCACGGCGGTCAGACCCGCGTCCAGCGCGGACTCGCACAAGGTGATGACGTCGGTCGGGCCAACCCCGCTCGCGTACGCCGGGACGCTGCGGCGAGGCGGCCCCCCGCCCAGCAGTTGCGCGACCGACTGCCCGGCCCGTTTGCCTTTCAGGTCCCACAACGCCTGGTCGACAGCGCTGATCGCCTGCCAGATCGGCCCGGGGGCGCCCCACTGCCGTCCAATCGGGAGCAACCGCCGGCGGAGTTCTTGGCACACCCGCTCCGGGTCTGACACATCCTGGCCCAGCACCAGTGGCGCCACACCGTCGCACAACGTGGCCATCCGCTCTTGAGCCGCCCAGGCGGGGTAGTTGATCCAGCTCTCCCCGATCCCGGTCAGGCCGCCTTCGACCTCGATCTCCACCAGGCACACACGCCGATGCGTAAGGCTGGAGAAGGACATCGGAACCGCGTCGTGCAACGGCGCCGACAGCACCGTCACGGCGAACCGGGCGGCGCGAAGCGGAGAATCGGCGCTCATTCCTCCGCCCCGGGCGAGACCGAATCGTAGACCCGGAGGATCGCGCCGCTGTCTCGATGGCCCAGACCCTTCGCGAGCCCTGCGGTGTTGAGCATGTCCACGGTGGCCGCGATCGGCGCGGCGGTGAGCGTCTGCTGCGCCAGCTGCAGCGCCAGCCGGTTGTCTTTGGCCAGCAATTCCAGGGCGAATGTCGGCTCGTCGTCCCCCGCGATCATTCGCGGCGCCGCCTCTTTGAACAGATTCGACACGGTCGCCGCCCCGGACTCAGCCACCGCGTCGACGAAAAGCTCCGGGTCCACCCCGGTCTGACGGCAGATCGTCAGCACCTCAGCGGTGACCGCGTTGATGGCGCCGAACATCAGGTTGTTCAGCAACTTGACCGCCGAACCCGCGCCCACGTCGCCGACCCGCGCCACCCGCTTGGCGATGGTCTTCTCCAGCACCGGGGCGACCCGCCGCACCGCGGTCTCCGGACCACCGACCACCAGGGTCCAGACGCCACAACGGTCTGGCCGCCCGAGCACGGGGGCGTCCAGATAGACCACGTCGTGGCCCGCCAGGATCGCTTCGACTCCCCGCGCGGTCGCCGGGTCGATGGTGGATAGATCCACCACCGTGGTCCCGGGCGCCGCCTGCTGCAAAGGACCTGCGGCCAGCTCAGCCACATGCGCCGGCAAGGGCACCGAGACCAGCACGATCGGAGCCGACCGCGCTGCCTCTTCCGCCGTGGCAGCCACCTGCACGCCAGCGGCGGCGGCCTTCTCGCCCGCGTCTTTCACGGGGTCGAACCCAACCACCTTGAGTCCCACTGCCACGGCACGCGCGGCGCAGCGGCCGCCCATCGTGCCAAGCCCGATCACCGCGAGGTCAGTGGCTGCGACAGGTGCTGTTGTGTCCGGTCCAGACGTCATGAGCTCTCCTTTTCCAGGTGGCGCCCCTGAGGCTCGGCCAGCTGCCGCGCGGGGCACACCGCGGGCCTGCGCTGCGCGAATGGGGGCGCCGACGTCGAAGCCGCAGCTCGTGTCTGCCGCACAACCGGGCCACCCTCGCGTCGGCAGCATGTTGCATGATGCATGTAATTGTCAATGACTGGGACGAGCGTGCCCAGTGGACGGACGCGGTTGCCGCACCGGAAAGCGCATGGCCGCTATGGCAACCGCGCCGGCCATGAACGTCACCTCGCAGGGGCGCCTTAGCCGGCCGCCCCTGCGCCCAAAGGCGTCAACGGCTCAGCCACGCCATCAGACAGATCCTCTGAAGCGCCGGGGTCATCCAGCGACTGCTCGACGAGCGCGTCAACACCGGCTGGATATGCCACGCCAGAGCCGGGCAGCGTCGAGTACTCACCCCGGCCGACCCCCGAGTCGTGGTTGACGCCGTGCTCGTCGGGCCCGGCGCCGCTCCGCGGCTCACCACCCCCGGCGTTGGGCGACCCGTCACTGTCGGAGACAAGACCCGGCGCGAGCCCGGTACGAGTGCGGATGAACGTCGACGTGCCGCGCCCGAGGTTGTGCCCGAGGGCGGTCGCCTCCAACTCGTACGAGGAGCGCTTCACGCCATCGTCGCCTTCGTACTCCCGAGTGGAGAGACGGCCGTGAACCATCACGGGGTCACCCTTGAACAGTGACTGGTACGCGTTGTCGGCCAAGCTGCGCCAGCAGGTCACCCGTACAAAGAAGGAATTGCCATCCACCCACACGCCGGAGGCTTTGTCGAAGCGCCGCGAGGTGGACGCGATCCGGAAAGACACCACGGTGTCGCCGCTGTTTTCGACCCTGCGCCGCTCAGGCTTCGTGACCACGTTCCCGATCACAGTCACCACTGTCTCGTTCATGGACATCTCCCTACTGCCGGCTGCACACCAGCCGGTTGTCGACCATTTGCCGACCAACCGTCGCGTGCCAGGTGCGTCGGCGCCACCGTGAAGAGGCTCAACTGTGGACAGCGAGGGGCACCTGTGGACGCAGCTGCGCGAAAGTGCTGCAGCTGGTATGGCGCTCTTGGGATCAGGGCACCCGCGCGTACCGTGAGAAAGCCCGAGCCGAAACGTGTTAACCGGCTCCGTAGCGGCTCGCCACCGTGTCGAGGTCGCCCACGCAGGCCGCGGCCAGGTCATCCGCGACCGCGGTGATCACGTCCGCCAACTCCACCCGGTCGAGCCAGCGCGCGGGGACCGCCCCCACCCCCTGCGCGGCGCCCAGAATGTTGCCGGCAATGGCGCCCGTCGAGTCTGAGTCGCCGCCATGTTCCACAGCCAGCCGGAGCGCGGCGAGGATGTCGTCCGGGTACGACAGCGCCGCGTACACCGCGATCGCCAACGCCTCTTCGGCCACCCAGCCCTCGCCCAGGCGCACCACCGTGGAAACATCTCGCGGGGTTTGTCTCGCGGCCCGCGCGGCAGCGCTGACCGCATCGGCGACCTCCCCGCCGGACGGTTCCCGGAACACCGTCGCCAAGACCGTGTCCACCGCGTCGAGCAGGGTCTGGCCCCCCAGCGTCACCTGGTGCGCCAACAACGCCAAGGCCCCCCCGGCGATCCAACCGCTGGGGTGACCGTGAGTCATCGCGGCGAGGTCACACCCCACCCGGTACGCCTGGCTCGGATCGGGAAGGAACCCCGCCGGCGCGGCGCGCATCACGCCCCCGCAGCCCTTGCTGTTGTTCACCGGTTCGCTCGTCCGGCCGGGACGCTTGCCCCGCAACGCCGACAGGCACGTGTTGCCCGGCGCGCGGACCTGCCACAGAGCCGGGTGCGACAACAGCCAGTCGCCATCCTCGCCGGAGGGCGCGGACTGCTGAGTGAGGAGCCAGCGTTGGTACGCCTGCCACAGCTGCGTCGACTCCCCCAGTCGCTCCGGCGGGACCCCCGCGAGCAGGGCGCGGATCAACCCGTCCGCGGTGAACAGCGTCATCTGAGTGTCATCGGTGACCCACGCACCCGAAGCAAGATCAACCCCCATCGGGTACGAGCTTCGAATCGCCTGCAACGGCATGAACTCCACCGGCCCGCCCAAAGCGTCGCCGACCGCGCCGGCGAGCAGGCAACCACGCGCCCGGTCCCGCAACCAGCCCTGCCGCTCTCCGGCGCCTCGCGGCGTTCTCGCGCCGTGCCGTGCTCCGGGACCTTGACCCGCCTCGGGGCCCTGTCGCGCTTCGGGGCGGGGGCTGTGCGGCGACCGGTCCGGGCCGTCCGCTGAGGCGCTGCCACTGTCGAACGATGAGGTCACAGTCGCGAGCCTAGGCGTGCCCGCCACCAGCGCCGAGGCAGCCGCTGGGCGTGAGGCCGCGCCGTCACGGGTGCAGCCGCTGGACGTGAGGCCGCGCCGTCAGCGGTGCAGCCAAGCCAGCAGGTCAGGGGGCGCCAACGTCTGCGCACGAGCGGTGTAGGCCACGATTTCCGCCTCACTCAGCAGCTCCAGCCCGCCTCCTGACCGACCTCGGCGAAAGAACGCGTTGGCGTCCTTGAGCACCCCGTCCCGGTTCGGCAACAGGTACTCCGCCCGGCCCCGCATGTGCTCGAAAGTCGCCGCCTGAACCAGGCCCGGCCACACTTCGTCCGGAACACTGAACCCGAGCCGGCCGGCGATCCGGCGCATCTGCCCAGCGAGGTCGGACACCAGATCCTGGTAATGGACGAGCACCACGTTCGGTTGCTCGCGACGGACCCAGGCATCGGACAGATGCCACATCACGCCCGGCAGCGAATCCAATTCCTCACGCGGATCAACCTCGGAGGCAAGCCAGGACAAGAGCCACTCCCGCGCCCCCAACTGTGCCCGCGCGGGTGGGGCCGGCTCGGGGGCGCCGCTGAGCTCACGTAGCCGCTCCCGGTTGATGTTGCTCCCCTGGTGGTACAGGGACACCGCCACGTCCAGTGGGTGCCGCGCCACCACGACGTACGTGGCTCGCGAGTCCAGCGGCACCCCGTCCAGCGGAGTGTGGGTCTTGATGATCCGGCGATGACGCTGCGCGGCGAGCAGCGCGTGCACGTCCTCCTTCGGGGCCACCAGCTGATCCATCCAAGGCGAAAGTTCAGCGAGCGGCGCCGGCAGATCCGGGGCGCCGTGGGCGAGCATCAGGCAGATCATCTGCATCCACGTCGTGCCACTCTTCGACCTGGTGCTGATCACCACATCGCCAGCGCGGAACGGGAATCCGACCCAGCGGGAGCTGTCTTCGTCTGATGACATGTAGCGGTACGGCTGCTCAGACACCGCAAGATCATACCCATAGTCGCCAGTCGATGACCCAGCGAGAGACTCCCCGCATGGTGATCTTGCGTGCCCGTACGCGGTACCGTATTTGCATGCGCTCGTAGCTCAGTGGATAGAGCAACGGACTTCTAATCCGTCGGTCGCAGGTTCGAATCCTGCCGGGCGCGCCCCTCATACCCCTTCTGACCTGGTCTTTTACTCCCAGCGCCGAATTTTTGCTGATCTCTAGTGGCCGATGTG
>JBOGDL010000235.1:0-5956 GCA_050701815.1 Micromonosporaceae bacterium | reverse complement strand
TGCACATGCCCACGCTGCGGGCGATCTCGTACGCCCAGGCGACCCGTCCGGACACGCTCACGGCGGTGACGGTGAACGTGGACGAGAACGAGACCCGCGCCCTGCAGGCCGAATGGGAGCGCCGGGGGGTGCCGGCGACACTGACGGTGATCGACTCCCCGTACCGGGAGATGACCACGCCGATCATGAACTACGTGAAGTCGATCCGGAAGAAGAGCCCGCGCGACGTGGTGACCGTCTTCATCCCCGAGTACGTGGTGGGCCACTGGTGGGAGCACCTGCTGCACAACCAGAGCGCGCTGCGGCTGAAGACCCGGCTGCTGTTCGAGCCCGGCGTGATGGTCACCAGCGTGCCCTGGCAGCTGGAATCCAGCGAGCTGCGTGACCTGAAGCGGCTGGATCAGCGACTGGGTCGACGCCCCGGCTGGGAGCCGGAACACCGCGACGAGCCCACAGGCGACACGGCGGCGCGCCGGTGAGCGGAGCCGCTGAGCGGGCAGGTCACCTGATCGCAGCCGACGACCTGCTCACCCTGGACGTGGGCCCCGTGGCGCACGGCGGGCATTGCGTGGCCCGAGCCGGCGGGCGGGTGGTGTTCGTGCGGCACACGTTGCCTGGCGAGCGGGTACGGGCGCGGGTCACCGAGGTCCGCAAGAGTTATCTACGCGCGGACGCGGTCGAGGTGCTGACCAGCTCTGACGACCGGGTTCGGCCGCCCTGCCCGTACGCGGGGCCGGGCAGGTGCGGCGGGTGCGATTTCCAGCACGTCTCGCTGCCGGCCCAGCGCCGCCTGAAGGCTCAGGTGCTGGTCGAGCAGTTGGTGCGGCTGGGTGGGCTCTCCGAAGCCGAGATCGCTGGGGCCGCTGGGGCGGCCGGGGCCGCTGGTGGCGCCGCTGCGACAGGCGCGGTCGGCGCCGCCGCGGCAAGCGCGGTCGGTGGCGCTGGCAGCGGCGAGGTGCTCATCGTGGAGGGGCTCGACGGCGCCGGGTTGGGTTGGCGTACCCGAGTGCGGTACGCCGTGGACGGCCAGGGACGGGTCGGGTTTCGCCGGCACCGCTCCCATGACGTGCTGCCGATCGACCAGTGTGCGATCGCGGCCCCCGAAATCCAGCGGGCGCCGGTGGCGGATCGACTGTGGCCCGGCCGGGACAGCATCGACGTGGTGCGATCCGGCGCCGGCGAGACCGTGGTGGCGCCAGGCAAGCCCGGTAGGGGGAGTTCGCCGCCGGCAGCCCAGCGAGCGGACACGGGCGTCGGGACCGACAGCGGCCCGACCCGGCCGGTCGTGACGGAACTGGCCGTGGGGCGGCGGTGGCACATCGCGCCAGAGGCGTTCTGGCAGATCCACCCGGCGGCGGCCGACACGTTCGCGCGATGTGTGGTGGAGATGTTGCGCCCGCAGCCGGGAGAGCAGGCCTGGGACCTGTACGCCGGCGCCGGCCTGTTCGCCGCCGCGCTGGCGGAGCGGGTCGGGCTGGCTGGGGCGGTGCTGGCGGTGGAGTCAGACCCGCGTCCGGACCCGGTGGGCAACCTCGCTGATCTGCCGCAGACCAAGGTGGCCAAGGGTCGGGTGGAGCAGGTGCTGCGCCGCCGGTCGATCCGCGGGGTCGATCTCGTGGTGCTCGACCCGCCCCGCTCCGGCGCCGGCGTGGACGTGGTGCGCCGGATCGCCGCGGCCGCGCCGAGGGCGGTGGCATACGTCGCCTGCGACCCGGCGGCGCTGGCCCGGGACGTGCGGACGTTCCGCGAGCTGGGTTGGGCGCTCACTCAGCTTCGCGCCTTCGACGCTTTCCCGATGACCCACCACATGGAAGCGGTGGCGCTGTTGCAGCCCGTGGCCCGGAAGGCTCGGCCTACTGGCGGGAGCGCACCGAGATTTCGGTGACCTCCGCGTCATGCGGGGTGTCCAGCGCGGCGAGCACGAGCCGGGCTGCGGTCTCGGCTTGGATGTAGCGCTTCGGGTCGTACTCGGCGCCCTCCTGCTGCCGCACCGACCTTTGCATCTCGGTCGCGGTGCGTCCTGGGTGCACGGAGGTGACCCGGACCCCGTGGACGCCTTCCTCGGCGCGGAGCGCGTCCGCGAGAGCCCGCAGGCCGAACTTGCTGGCGGCGTACGCGGACCAGTTGGGGTTCGCCCGCAGCCCCGCCCCGGAGTTGACGAACACCACATGACCCGAGCCGGCCCGCAACGCCGGCAGCATCAGGCGGGTCAGCTCAGCCGCGGCGCCCAGGTTGACCGTCAGGTGCGACAACCACACGTGGTACGGGGTGTCCGCGACGTGTCCCAGCGTCACCACGCCGGCGCTGTGCACCAGGGCGTCGAGGCGATCCAGATTCGGAACCGCGTCCGCGAAGGTTTCGGGCGCGGAGAAATCAGCGACCACCGGCTGTGCCCCCACGGCGGCGATCCGGTCGGCGTCTCTGCCGACCCCGATCACATCGTCGCCGCGATCCTTGAGCATCGCCACCAGCGCCTTGCCGATCCCGCCGGTCGACCCGGTCACCATCACCGTCGCCATGGCCCCAGCGTGCCAGACCCTGATCCGGTCAACTCGGCGCCCCGGCGCTGTTGTCTGGTCTGGCCGGCGGTTGCCGCTCACGGCGTAGCTAGACTGGCTCACCATGAATCCTGGTGATGGCGTGCCCCCCATGCTTCAGAAGGTCCGCGGCCCCGCAGACCTCAAGCGGCTTTCGTCCGATCAGCTTCCGCAGCTGGCTGCCGAGATCCGGGATTTCCTGGTCGCCAAGGTGTCCCGCACCGGCGGGCACCTGGGCCCCAACCTGGGTGTGGTCGAGTTGACCATGGCGCTGCACCGGGTGTTCGACTCTCCCTCGGACCGGGTGCTGTTCGACACCGGGCATCAGGCGTACGTGCACAAGATCCTCACTGGGCGGCAGAGCGGCTTCGATCAGCTGCGCACCCGAGGCGGGCTCTCGGGGTACCCGAGTCAGGCCGAGAGCGAGCACGATGTCATCGAGAACTCGCACGCCTCCACCGTGCTCTCGTACGCCGACGGCCTGGCCAAGGCGCACACACTGCGGGGTGAGCCGCGCCACGTGGTCGCCGTGGTGGGAGACGGCGCGTTGACCGGGGGGATGTGCTGGGAGGCGCTGAACAACATCGCCGCCGCGAAGGACAGCCGTCTGGTGATCGTGGTGAACGACAATGGCCGCTCGTACGCGCCCACCATCGGTGGTCTCGCCGACCACCTGGCGAGCCTGCGCCTGAACCCCGAGTACGAGCGGTTGCTCGACATGATCAAGGACACCCTCGGCAGCACCCCGCTGGTTGGCCCGCCGCTGTACGAGGTGCTGCACGCGGTCAAGAAGGGGCTCAAGGACGCGGTCAGCCCCCAGGTGCTGTTTGAGGACCTCGGGCTGAAGTACGTGGGCCCGGTCGACGGGCATGACCTGCCGTCGCTGCAGAGCGCGCTGGAGCGGGCGAAGCAGTTCGGCGGCCCGGTGATCGTGCACGCGGTGACCCGTAAGGGCAACGGGTACCAACCAGCCGAAGATGATGAGGCGGATTGCCTACATAGTCCGACCAGCCCGTTCGACCCGGAGACCGGCAAGGCGGTCAAGAAGGCGGGCCCGAAGTGGACCGGGGTGTTCGCGGACGAGTTGGTGACGCTCGCGGATGAGCGGCACGACATCGTCGGGATCACCGCCGCGATGGCGATCCCGACCGGGATCTCCAAGCTGGCGGCGAAGTATCCACGGCGGGTGTACGACGTGGGCATCGCCGAGCAGCACGCGACCACTTCAGCCGCCGGGCTCGCGCTGGGCGGGATGCACCCGGTGGTGGCGATCTACTCCACGTTCCTGAACCGGGCCTTCGACCAGGTGTTGCTGGACGTGGCGATGCACCGGTTGCCCGTGACGTTCGTGCTGGACCGGGCCGGGATCACCGGCCCCGACGGCCCCAGCCACTACGGGATCTGGGACCTGTCCGTCTTCGGGGTGGTGCCGGGCCTTCGGATCGCCGCTCCCAGGGACGCCGCGACGCTGCGTGAGGAGCTCCGGGAAGCTGTCGGGGTGAGCGACGGCCCCACCTTGGTGCGGTTCCCCACCGGCTCTGTTCCCGACGAGCTGCCCGCCGTGGAACGTCTCGGCGCCGGGCTGGAAGCTGTCGATGTGCTGCACCGGGGGGACCGGCAGGATGTGCTGCTGGTGGCGGTGGGCGCGTTCGGCCACCTGGGTGTGGAAGCCGCCAAGCGGATCGCCGAGCAGGGGTACGACGTGACAGTGGTCGACCCGCGGTGGGCGCTTCCGCCGTCCCCGCAGCTGATCGAGCTGGCTCAGCAGCACCGGCTGGTGGTGACCGTGGAGGACGGGATCCGGATCGGAGGCTTCGGCGCGGCGTTGGCTCAGGCGCTGCGGGACGCGGACGTGCGCACCCCGATCCGCGACCTCGGCGTGGCGTCCGGCTTCCACCCCCACGGCAGCCGGACCGAGCTGCTGGCTGACCTCGGATTGACCGCGCAGGACGTGGCGCGAGATGCGACCGAGTGGATCACTCAGATTGATGAGGCGGCGGCGCCGACCGTGGCTTTCGGCGCCGCGAACTAGGACAAGCCCTAGGGCCCCCGATCCGCTCGGCGTTCAGGCCAGGTTGTCACTGCGTGGCGAGCGCCTTGGTGAGCGGCCCGGCCGTGAGCGTGATCTGCCACTGCCGGGCGCGGTGCTCGGTGAGCATCTGGACGGTGGTGTCCAACGAGGTCACCTCGGGCGGGCTCCAGGCCAGGCGTCGCACCGTGTCCGGGGCCAGCAGGTTTTCCGACGGCACCATCAGCTCTTCTGCGATGTGCGTCACGGCCGCGCGGCAACGCGTCAGCCGAGCGGCTGCCTCTGGGTCTCGCTCAGCCCACCGATGCGGCGGCGGCGGCCCGTCGCTGTGGGCTGTGGTCGCCGGCAGGTCGGCTTCAGACAGGGCTCGTGCGGCCTTGAGGGCGTCCAGCCAGATCCGGGCCAGTCGCCGGGTGGCGCGCCCGTTGAAGCCGGGCAGTCCAAACAGGGCCGCGGCGTTGTCTGGGTCGGTCTGCGCGGCAGCCACGATCGCGGCGTCGGGCAGCACCCGTCCGGGCGCGATGTTGCGCTGCTGGGCGAGTGTGTCGCGGGCATGCCACAGGGCTCGCACCCGAGCCAGGGCCCGCCGGCCCCGAGCCTTGTGGATTCCTGAGGTGCGCCGCCACGGGTCGGGTCTGGGCTTGGCAGGAGGCGCCGACAGCAGGGCGGCGAACTCTTCCTCGGCCCACCCGAGCTTGCCTTGGCGTTCGAGTTCGATGGCCAGCGCGTACCGCAGCTCCACCAGCAACTCCACGTCCAAAGCGGCGTACGTGAGCCAGGAAGCCGGCAACGGGCGGGTGCTCCAGTCCGCGGCCGAGTGATGCTTCTCCAGAGTGTGGCCGAGCAGCCGCTCGGTCAGCGCGGCCAGGCCGACCCGTTCGAACCCTGCGATCCTGGCGCCAAGCTCGGTGTCGAAGAGCCGGGTGGGTCGCATTCCAATCTCGACCAGACACGGCAGATCCTGGCTGGCGGCGTGAATCACCCACTCGGTGTCCGCCAAGGCGCCGCCCAACGCAGCCAGGTTGTCGAAGCCGATCGGGTCGATCAGCGCGGTGCCCGCGCCCGCGCGACGCAGCTGGATCAGGTAGGCGCGGTGGCTGTATCGATAGCCGGACGCCCGCTCAGCGTCGACCGCGATCGGACCGGAGCCCGCGGCCAGCCGCTTCGTCATCTCACGGAGGGCTTCCTCGGTCTCGATCGGGTCCGGTGTGCCCTCGCGTGGCTCGGTGAGCATCCTCGACGGCTGCGCAGGGTCCGCGTCGTGCGGATATACGCCATGTGCAGGCGAATTGTCCGTTTGTGGGCTCGGCCGTGCTCCGTCGGTCACCTGACCACCGTACGGGCGCGGCGTCCGCAGTCGGTCATCACCCCACCACAGACTGGCAGCACA
>JBOGDL010000234.1:0-11934 GCA_050701815.1 Micromonosporaceae bacterium | reverse complement strand
GTGTTTTCGCTCGACTACGTCATCGTGGCCGGCTACGCGCAGTTGCCCCAGTCGACTGGGGCTGGCGTCATGTGGCGGCACCTGACCCTGATCGCACGAGTGGACAGCGCGACACATCGCGTGACGGACGTGTCCACCACGTTGGCGACCCCACTGGCGGACAAGTTTGTCCGCGAACTCATGCTGAACCTCGACTTGCGTGACGGCTCCAGTGACTTCGTGACGGCCGTGGAGACGCACTATTTCGGAAACGGGCGGAAGGCGATCGTGGGCGCTTTCCGCGATCTGGTGCGCCGGTACGAGGAGAGCCAGCACCCGGACGGTGCTTGACATGCGCAAATCCACCGTGGTTCGGTAAACGCCTCGTTTGAGGCTCTCACCTCGGGCGATGCGCCGACGCCAGCTGCGCGGTCAGTGTCTCACCGGCACTTCGATCCCGTGCGGCGCCAAGCGGGGCGGTCACGGCTGCTGTGCGCAGTCGCAGAGGGTTGACTCATGCCGCATGCCCCTTCTCTCGTGTTGTCGCCGTTTGCGCTGGGGACGCTGGAACTCCGCAACCGGGTCGCGTTTCTGGCCACGGTGAACAACCTCGGGCGCAACAGGCTGATCACCGACGAGCAGGTCGCCTTTTACGAGGCCCGCGCCCGTGGCGGCGCCGGTGTGATCATCACTGAGGGGATGTCGGTGCATCCCACGTCCATCCCCAACGGCACGATCCCGCTCGCGTACGAGCCCGATCTCGTCCCGGGTCTGCGCCGCATCGCCGAGGCCGTCCATCGACACGGCGCCGCTGTTCTCGGGCAACTCTGGCACGTGGGCCGTCAGGCGCTGTGGAACCCGACGCTGCGCCCATGGTCACCCTCCGGCGGACGCGACCCGTACAGCGGCACGACCGCGCACGCGATGTCGGACGAGGACGTGCAGCAGGTCGTCGACGGCTTCGCCACCGCCGCGCGTCACCTGCAAGCGGCCGGTTTCGACGGGGTCGAGCTGCACGGCGCCCACGGCTACCTGCTCACACAGTTCCTGTCGCCGTGGTCGAACCACCGCGACGACCGCTGGGGTGGCAGCACCAGGAACCGGGCCCGTATCGTGCTCGAGATCATCCGCGCCGTGCGTGCCGCCTGCGGCGACGGTTTCGCCGTCGGGCTCAAGATCAGCGCTCACGAGTACGTCGACGGCGGGCTCGACCTCGAAGAGAGCCAGCGGCTGATGCGGGTCTTCGCCGAGGAGGCGCCGCCGGATTACGTGGGCGTCAGCCAGGCCAACTTCAGTCCGAGCCTCGAGAAGCACGTCCCTGACCTCACGTTCGACGACGCTCCGTTCGCGCACCTCGCGGCCGGGGTCCGCGACGCGGCCGGGGGCGTGCCGGTGATGGCGATGGCCAAGGTGCCTGATCTGGCTGCCGCCGAGCGTTTGCTGGCAGACGGCGCCGCCGATCTGGTCGGCATGTCGCGGGCGTGGCTGGCCGACCCCGAACTGGTCAACGCAGTCGCCAGAGGCGCCGCGCCACGGCCGTGCACGTACTGCAACATCTGTTGGGATTTCATCCACACCGGCCGCGCGGTCTCGTGCATGTACGCGCCGGAGACGGGCCGCGAGCACACGCTCCGGTCGAAGCTGGCCGCCACGACCAACGACCGGCGTGTGGTGCGGGTGGTGGGCGGCGGGCTGGCCGGGCTGGAAGCCGCTCGCACCGCGGGTGAGAACGGCCACGACGTGCACCTGTACGAGGCCCGCGACCGGCTCGGCGGCCGGCTGCTCGACGAAGCGGCGGCACCGGGACGCGAGCGCATGGGGCTCGCCGTCGACTGGCTCGAGCAGTCGCTTCGGGACCTCGGCGTCCAGGTCCACCTCGGGCACAGCGTGACAGCCGAGACGGCAGCCGACTGGGGTGGCCACGATGTCGTGGTCCTCTGCACCGGCGCCCGCCCGGTCGTCGACCCGGTGCCCGGGACCGATCAGGTGCTCTCACTCCGGGACGCGTGGGAGCGACGTCGCCAGTTGCAGGGCCCCGTCGTGATCGTCGACGAGATGGAGGAGGAGCCGCTGTACGCCACCGCGACAGCGCTGGCCCGGGATGGGCTCGAGGTGCACGTGGTCACCAGGCGCGAGGCCATCGCGCGTCGAGTGGCGTACGTCAGCAGGATCGGCGTGCTTCGTCGCTTGGACGAGGCCGGCGTGCGAATCCACCCCCAGCAGGAGGTGATCTCGGTCAAGGACGGTCAGCTGACGACCGCGCACGTGTTCTCCCGCCGTGCCCGGGTGCTGACGTCTGTGAAGACAGTGGTGCGCGCCGGCCCCGCCGAGCCCACCGACCCGCTGGACACCGGCGGCCGCGAGACGATCGTGGTCGGTGACGCCTCAGCTCCCCGCAGCTACGTGGCCGTCAACCAGGAGGCGCACGACGCCATCGCCAGCATCGGGGCCGCGTCGGCTTCCACACGCGGGAGATCCCGTGAGCGCGGCTGATCACGCCGGCGTCTCGCCGCACGACGACGCGGCCGCGATCGTGCGGATGGTGCGCGACTTCGTCGAGCGCGAAGTCATCCCGCATGTCGCCGACCACGAGCACGAAGACCGTTACCCGCATCAGATCGTCGCCATCATGGCCGAGCTTGGGTTCTTCGGTCTCACCATCCCGGAAGAGCACGGTGGCGCCGGGCTGTCGACCGCCACGTACGTGCGGGTGGTCGAAGAGCTCTGCGTCGGCTGGATGAGCTTGGCCGGGGTCATCAACAGCCACCTGCTCGTCGCCCGCATCGTGGAGCGCTTCGGCACCGACGAGCAGCGCCGCCACTACCTGCCGCGGATGGCCAGCGGCGAGCTGCGCGGCGGCCTCGGGCTGTCCGAGGCCGACGCCGGCAGCGACGCCGCGGCGATCCGCACCCGAGCCACCCGCGACGGCAGCGAGTACGTGCTCGACGGCGCCAAGCTCTGGGTGACCAACGGCCGTGAGGGCAACCTGGTGCTGGTGGCGGCCAAGACCGACGTCACGGCTGAGCCGGCGCATCGGGGGGTGGGCCTGTTCCTGGTCACGAGGTCGGACGGATACGAGGTCGGGCGCAGCCACAAGAAGCTGGGCTACCGGGGTGTGGACACCGCCGAAGTGGTGCTGAGCGGCTGCCGGGTGCCCGCGGACCGCCTGGTCGGTGAAGCCGAGGGCCGGGGGTTCGCGCAGGTGCTGGCGGGCCTCGAGCAGGGTCGCCTCAACGTGGCGGCTCGCGCGGTCGGGGTGGGTCGGGCCGCGTTCGAGCAGGCGTTGGCGTACGCGCAGCAGCGGGAGACCTTCGGCAAGCCCATCGCCGAACACCAGACGATCCAGAACATGCTCGCCGACATGGCCACCGACCTGCGCGCTGCCCGCTTGCTCACGGCCAGCGCGGCGGAGGCTCTGGACCGGGGTGAACGCGTGGACCTGGAGGCCGGGATGGCGAAGCTGTTCGCCTCCGAAATGGCTGCTCGTAACGCGATGAACGCGATGCGAGTGCACGGCGGCGTCGGCTTCACCACTGACCTGCCGGTGGAACGGCTGTACCGGGACGCGCCGTTGATGCTCATCGGCGAGGGCACCAGCGAGATCCAGCGCCTGGTCATCGCGCGCAGCCTGCTCAAGGGGAGGCGCTGATGGGCATGCGGGTGCGTCAGCGCTACGGGCGCTGCTACGAGGAATTCGACGTCGGCGCGATCTACGAACACCGACCCGGTCGCACCATCACCGAACACGACAACATGACGTTCTCGCTGCTCACCCAGAATCAGCATCCGCTTCACATCGACCACGCGTACGCGAGCGCTTCCCGGTTCGAGCGGCCGCTGGTGGTGGGTGTGCTCGTGCTCGCGGTCGCGGTCGGCCAGTCGGTCGCGGACATCAGCGGCGCGGCGGTCGCGAACCTCGGCTATGACGAGGTGCGCCACCTTGGCCCCACCTTCCACGGCGACACCGTCTACTCCGAGACGGAAGTGCTCAGCAAGCGTCTGAGCAGGAAAGACCCGACAACCGGCATCGTGTACGTGCGCACCCGGTCCCACAACCAGCGTGGCGAGCTGGTGTTGAGCTTCACCCGCAACGTGCTCGTGCCGGTGCGCGGCCAAGCGGAGCCCGGCCCAGCAGGGGGGCCCTCATGAACGCCACTGGCCTGCTCAGCGGCGTGCGGGTGCTCGCCGTCACCCAGTACGGGGCCGGACCGTACGCGACGCAGCACCTTGCCGACCTGGGCGCCGACGTCATCAAGATCGAGCAGCCCGGCGTCGGTGACTACGCGCGGGCGATCCCGCCGTACGTCGCCCCGGACGGCGCCGACTCTCTGTTCTTCCAGGCCCTCAACCGCAGCACTCGCAGCGTCACGCTGGACCTGGGTGTCGCGGACGGGCAGCGGGTCTTCCGGGCGCTCGCCGCCAAGTCGGACGCCGTGATCACGAACCTGCGGCCCGACGCAGGCAAGCGGCTCGGGCTCGACTACGAGTCCCTGCGCGAGGTCAACCCACGGCTGGTCTGCTGCTGGCTCACCGGGTTCGGCCGCACCGGCGCCCGGGCGTCGGCGTCCGGCTTCGACTACCTGCTGCAAGCGGAGTCCGGGATCATGAGCCTGGCCGGTGACCCGGACCGACTGCCCGCGAAGGCCGGGGTGTCGATCATCGACTTCGCCGCGGGAATCGCGGCTGCCTTCGCCACCGTCTCGGGCATTCTCAGCGCCCGCGCGCGGGGCATCGGATGCGACACGGACGTGAGCCTGCGCGACACCGCCGCGAGTCTGCTGAATTACGTCGCGACATGGCACCTGTCCGCGGGCTACCAGCCGGAGCGCCTGGCGGCGTCCGCGCACCCCTCATTGGTGCCGTCGCAGCTGTTCGCGTGCGCTGATCAACCCATCATCGTCATGGTCAACAAGGAGCATTTCTGGCCCCGGCTCGCCGAGGCGGTCGGGCGCCCCGAATGGGCGTCGGCGCCCGACCGGGCCACGTTCACCGATCGGCTCGAACATCGGGAACGCGTCGTCGCCGACCTGCAGGCGGTCTTCGCCACCGACACCGCCGAACGCTGGCTGGCGCGGCTGCAGCGCCACAAAGTCCCCAGCGGCCCGGTGCGCACCGTGCTGGAAGCCTTCCGTGATCCCGAGTACGCCGCGCGAACGGTCTCGTTCGAACACCCGCACTTCGGCGCCGTGACAAGCCCCGGACCACTCGTCACGAACGACACGACGGGCCCCGCACGTCCGGCGCCGGCCCTAGGCGAGCACACCGACGAAGTGCTTGAGCACCTGGCAGAACTCAGCAGCCGCGAAGTTCAGCGGCTACGCGAGGCAGGAGTCGTGTAACACCCCCACAACCCCCGTCGGAGAAGGAGCACCACCATGGCCACACACGCCGCGCAGGCCCCACCGGCAGCGTCCGAGCCACGTCCAGGAGCCATCCGACGGGTGGTGGTGGCCGCCTCCATCGGCAACTGCCTGGAATGGTTTGACTTCGCCGTCTACGGCTACCTCGCAGCCACGCTCGGCGCCCTGTTCTTCCCGGCCAAGGACCCCACCGCCTCACTGCTGCTCTCCTTCGCGGTGTTTGGCGCGGCGTTCGTGGCCCGTCCGCTCGGTGGCATGGTGTTCGGGCCGCTCGGTGACCGACTCGGCCGGCGCGGCGTGCTCGCCTTCATCGTGCTGCTGATGTCGGCTGCGACGTTCTGCATCGGGTTGCTGCCGACGTTCGCCACCATCGGCCTGCTGGCGCCCACGCTGCTGGTCTTCCTCCGGCTGGTCCAGGGCCTGAGCTGCGGCGGTGAGCTGACCGGCGCCACCACCTTCGTCGCCGAACACGCGCCCGACAAGCGCAGAGGTGTCCTCACCAGCTGGATCCAGGTGTCTGCCACGTTCGGCTTCTTCCTCGGGCTGGGCGCCCCGGCGCTGTTCACCGCGTTGTTCTCACCAGAGGCGCTCGAATCCTGGGGCTGGCGGATCCCGTTCCTGCTCGCCGGCCCGCTCGGACTCATCGGCCTCTACCTGCGGTTGCGCCTGGAGGACACGCCCGAGTTCCGAGACCTGAAGGCCAAGGGCAAGGTCGTCAAAGCGCCGCTGAAGGCGTCCTTCGGCAACTGGCGATCGATCATCAGTGTGGGCGCTGTCGGCATCATCGTCCATCTCGGATACTTCCTGGTCCTCATCTACATGCCCACCTACCTCACCGAGACACTCAAGTTCGAGCCGTCAGAGGCGTTCCGCGCCACCGCCGGCGCCTTGGTCGTCGACATGATCGTGATTCCACTGGCGGCCATGCTGTCGGACCGGATTGGCCGCAAGCCGGTGCTGATCACAGCAGGCGTGGCCTTCGTGGTGCTCACCATCCCGCTGTTCCTGCTGATCGCCCAGGGTGGGATGTCCGGCGTGCTCGGGCTCGCGGCCCTGGGGGCGCTGCACGGGCTGTACCTCGGCGCCGTGGCGGCGACCTTCGCTGAGATCTTCGTGACCCAGGTCCGCTTCGGCGCCTTCTCGATCGGTCACAACGTCTCTGCCGCGATCTTCGGCGGCGGCGCGCCGTTCCTCGCCACGTACCTCGTCAGCGCCACCGGAAGCAAGCTCGCGCCGGCGTTCATCATCGTGCTCGGCGCTCTTGCCTCCCTGGTCGCCGTCACGAAACTGCGCGAGACCGCGGGCCGGCCACTTCGGCAGGCATAGGTGTGCTGAAAATGGCAGACGCACCCGCGCCACCAGACCCGGGCGCGCTGCGCATCACCGACGTCGAGACACTCGTCGTCAACGCGGAGATGCGCAACTGGATCTTCGTCAAGGTCCGCACCAACTCCGACGGCCTGCACGGCTGGGGCGAGGCGAGCCTCAACTGGAAAACCCGGGCGGTGACCGGCGCCGTGGCGGACTTGAAGCCACTCCTGGTGGGACGCGACCCGCGCGACATCGAGGGAACGCTGCAAGCGCTCCACAAACACAGCTACTACCGGCTCGGGATCATCGGAACGACCGCCATCAGCGGAATCGAGCACGCGTTGTGGGACATCTTCGGCAAGAGCGTCAGCCTGCCCGTCTGGCGGTTGCTGGGCGGGCAGGTGCGCGACAAGGTGCGGGTCTACACCCACCTGGGTCTCGGCGACATGCACGCGGTGTACGAGACCTTCGACGCCGGCAAGCTACGTGACCGTGCGCTTGAGGTGGTGGAGAACGGCTACGACGCGCTCAAGGTGGTCCTCATCCCGTACGGTCACCACCTCACCCGGAGTGCCGACCGCAGACATGTCGACAAGCTGATGGCGACGCTTCGAGACGCGGTGGGCGAGGACGTAGACATCATGATCGACTTTCATGGGCGTCCCGCGTCTGTCGCAGCGGCGCTGGAGCACATCCAGGTGCTGGCGCCGTACCAACCGCTGTTCTGCGAGGAACCGGTGCAGCCCGGCGACACAGCGGCCCTGAGCCAGGTCGCGCAACGGTCGCCCTCCCCGATCGCGGCCGGAGAGCGGCTGGTGGGGCTGCGGGAGTTCCTGCCCGTGCTGCGCGGAAAGGCGGTGCACGTCGCGCAACCCGACCTCAACCACACCGGCGGCCTGCTGGAAGGCAAACGCATCGCAGCCCTCGCCGAGGCAGAAATGGTGGGTGTGGCCCCACACAACCCCAACGGGCCCGTCGCAGGCGCCGCCGCCCTGCACTACGACGTCTGCACGCCCAACTTCGTGATCCAGGAGGAGATGACCGGCGCCGTGCCCTGGTACCACGATGTCGTCAGCACCCCGATAGCTCGGGTCGGCAACTCCTGGCAGGTCCCCACGACGCCGGGTCTGGGAGTGGACATCGACGAGAAGGAAGCCGCCAAGCATCCCTTCGAACCCGAGGTGATGCACAGTCGCACCGCCGTGCTCGACGACGGCACGATCGTGGACTGGTAGCCGCTGATGCGCGGATTCAGCTACCCAGGCGACATCTACAACGCCACTCCCGCGCGGGTTGTCTTCGGTCCGGGAAGCGCGGCTGGCGCGAAAGCAGAGGTGGCACGCCTCGGCGCCACACGTGCGCTGGTGATCAGCACACCCGGCCGGGGCGCGCTGGCGGAGTCTGTGGCGGCAAACCTGGATGAGCTGGGGGTCGGGCTGCTCGACGAGGCCGTCCCCCAGGTGCCGATCGAGCTGGCCGTGAAGGCACGTGCGAAGGCCTCAGCCGCCGGCGCCGACTGTCTCGTCAGTGTCGGGGGCGGCAGCGCCACGGGCCTGGCCAAGGCCATCGCGCTCGACCTCGCGCTGCCCATCGTGGCGATCCCGACGACGTACGCGGGCTCCGAGATGACCGGATTCTGCGGCATCACGATCGACGGGGTGAAACGCATGCACACCAGCCTGCGGATGGTCCCGTCCACCGTTGTCTACGACGCGGAGCTGTCCGTGTCGCTGCCACCTTCGGTCAGCGCCGCGAGCGCGATGAACGGACTCGCGCACTGTGTGGACGCGATCTACCTGCCCCACCTGAGCCCGCTGCTCGCGCACGCCGCCGTGGAAGGCGCCAAGGTGATCGCCACCCAGATCCCCCGCATGCTTTCCGACCCGCGCAGCCTCGACACGCGCAACGAGCTGCTGTACGGCGCCTACCTCGGGGGCGCCGCCCTCACCAGTGGGTACGCCCTGCAACACGATCTCGCGCACGCGCTCGGCGGCAGCCTCGGCATCGAGCACGGCCTGGCGCACGCGCTGGTGCTGCCGCACGTGGCCGCGTACAACCAGCGGTTCGCTCCTCAGGCTCTGGGGCGGATCGCCGAAGCCCTCGACACCGACAACCTCGGCGGGGCGCTGTTCGACCTGCTCGAAAGATCAGGGCTTCCGACCCGGCTGTCCGAGGTCGGCATGGACGAGAACGGCATTGAGCACGCCGTTCAAGTCACCACGAGCGCCGATTCGGGCCACGGCGTGAACCCGGGACCCGTCACCGGAGCCGTGGTCAGGGGCATCGTGCGGCGCGCGTACGCAGGGCAACGTCCCGATTGACGGGGCCGTGGCGATGAGGGTGCTGATGGTCGGTGAGGCGGCCAGCCACCGGGCAGAACTCCAGAGCGGCCTGCGACAACCGCACGAGATCGTCAGCCTCCCTCCCGACGCGGCACATTCCGCGCTCTTCGATCACAAGATCAGCGAAGCAGACATCGTGATTTCCCTGCGTTTCAGCCGGAAGCACGGCGCCGCCCCAGCCTTCCGGCTGCTGCACGTGCCCGGCGCCGGGCTCGACGGCATCGACTTGGACGGTCTGGCGCCAGGCACCAGGGTCTGCAACGTCTACGAGCACGAGACACCCATCGCCGAGTACGTGCTCCGCTGCCTTCTGGAGTGGGAGGCACGCCCGAGCCGGGCGGCAGGCGCCTTCACGGGCACGTCGTGGTCAGACCTCTACCGACGCCGTGTGCCGCATGGCGAGATCAGCGGTAAGACGATCGGGCTGATCGGCCACGGCCGGGTGGGGAAGGCGATCGCGCGCCGAGCCCGAGCGCTTGGCCTCCGAGTCGTTGCGGTGACGCGGTCCATCGCAACGGCCGACGACGACGTCGAAATCCTGCCCACCACCCGGCTGGATCAGCTCCTGGACGTGTCCGATTACGTCGTGGTGGCGTGCCCTCTCACCTCACACACACGAGGCATGATCGGCCGCCAGGAACTGGCCCGCATGAAGCGCACCGCGATCCTCATCAACCCGTCACGGGCCGCCATCGTCAAGGAACGAGCGCTCTACGAGGCGCTTGCGGAGGGCGTCATCGCGGGCGCGTTCCTGGACGTCTGGTACCGGTACCCGAAAACCGACAGCGACCGACCACCGCCCTCGGCGTATCCGTTCTGGGAACTCCCGACCGTGTGGTGCACGCCGCACTCATCGGCGTGGACGGAGGAGGTGTTCCGGCGTCGTTACCGCGTCATCGCGGACAACATCAACCGACTCGCGGCAGGACGCGGCCTGCGTAACATCGTTCCGCGTTAGGACGGCGTTCAGGTCGGTCCCAGGCGCCATCTTGGCTGGACCAGGCGGCATGCTGGACGTGGCGGCATGCGTCGCCCCGGAGGCGGTCACGACCGCCACCAGCGCGACAGCCGCGAAGGCCGCAGTCGCCACCCCGAAGGCATGACTGGGAGAGCCAGCCTCCAGGTGAGCGTCCGCGCTGAGATACAGGCTGCCCAACGCGGCGACTCCCAGCGCGCCCCCGATCTGCAGCACGGTGGTGGTGACGCCGCTGACCTCGGGCGCATGCTCCGCGGGCGCCACCGTGGTCAGGTGTGTGATCAACGCGTTGAATTGAATCCCGAGACCGAGGCCGCCGACGCCGAGCAACCCGTACAGCAAGGGGCCGTCCGGATCCGTGAACATGGTGGCGCTGATGGCCGCGTACGCAAGGGCCAGCAGCGAGCACCCGATGCCTGGCGCCGATCGCGCCCACCGGGACGGAAGCCGGCGCACCACCTGACTGGCGAGACCGAACGCCGCGACCCACGGAACCAACGTCAGCCCCGCGAGCAGCGGGCCGTGCCCCAGCCCGCGCTGCAGGTACTGGGCCATGCAGAACAGCAGCGCGTAATACGTTGCCGTCGCGACCAGCAGCGTCAGCAGAGCCCAACGCACCGCAGGCTCAGCCAGCAGCGCGAGGTTGACCAGCGGTGATCCGCCTCGTGCTGCCACGCTTCGCTCCACCGCGAGGAACCCGGTGATCACCAGCGCGCCGGCGCCCAGCGACAGCCAGGTCCAGGGCGGCCACCCCGCTTCGCGGCCGAGCACCAGCGGCGAGACCACCAGCAGCATGCTGGCCGATAACGTGGCCACACCACCAAGATCCAGACGTCGACGCTCCTTAGGCGTGTCGGCCGGCAGGTGTCGAAACGCCGCGATGACCAAGACGATCCCGACTGGGACATTGACCAGAAATATCGATCGCCACCCGCTGCCGGCGATGTCCGCGAACACCAACGCTCCACCAAGGATCTGCCCCGCCACGGCGCCACCGGACAACGCCATCGCGTACCGGCCAATGGCTCGGGTTCGCAGACCGCCGGTGAGGTTCAGCTGGATGCCGGTCAGGCTCTGGGGGAACATCAGCGCCGCGCCGATACCCTGCAGCGCCCGCGCGAAGATCAGCGATGTCGGGTCCAGGGCGAGCCCGCACAGCAGGGACGCGCCCGTGAAGAGACCGACCCCGAGCAGCAGGATCCGCCGGTAGCCGTGGGTCTGCCCGAGGCGGGCGCCGGTGACCAGCAGGGCCGCGAAGGCGATCAGGTACGCGCCCACGACCAGCTCCAGCTCCGCGCCTGAGGCGCCCAGGTCACTCTGAATCGACGGAGTGGCGACGTTCGTGATCGTGGCGTCCGCCTGGGCCATGAACGGTCCCACCAGCAACACGCCCAACACTCGATCCGGCCGTGGCCCCTGCGGTGACATCACCAAGTTCACTCCCTACCGGCAGCTTCCGTCCGCTTCAGCGGCGGCATGTGGCGCGTACCCGGTCAGCCGCCACAACAGGGCTTGTCCGGGCCGCAAGATCAGTTCCAGGCTGCCTTCCCGGCCGCTGAAATGCTGGCGGCGATCGGACCTCGCGTCAGAGCGAGACCGGCTGGCCGATTCCGAGCAGCTTGTCGCCGGCTATCAGGGGGAGGTCACCGTGGCTCGGCGCCGGCGGCGCCCTGCCGGAACCGGCTCGGTGGGCAGCCGACCCTGCGGTGGAAGCACCGGCTGAAGTAGGAAGCGTCGGTGAAGCCCGACAGTTCGGCCACCTCCGCGACCGGGAGCTCGTAATGGGCCAGGTAGTACCTGGCGAGGTCGAGCCTGACCTGGATCAGATCCTCCGCCGGCGTCACCCCGAACAGCCGCCGGTAGAGCACGGCGAACTGCGACTCCTTCAGGTGGGCCAGCGCCGCCATCCGTGGCACGGTCCATCGTTCCGCCGGCGACCGGTGCACCGTCAGGCGCACCTCACGCA
>JBOGDL010000233.1:0-5473 GCA_050701815.1 Micromonosporaceae bacterium | reverse complement strand
TGCGCAGATTGATCCACGCTCAGGCCAACTCATGGAAAATATCCGTCGTTTTGCCACACGTGGCTATCGCGCCAAATGTGCCAGCTTCGTTACTCTCTGAGCACCTACCACTGCGTCTGCGGGAGGCGTCAGTGACACGTGCCACGACGGCCATCGCCATAGCGATCTGCGCGACATTGCTGGTCGGGTGCGGTGAGGTCGGAACCGACACCTCGGCGAAGACCCGGATGCACATTCCAGACACCACGACGGCAGCTCCGCCCAAGAAACCGTCCGCATCGCACTCGCCCGCCGAAACAGGCCCTCCCGAGAAGGCGAACCGTTCCAGGGCGCGCAAGAAGCCACTCGGTCCGCATGGCTCGATGCGCTTCACCGACTCCAGAGCCGTGGCACTCACCTTCGATGACGGGCCCAGCCCGCACTGGACCCCGAAGGTGCTCGCACTGCTCAAGAAGGCCCACGTGAAGGCGACGTTCTGCATCATCGGCCAAGAAGCCAGACGGCACCCCAAGTTGGTGCGAGCGATCGTCCGAGCCGGCCACACGTTGTGCAATCACTCCTGGGCACACGACATGGATCTCGGCGCCCGCAGCGATCGGAGCATCACGTCCAACCTGCTCGACACGAACGCCGCAATCCGCGAGGCGGCGCCAGCCGCGGAGATCAAGTACTACCGGCAACCCGGCGGCCAATGGACCGCTCGGCTGGTACGCGTCGCGAAGTCGCTGGGTATGCGCCCGTTGCACTGGGACGTCGACCCACAAGACTGGCGCCGCCCACCCGCGGGGCACATATCCCACACGGTGATCCGCCACACCAAGCAGGGATCGATCGTGCTGCTGCACGACGGCGGCGGCGATCGGAGCACCACGTACTGGGCGTTGCAGCGGATCCTGCCTAACCTGACGCGCCGGTTTCAGCTGGTACGGCTGTGAGCCGGGTCCGTCGTCGCGATTGGCCCCGACAGCGTCGGGGCAGCGCAGAGGCCCGCGCACTGGGCGCGCACGGGGCAAGCCGCCGCTGACCGGCTGATCACTCCAGCAGGTACGGGCAGGGGTTGCCAACCAACCTGGAAACGCCGGCTCTAGAGTGGCTTTGGTGTTCGGCTGGCATGTCACGTATGCTTGCCTGGCCTCAACGGGGCCAGATACTGCTGAGGGATGTTTCCTCGGTGTGTGCGATGATTGCGGGGCCTGACCAACAAGGGTCCCCATCGTCTAGAGGCCTAGGACTCCGCCCTTTCAAGGCGGCAACACGGGTTCGAATCCCGTTGGGGGCACGACAACTAAAGCAAGGTCCTGTGGAGCAGTCTGGAGTGCTCACCGCCCTGTCAAGGCGGGGGTCGCGGGTTCAAATCCCGTCAGGACCGCACAACAAAACACCAGCTCAGAGCCCTTCTTCGGAAGGGCTCTCGTCGTCTGTGGCGGTCCATACGGACCCGCGCCGCAGCCGCACCTGTGTTGGAGACTGTTCCAAGGTCAAGACCCTGCACCCTCAGAACTACGACGAAGCGATCCACGTCGGACACTACTTCTGCCATGGCATCGCCGTGATCATGGATCTAACGCGAATGACGGACGCTGACGCAACGCGAATGGTCGACTTTTCCGGGGGTCTTGTGGTCGGGCTAGGTGGCGTCATGGAGCGGGTCGCGCCGAAGGTCTTTCTGTTACGCCCTCGCGAAAAGACGCCGTGGAAGCCGCTGGAGGCGTACCCGACCTGACACCGGAACCACCGCCACACCAGAAGCACCGCTGTGACCCAGCGCCACGCCCCCGCTCGAGGCTCGGATGAGCGTGCGGCACACGGCGATCTGCGCCGGCGGCGCCACCTCGGCGAGCCGTCCGTCTCTGGAACCTGACCGCGTGCCGCTTTTACGCCGCCGTTGCACGCTTTGCGCTGGTCAGACCCTTGTGCCATCCCGACCCGCTGGTCTTGGATGCGCGCAACGGGGTTCGGCGACGAGTGTGGAGGAGACAGATGCAAGCCAAAGACAGCGCGGAAAGCTCCCAGACCACCGCGCACACCGTTCCGGTGCGTAAGGCCAGTTGGCGATATATCGGCCCAGGTTTTGTGGTCGCCGCGACCGGGGTCGGGGCCGGTGACCTGGTGTCGACCCTGATCGCGGGGAGCAACTTCGGCTACACGCTGCTGTGGGCGGCGGTGATCGGCTGCCTCGTCAAGTTGGCCTTGGCCGAGGCGGTGGGCCGGTGGCATCTGAGCACCGGCAGCACCATGTTCGACGGCTGGCGCAGCCTCGGTAACTGGACCACCGTCTACTTCGCGATCTACGTGGTGATCTGGGGCTTCGTGTACGGCGCCGCCGCGATGACCGCCAGCGCGCTGCCGCTGCAGGCGATGTTCCCGAACGGGCCGGACCTCAAGGTCTGGGCCATCCTGACCGGGCTGTTCGGCTTGGCATTCGTCTGGTTCAACCGGTACGCCATGTTCGAGAAGGTCATGATGATCTTCACCGGCGTGATGTTCGTGGTCGTGGTGTACGTCGCGATCTTGTCCGCCCCGAACCTGGGCGACACACTCGCGGGCCTGCTCCCGGTGCTCCCCGACGGCTCGCTGTTCTTCACCTTGGCGCTGATCGGCGGCGTCGGCGGGACGATCACGATGGCCGCGTACGGGTACTGGATCAACTCCAAAGGCTGGACCAACTCCGGCTGGATGAAGATGATGCGGCTGGACAACCGCGTCGCGTACGTCACCACCGGCATCTTCGTGATCGCGATGCTGATCGTCGGGGCCGAGCTGCTGCACGCCGGCAACGTCGCCCTCACCGAAGGCGACGCAGGTCTGCTCGACTTCAGCGACATCCTGGAGAAGCGCTACGGCAGCTTCACCACCACGCTGTTCCTGATCGGCTTCTTCGCGGCGTCATACTCATCCTTGATCGGGGTGTGGCACGGCGTCAGCTTGCTGTTCGCGGACTTCGTGGAGCGGGTCCGCGCCGGAGATGGTGGACGCGCTGCTACGCAAGGGACGGGCGATGGGGTCAAAGCGGTGGCCGCGGGCGAGCGCGAGAAGTCGCTGCCGTTCCGCCTGTACGTGCTCTGGCTGACCTTCCCGCCGATGGCCCTGCTCTGGTTGGAGCAGCCGTTCGGCCTGGTCATCGCGTACGGGGTGCTGGGCGCGTTCTTCCTGCCATTCCTCGCCGGCACGCTGCTCTGGCTTCTCAACAGCAGCCGCACCCCACGGGAGTGGCGTAACGGCATCCTCAGCAACGTGATGCTGACGGTGGCGGGCCTGCTCTTCATCGTGCTGTGCGTGAACGAGTTGGTGGGCATGTTCTAGCGCCGGTTTCCATTCATGTGACCCCAATCAGGGAGCGAGGGCCCGCCAGCCGCTGACGCGGCGGCGGGCCCTCGGCACACGTAGGCGGGGTCAGTTCCGCGCCACCCGGAAGGCGCAGCGGAGGGGGCTCGGCTCGACGCCAGAATTGTCGGCGGCTCGTGGTATTCCTTGCCAGGCAGTCGGCGTGGCTAGCCGATCGCGCGGAGGTGAATCAGGTGTTGTTACGTGATGTGCAGCTGGGCGACGTCGACACGTACGTCCGAATGCGTTGTGGTCCCCGGATGATGGCCGAGATGGGCGGTCCCTTCCCACGGGAAGGGATTGAGGCGAAGGTGGCGCGGGACGTCGAGGCTTCCCAATCCGACACGTCCTGGATCACCATGATCATCCCCGATGCGAGCCGGCCCGATGTGGTAGCTGGAAACGTGGTGCTGTGGTCGCACGACTGGGACGGCGAGCCGAAATCCGAGATCGGTTGGATGGTGTTGCCGGAGTTTCAGGGGCAGGGTCTCGCCAAGCGGGCGACCCGCGCGTTGCTGGCGCGGGCCCGCGACGACGGCCGCTGGGGCAAAGTGCACGCCACCCCAGGGGTGACCAACGGCCCGTCGAACGGGATCTGCCGCTCGCTCGGCTTCAGCTTGCTCGGCGAGCGTGAGATCACGTTCCGAGAGCAGCTCTTCCGCGCGAATCACTGGGTGATTGATCCAGCCACCGACCTCGCTGCACCCCACGGTGTGCCTAGCGGCTAGAGGACGCCAATTCGTCCTGCGCTCACCACCACCGCCATCACCAGAATCACCGAGGTGTACACGACGGCCAGCGGCTCCTTGAGATAGGCGTGCGACGCGATCGCGGCCACCATGATCACGGCGAACCCGGCCGCCGCCAGCGGCGTCAAGATCGGCGCGATCCCCGTCAGCCACGGCACGATCACCCCCACCACCCCGAGCAGCTCGCAGTACGCGGCGAAACGCACCACCGGCAGCGGGAACGGGGCCACCCCGGTCTGCCCCATCGCGATCAGCTTCTTCTTGGACTGGGTCGACTTGGAAACGCCGGAGGCGGCGAAGATGACTGCCAACAGGCCCTGCATGATCCACAGCGCTACGTTCATGACCACCTTCCTGGTGTGACGATTTCGCCCGTACGACGCGCCGGAAGGCTCAGCTGTGACACGCCGACGCCAGATTCGCCCCGCGCCGGCGACCGGCCTAACCCAGGTGTCGTCTCAGGTGAGCGACAGGTACGATTACCCCGGTCCATCAAGGGCAGGTAGCTCAGTTGGTACGAGCGCTCGCCTGAAAAGCGAGAGGTCGGCGGTTCGACCCCGCCCCTGCCCACCAGCGAAAATGCCCCGTCCGGATCACCGGACGGGGCATTTTGGTGGCCTGAGAGGCGGCCGCCGTCAGGCGTGCCGCAGGATCACGGTGCGCCAGCTCTGCGAGCCGCTCGCCCACATCCGGGTGCTGCCAGGGCGTCCGCGCCGCTCGGAAGCGCGGTCACCGCCACTGGCTGAGTTCAACCGCTGACACCCACCGTCGCAAAGCAGGCTTCAGGCAACCGACACCGCTTGTCGTGACGCCGTGGGCGGATTGGGGGCGACCCAGCTCGGGTAGGCGATTACGGTGACTGAAGAGAGAGCACACGACCCGGCGACGTCAACCGGGGCGGAAGGCATCCCCGACACGGCCGACGACGACAGCCCTCGCGGCGGCCGCCCCGAAGAGCCGCAACGAATCCCCACCCCTGGTGACGTCCCGGTCGGCTTGGATGAGTACGGAACAACAGCCTCAGAGACCCGTCACGGCGAGCCCTTGAGCGGCAAGCTCAACCGCGAAGAGCCTGACGTCCCTGAGACGCCGACGGGAGGGAGCCGGTTGGTGGAGCCAGATGAGGGTGTACAGGAGGACGCCGACACTGCGCGGCGACAGCGAGTGAGCATCGCAGCGAGCGAAGGGAGTGAGGAGGGAAGCGAGCGCGGAGTCGCGCCATCAAACAAGGACATGGTCGGCCGCCGTGCCGCGGACTCAGAAGACGACCTGAGCGCGGAAGAGGCAGCGGTCGCCGCTCCCACGGAACTGGAAGAGCCGGCGCCAGCGCAACGAGCGGCGCCGGATGAGGCGACCCCGGTGACTGACGAGCCCACTGGTTGACCACCCGCTGGAGAAGG
>JBOGDL010000232.1:0-6033 GCA_050701815.1 Micromonosporaceae bacterium | reverse complement strand
ACGTGGAGTTGTTCTTCGCCGAAGGCGAGGACGCTGACCGGCGTACCGCTGCCGCGGCTGCCCCCGAGAAGCCAGACCCGGCCGACTCCGCGCAGGTCACGATCGTGTTGGACGGCCGAGCCTCCAGCTTTGCCATGGGCCGCCACGAGCGGGTGCTGGACGCCGCCCGGCGGGTGCGCGGCGAAGTGCCGTTCGCGTGCACCGGCGGTGTCTGCGGCACCTGCCGGGCGAAGCTGGTCGAGGGTGAGGTGCGGATGGCGCGCAACTACGCGCTGGAGCCGGACGAGCTGGCCGCCGGGAGCATCCTCACCTGCCAGTCCAGCCCGGTCACGGACAGCGTCACGGTCGACTACGACGCCTGAGCAACTCCGCTGCTAGATCTGAACCACTTCGGCGGACGGCTGACGCAGTGGCAGCCGCTCAGGGAGCGGCTACCACTGGCCCGGATCGCAAGTGTGTGAACGTGCAGCCTTCGCCCAGGGCTTCCGCACCGTGGAACACAGTGGACTGGTCGCTCCAGATCTCCAGGTTCTTGACCCCTACGAGCCCGGAGAGATCCACCTCGTCCGCCCCCGAGAAGTCCAGCGTCCGCAGCGCGGGCGAGTGCCGCAGCGGGCGTAGATCCGGGATGACCTTGCCGCCGAGGTTCAGGAGTTCCAGAGCCGGCAACCGAGCTACCGGCTCGAGGTCGGTGTCGACATTTTGGATGTTCAGGGTCATCAGCTTTGTCAACCGGGGCAGGGTGTTGAGGTCGACGCGGGTGCAGCCGGACAGCCCCAGAATCTCCAGCGACTCCTCCCATCGAGAAAGCACCCTGACGTCGTGTAAGTCAGGCCAATCGCTTACCTGGACGCACCGGGGTGCGGTGAGAAAGTCCAGTGCTGCCAGGTCTTCGTGGCCCGGTAGTCGTCCCAGGCTCAGGTTCTCGAGGTCCGTCAGTCGTGACAGCGCGCCAAGCTCGTTTGCGGGAAGTCGCTGCAGCCACAGTCTCCTAAGCTGCGGCAGCCCAGCCAAAGCCTCCACCCCGCTGACGGGATGAGACGTGATGTAGAGGCGCTCCAGGTTCGCGAGTGTGGGCAACGTGCGGAGGTCGAGAAGGAGGTCCGAATGGCCGCCCAAGAACAGTTCCGCAATGCTGGCGCCAGCCAGACCTTCCAAGCTGGACAGTGCCTGGCATTTGTTGATGTAGAGGCTCCTCAAGGTCGGAAGATCGCGTGCAAACCCATAGTCGGCGGCTTCATCAGTGAAGTTGCAGAGGAGGTCCCTGAGCTTGGTCAGGTGCCGCAGCGCGGGGATGTGGCGCGGGTCGTCGATGGTGACTCGGCCATCGTGCAACGGGGAGTGGCGCAGCACTCGGAGGGCGTACTCCTCTGGGTCGAATTTGGGCCAGGCGCGGAGCAGTTCGTCCACCACGGCGGCCCCTTCGCTGTTCCCCCAGCGTTCCAAGATCGCAAGCGCGCCCGGCCCGCCAATCTCTGCCGCGGCTTGAATCGTCGCTTGGATCTCGAAGAAGTTCTTCGGTTCACAGGTCGCCAGCAGGTCCAGCGCGAACTCTCCGCTGGCCGCGATGGAACGGGCCGCGCTGAGGGTCTTCGGCGGCAGCAGGTCGGCGGCCGCCTGTGCTACCCGTGTCCGCACTGTGGCGCCTAGTTCCGGTGAGGTTTCCAAACACGCGACCGCGGTCAGGCGCAGCGCGTCTCGGTCCCGGCGACGCGATCGGAAGGCCTGATCCAGCAGGCCGGTCAATAGCTCTTCCCGTTTGTTTCGCGGGGCATGGCCGGCGGCCATCACGGTCACTTCCCGCCACTGATCCAGGTGGGCGTTGGCGGTCAGCGCGCCGATGTCGTCCGCGTCGATCACCGCCTGCGCCGCGAGGTACTCCTGGAAGGTGCGGTGAGCGAAGTCGACTCGACCCTCGATCGGCTCCCGGATCAAGCCACTGCGCTCCAGCAGGTGCCGGTAGACGAGGTGGGCGTCAGTCTTGATTTGAGGCATGCCGGTGAGCTGCTGCCGGATGAGATCCACCGCTCGCGGTGACAGCACGTCCGACCATCCGTTGCGGATCAGCCAGTATGCGAGATTCTGCAACAGCAGCGTCTTCTCGGTACGCGTCAGTGAGACGCTCGAGTGGATTTCCCGCTCCTGGTCGCGGCGCTCGAGCAGCATCTGCAACGCCACGTCGTACAGTTCCATCCGGCTGCCCGGCAGCTGGGCCCGACGCTCCCGGTGCAGGGCGCACAGCAGCGCGCACAGCAGCGGGTAGCCGGCGAGCCGGCGCAGGTGCGCCTGGGCGTCGATCTGGGCCAGCAGCTTCTCCTCGTACTGGGTCAGCTCTTCGGTCTCCTGGCCATCCGCGGATTCCCGCATAGCCCGGTGCCACCGGCGTACGAACACCCGCACGTCCTGCGGGGTCATCGGCTCCAGCTCCGCCACGTCGAAGTCCTCGTCACCGAGCAAGTCGGATGGCGCAGCGGCGGGCCGGGACGTCACCACGTACCGGGCCCGTGGGAACGCCGTGACGAGGTCGTGGAGCCAGTCCCGCACCTTGCTTCGCCGATGCTCGGCAAGCTCGTCCACTCCGTCGACCAGTAGCGCGGCCCGGCCATCGCGCAGTTGCTGTTGTACCCAGCCGCGTGGCATCTCGTCGGCGATGTGCCGGCCCGCTTCACCGAGGAACTTCTCGGGCGTGGGGAGCGCGCCTTCGGCGTACCGGCGCAACGGCAGGAAGAACGGGATCACGCCGTTCCAGTCCTGGAGTGGCCGCTCAAAGCTGGATCGGGCGCACTGCACCGCGATCCAGTGCAACAGCGTTGTCTTGCCCAGCCCCGCCTGCCCCCGGATGAACAACCGTCGGCTGATGGCCAGCACCTGCTCCACCCGCGCCGTGGGTCCGATAGCGGATCGATGGTCCGGCGGCCAGGGGAGGAGGCCAGTGTCGGAGCCATCGGGTCGGTGGGCGAGGTCCGAGGAGACCGACAGCGACAGGTAGGCCACCGACAACGGGTACCGCCGGGTTGCGTCGGAGACGTTGGCGCCGAACAACTGGATCCGGTCCAGGTGGTTGGCGATCAGCTGCCGGTAGTCGGCCTCAAAGTCGGCCACCCCGCGCCGGGCCGGCAATCGTTCGAGCACAGTCCTGAGATCGGTCTGGATCTGGGTATCCCGTCTCAGCAGCTCCCGCACCCCGGCGATCCCGGACGACGGCAGGTTCTGCACCAGCTCGATCAGGTACGCGCAGCACTCCCGCCGCAGCAGCCGGAACAACGCGGCCCCGTCCGTGGACAACTGCCGCTGCTCCACCAACCCTGGCGTCGCTCGTCCCAAGTGCCGGTCCATATAGCCAGCGTCGAGGTCCCTGGCGAACAGGTCGTCGTCGGTCAGCTGTGCGCTCTCGAACACCTCCTTCACCGCGTGGATCGCGGCGAGGCGCTCGTATTCCGGCAGAGTGCGGAACTCCCGCTCCAACATGGTTTCGACCCGCTCGGCCACCAGCTCCGCGATCTGGTCGCGAGCCCGTTTGAACTGGCGTTGCTCCCGCTCGGTGCGCAGCTGCCCGGCCACTGCGTCGATGATGCTGTTCGACACGCTGGTGGCGATCGGGTTGCCACCGAGCCAGATCCCACAGACGCCTTTGACGACGGCGGCGCCTAACGCGAAGGTGGTCTGCTCCAATGCGCTCATGCTGTGTCAGCATGCCATCACAAGGCAGTAACCTCGCGGTTGGTCAGTGCCGGGGGCAAACACCACATAAACCATGGGCACGCTGTCGTACTCCCCGCTGGCCGCCGTGGCGCCCGCTAGTCACCCGGGGCATCCGGGGCGATGTTGTGGTTTTGCCGGAAGACGTTCTCCGGGTCCCGCTCGGCTTTGATCGCGGCGAGCCGCCGGTAGTTGTCCCGTCCGAATCCGGCGACCACCCGCTCGGCCCCTTCGTCGCCGATGAAGTTCAGGTACACCGCCCCGGTGGCGTACGACTTCATGTCGGCGTTGAGGTTCCGGGCCCAGGCGATGCCGCGGGTGTCATCGGCGGCGTCCTCCCACAGGCCCAATGGGTGCACCGCCCACTTGGCCTGCCGGTCCGCCAGAGCCGACATGCCGCCCCGGGCCACCGCGCCGCCCCACGGCAGCAGCGCTTGCTGTGACGGTGAGGGCACGACCATGTCGTACGCCCGGTCGCAGAACTTCTCAACGGCGTCGTCCGGGAAGTCCGCGAGGTACTCCACTGACCAGTAGTTCCGGTAGCCCGGCGGGTCGTCGAGCGAGGACTGCAGCTCCGCGTACGGCACCTGCGCGATCATCTGACCGTCCGGCTGCAACGCCAGCAGCGGGCTGATCACCTCGCGCGCGCTCGCCTCGTCACCGACGTACGTCACGAGCATCCCGAGGGTCAGGTTGCCCACCAGGTGCTCGGGTACGAACTCTTCCGGTGGGCCGGTGAGGTAGATGATCCCACCACCGATTTCGTCAGGGGCGGTCGCGATGAAATCGCGGTAGCGGCGCACCACTTCGGGCCCGTTGTCGGGTGAGAAGAACAGCAGCGCCATGGTTATCGCCGGCGCCTCGTGCAGCTGAAAGGTGAACGAGGTCGCGACTCCGAAGTTGCCGCCGCCGCCGTGCAGCGCCCAGAACAGGTTCGGGTTCTGCTTCGCGTTCGCGGTCACCACCTGCCCATTCGCGGTGACAATTTCCACCTCCAGCAGGTTGTCGCAGGCCAGCCCGAACTTCCGCTCCACCCAACCGGAGCCGCCTCCCAGGGTCAGGCCCGCCACGCCTGTCGTGGAGACCCGGCCACCGGTGGTTGCCAGCCCGTACCGAGTGGTGGCGCGGTCCACGTCGCTCCAGGTGGCCCCGCCTCCCACCACGGCGGTACGCGCAACCGGATCGACTATCACCGAGTTGATCTCGCGCATGTCGATCACGAGCCCGTCGTCAACGAGCGCGGCGCCAGCGACTCCGTGCCCTCCGCTGCGTACCGAGATGGGTAGTTTGTGGTCGCGTGCGAAAGCCAGCGCCGACAGCACGTCGGGAAGATTGGCGCACTGCGCGATCACCGCCGGGCGCTTGTCGATCATCGAGTTGAAGATCGCGCGATCACGGTCATAACCGGGGTCTTCCGGCTCCAGCACCTGCCCGCTGAATCGGTCGCGCAGTGCGCTGATTTCGGCTGTGGTCGTCATCCCGGTCCCCCTTGCGGACGGCCCTGAGCCCCCCGTCACGCGTAGTGTCACTCTCTGTCTATAGAACGGATGCTACGCGTAATCAAACGGGACGCCACTGGCCCGAACCGGCGCCAGAACCGGCAGGGGCGCCAAAAAGCGAGCCGGACTCACATCTTGTCGAGCGCCTCGTCCAGATCAGCGATCAAGTCCTCGGCGGACTCGATGCCGCAGCTGAGGCGAACCAGATCATCGGTCACCCCGATCCGCTCCCGGTCCGCGGGGCTCATCCCCGCGTGAGAGGTGATCGCCGGCCGGGTGATCAACGTCTCCACGCCGCCCAGGCTGGGCCCCGAGAACGGCAGCCGCACCGAGTTGAGCAGCGTGTCAGCCGCGGATACGCCGCCAATCGGCCGCAAGCTCAGCATCCCGCCGAACCCGTCCAGCAACGACCCGGCGAGCTCATGATCGGGATGTGACGGCAGACCCGGGTAGTTGACCTGCGCCACCTTGGGGTGCTCGCTGAGGTGGTGCGCGATCGTCATCGCGTTGGCGTTGTGCGCGCGCATCCGCACCGCCAAGGTTTTCAAGCCCCGGGCGAGCAGGAACCCAGCGTGCGGGTCCAAGCTGCCGCCGAAGTGGTTCAAGGTCTTGCGCACCCCGCTCATCAGCTCGACGCCTCCGACCACACAGCCGGCGACCAGGTCTGAGTGCCCGTTGAGGTACTTGGTCGCGCTGTGGAAACACAGATCGAACCCGATCGTCAGGGGACGGAAGTTCACCGGGCTGGCGAAGGTGTTGTCGATGATGCTGACCAGCCCGTGCCGCCGTGCGAACGCGACCACGTCCGGCAGCCGGCCCACCCGCAGCAGCGGGT
>JBOGDL010000231.1:0-3532 GCA_050701815.1 Micromonosporaceae bacterium | reverse complement strand
AGCCTCAGCCGTCGTCCTTCCATTCGGCGATCAGCTCGTCGTACTCGACGGTCTCCGGCTTGCCGCGCTCGTCGGGCAGCTTCGCCACCGGGGCGCCTGGTTGGTCGTACCAGTGCTGGGCGTCCTGCTCGGGGTTCAGCTTCGGCGCGCACTTGCCGCCGTACCCACGCCGTTGCAGCCGGGACAGCACCTCGTCCTGTTCCTTGGCCAGCTTGTCCATCGACTCCTGCGGCGTGGTCTCGCCTGTGACGGCGGTGGCGACGTTCTGCCACCACAGCTGGGCGAGCTTCGGGTAGTCGGGCACGTTGGTCCCGGTCGGGGTCCACTGCTCGCGGGCGGGCGAGCGGTAGAACTCGATCAGGCCGCCGTACCTGTCGGCGTTCTTCGTGAAGTAGTCGCTGCGGATGTCGGAGTCCCGGATGAAGGTCAGACCGGTGATGGACTTCTTCAGCGACACCGTCTTGGAGGTGACGAACTGGGCGTACAGCCAGGCGGCGGCGCGCTGTTCCTCCGGGGTGTTCTGCAGCAGCGTCCAGGAACCGGCGTCCTGGTAGCCCAGCTTGTTGCCCTCTTTCCAGTACGCGCCGTGCGGGCTCGGCGCCATCCGCCACTTCGGCGTGCCGTCCTTGTTGACCACGGGCAAGCCCGGTTTGGTCATGTCGGCGGTGAAAGCGGTGTACCAGAAGACCTGCTGCGCGATCGTTCCATTCGCGGGGACCGGGCCGGCCTCGCTGAAGTTCATCCCGGCGGCCTGCTTCGGGGCGTAGCTCTTCAGCCAGTCGATGTACTTGGTCAGCGCGTACACCGACGCTGGACCGTTGGTGTCTCCGCCTCGGGTCACCGACGAGCCGGCGGGGCGGCAGCCTTCAACCCGGATGCCCCAGTCGTCCACCGGCAACCCGTTGGGCAGGCCGGGGTCGCCGTTGCCGGCCATCGACAGCCACGAGTCGGTGAACCGCCAGCCCAGGGACGGGTCCTTGCGCCCGTAATCCATGTGGCCGTACACCTTCTTGCCGTCGATCTTGCCGTTGCCGTTCACCTTGTTGGAGAAGAAGTCCGCGATGTCCTCGTACGCGGCCCAGTTCACCGGCACGCCGAGCTCGTAGCCGTACTCCTTGGAGAACTGAGCCTTGATCTTCGGGTCCGTGAACCAGTCGTACCGGAACCAGTACAGGTTCGCGAACTGCTGGTCGGGAAGCTGGTAGAGCTTCTTGTCCGGCCCGGTGGTGAAGCTGCGACCGATGAAATCGTCGATGTCCAAGGTGGGCGACGTGACCGCCTTGCCCTCGCCTTTCATGTAATCCGACAACGGGAGCACGTAGTTGCCGCGGGAATGGGTGCCGATCAGGTCGGAGTCGTTGACGTACGCGTCGTAGATGTTCTGGCCACCCTGGATCTGGGTCTGCAGCTTCTCGATCACATCACCCTCTTGGATCAGGTCATGCTTGACCTTGATCCCGGTGACCTCCTCGAAGGCCTTGGTCAGTGTCTTCGACTCGTACTCGTGGGTGGGGATGGTCTCGGAGACCACGTTGATCTGCATCCCCCGGTACGGCTCCGCCGCCTTCATGAACCATTCCATCTCGGCGAGCTGCTCGTCCTCCGACAGCGTGCTCGGCGTGAATTCCTCGGTGACCCAGGTTGCGGCGGCCTTGCGACCCTCCTTCTCTTTGAAGTCGCTGCTCGGCCCGGTGCAGCCGCTCAGCACCAGGCTGACGACCGCCGCGCCGATTGTCGCTAAGCGGCCGGTCCGGGATCTTCGCTGGCGTGTCGACGACATTGTGCGACTCCTCTCAGCTGACGTGCTTCTCATCCCCACATGCCGATCACCAGCGCCACCAGCAACGCGCACAGCAGCGCCAGCCACATCGACAGGTCGGTGACGGCGATCCACCCGACCAGCACCACAGCGGCGCTGATCAGTCCGATGTAGAGCCGATCCCCCCGATCGGTCTCAATCCTGAGAAAACCGCGGCGGGCCACCGGCGGCGACAGCTTCGCCCACACCGCCATCCCGGACAGCAGGACAGCGAGGCCGATGAACACCATCGCGGTCGGGAACGTCCACACCATCCACTGGAGCATGGTCAGACCCTCCCGAGTGCGAAGCCCTTGGCGATGTAGTTGCGCACAAACCAGATCAGGATCGCCCCCGGCACGATCGTCATCACGCCAGCCGCGGCCAGCAGCCCCCAGTCGACCCCGGTCGCGCTGACCGTACGGGTCATCGTGGCGGCGATCGGTTTCGCGTTCACCGAGGTGATGGTCCGGGCGATCAGCAGCTCGACCCAGCTGAACATGAAGCAGAAGAACGCCGTGACGCCCAACGCGGAGCGGATCATCGGCAGGAATATCCGGGTGAAGAAACGCGGCAGTGAATAGCCGTCGATGGCGGCGGTCTCGTCGATCTCGCGCGGAATCGCCGACATGAACCCTTCCAGGATCCACACCGCGAGCGGGACGTTGAACAGCATGTGCGCGATCGCCACCCCGAGGTGCGTGTCGAACAGCCCCACGCTCTGATACATCTGGAAGAACGGGAGCAGGAACACCGCCGCTGGCGCCATCCGGTTGGTGAGCAGCCAGAAGAACAGGTGCTTGTCCCCGGCGAAACGGAACCGGGAGAACGCGTACGCCGCCGGCACCGCCACCGCCAACGACATCACCGCGTTCAACGACGTGTAGATGATCGAGTTCAGGTAGCTCGAGTACCACACGGACTGGCTGAAGAACGTCCGGTAGTTGTCCCACGTGACGGTGTCCGGGATGATCGCGAACTCGCTGACGATGTCGCGGTTCGGCCGTATCGACATGCCGATCATCCACAGAATCGGAAGCATCAGCGTGGCGGCGTACAGCCAGAAGACGGCGCGCGCCCAGGGCAGTTGCCGGTGAGTCTTCGTCGCGGCCGCGACCGGAGCTGGGTTTTTCACCGGCTACCTCCTGCTCCTCGTCAGCACCGTGAAGAAAACGAAACAGACCACTTGGACGACCAGGAAGTACATCAGCGAGAGCGCGCCCGCCTTCCCCAGGTCGAACTGCCCGATGGCGATCTTCGACAGCAGGATGCTGAGGAATGACGTGGCGTTGCCCGGACCGCCGCCGGTCACCACGAACGGCTCGGTGTAGATCATGAAACTGTCCATGAACCGCAGCAGGATCGCGATCGTCAGCACCCCGCGCAGCCGCGGCAGCTGGATGTGACGGAACACCGACCAGCTGGAGGCGCCGTCGATCTGGGCGGCCTGGAAGTACGGCGCCGGGATGGACCGCAGCCCGGCGTACGCCAGCAGCGCCACCAGCGGCGTCCAGTGCCAGATGTCCATCAGGAGCACCGTGATCCACGCGTCCGTCGAGTCCAGGGTGTAGTTGAAGTTCACCCCGAACACGTTGTTCGCCGCCCAGCCGCCCAGCCCGATGTCGGGGCGGGCGAAGATCTGCCAGATCGTGCCGACCACGTTCCACGGGATCAGCAGCGGCAGCGCCACCACCACCAACGCCACTGACATCCACACCCCCCGCCGGGGCATCG
>JBOGDL010000230.1:0-3080 GCA_050701815.1 Micromonosporaceae bacterium | reverse complement strand
GCCAGCCAGCTGCTGACCGGGGCACGTTCCACAGCAAGCGCGGGCATCCGCCCGGTGTAGCCCCGGGACACCATCGCCAGGTACACCCGCTCACCTCGCTCGAAGGCACGGACGAACAGCGCGCCGGCGCCCGCCGCGAACGCCCGCGCCTGCCACAGGAACCGGGGTTGGTAACCGCGTGACAGACGCGCGATTCGCATCCGGCTCGCTTCCCCGCCGAGCACTTCCAGGTAGCGCAGCATGAACGTGACAATGTGGGTGATCACCGCCGGGCAGCGCAGCCGATCCAGACCCAGCACCAGGTCCCGCATCTGGGTGCTGGCCGCCAGCAACAGCGACGACAGCACCCCGAGCGTCCCCTTGGCCACGATGTTCCAGGCGCCGAGCAGCCCCTCGGTCGACAGCGAGAGCCCGAGCCAATCCACCCGCGGACCGGAGCCCAGGAATGGCAGCAACACGGCGAGCACCACGAACGGCAGCTCGATCAACGTGCGCTTCGCCAGCCACGACAGGTGAACCTGCGCCATCGCCGCCACCGCGCCGAGCAGCAGCAGATACAGCCCGAACGCCCAGTACTGCTCCGGCGGCGTCAGCACCACCAGCACGGTGAACGCCACCGAGGCGACGATCTTCACCTCAGGTTCGAGGCGGTGCACCCGCGAGTGTCGGTGCAGGTGCAGCGGATGACTATGCCCAGCTCCCATCGGGCGGGCTAATGACCAGAGTCCGGCCTGGACGCCTGTGGCGCCGAACCGGTGGCGGCGGCCCGCTGCGTTCGCCGGCCACGCCTGGCGAACCAGACCATGCCCATGCCCAGCAGGAACACCACCAGCACCCCGGACACACCCGCGATCGCGGTGGACAGGTACGGGTTGTCGATCCCGACCACACCGTAGTCCGCGAGCGGCCCGCCAACCTCGTGCTCACCCGCATGGCGCGCCATGCATTCTCCGCCGGTGATCTCCTCGCCCCGGTAGTCGCAGCCTTCCCGGGTGACGTTGTCCAGCCCGTCCGGGTCGGAGGAGGCGAAGCTGCTCACCCCGCCCGCCAGCAGAAGGGCCACCAGAAGCCCGAGAAGCAGGAACCCACGTACGCCACGCTTCATGTCGCATTCCCGGATGAGCTCGATTCGACCGTGGTCCGATGCCGCGACTGCGCCACACTGGACTCACTCGCCGGAGTCGCGACCCGCCGGCGGTCGGCGTGACGCAGCGCGTACACCAGATCTGGTCTGACTTTGGCCACGGCCAGCACCGTGAGCGCGGTGATCAACCCTTCGCCGATCCCGATCAACACGTGCGTGCCTCCCATGGCGCCCGCGACCCACCCGATGGGCAGATCCGCCACGCCGCCAACGGCGTACTGAAGCACGAACCCGAACGAGGCAGCGACCACGCTGAGCAGGCCGGCGACGAACGAGGTGACCATCAGCGAGGTCTTACCGGGAGGGAGCAGCCGCAGCATGACCGCGATCACCACGTACCCGGCCATGGTGGCGATCAGCGCCATGTTGGTGATGTTCAGCCCCAGAGCGGTGACGCCACCGTCGGCGAACACGAACGCCTGCACGATCAGCACGATCGACACGCACAACGCCCCCACCCACGGGCCTACCAGGAGCGCCGCCAGGGCACCGCCGAGCAGATGCCCGCTGACCCCGGGAAGCACCGGGAAGTTGAGCATCTGGACCGCGAAGATGTACGCCGCGACCAGGCCCGCCATGGGCGCCAGCCGGTCATCGAGATCACGCCCGGCGCGGAGCACGCACACCACCAGCACGGCGAGGCCGAGACCTAGGAACGCCACCCACGTGGGCGAGTCCACGATCCCGTTCTGGATGTGCAGCGCAACCGGCGGCGCTGTGGTAGCCAACATAGGGACCAGCCTATTAGGCCGGAGTAGCAGTTGCAAAGGACTTGCAATAACTGTCTCTGCCCCGGGCTTCTCCAACGCCGCGAAGCTCCCCCGCCGCTGCCGCGTCCCTTGACGCCTAGAGTCATTCCATGACCGACAACGCCCGACTCGCCGAAGGCGACACCGCGCCCGACTTCACCCTCACCGCCGACGACGGCAGCCAGGTGAAACTCGCCGACTTCCGGGGCCGCAAAGTCCTGCTGTACGCGTACCCCGCCGCGATGACTCCCGGCTGCACCACGCAGGCCTGCGACTTCCGTGACTCGCTCAACTCACTTCACCAAGCGGGCTACCAGGTGGTGGGCATCTCTCCCGACAAGCCCGAGAAGCTGTCGAAATTCCGGGAACAGGAATCCCTGACGTTCCCGCTTGTCTCGGACCCGGACAAGCAGGTGCTCACCGCGTACGGGGCGTACGGCGAGAAGATGAACTACGGCCGCAAGACCATGGGCGTGATCCGCTCCACGTTCGTGATCGACGAGCAGGGCATCGTCAGCAAGGCGATGTACAACGTCAAGGCCACCGGCCACGTGGCCAAGCTCCGCCGCGACCTCGGCCTGGACTGACGCGACCTCGGCCTGGCTGACGCGACGTCGGCCTGGGCCGACCCACAACGTCGGTCCCCTCTCAGGGGTCCTGTGAGCTGTCTCGTGATGTGGCAGGCACAATGACAGGAGCTCATCACGAGTTCTGGGGCCGTAGCCCAACTGGCAGGAGGCGCGCGGTTTAGGTCCGCGACAGTGTGAGTTCGAATCTCACCGGCCCTACTAAACGTGGTAGTGCGCGAACACCCTCGTCAGTGACGGTGGGGTGGTTGAACCCATTTTCCGGTTGTGGCGCGCTGGCGAGCGGAACGCGGAAGGTTGGCTGGGCCGTGCTGTTTCCAATAATCCGCAGCTCGTGAACGAGGGCGTCGCACAGTGGCTTGCGCTGGGCAGGGCCGCCTTGCTTGAGGATCTCGATCACGTACTTGCGGACGAGGGAGAGTTGGGCAGGTGGCGGCGGTGCTGGCTCGCTATCTATCGGCAACCCCTATCTGGCCGCTCCGGATCGGCCTCGCCGACACCCCAAACAGCCCCGCCACGGCTCGACGCTCAGAACCCGAGTCAGTAGACGTCGACGAAGCGTAGGAGGGGGCAGGTTATGACCAGCGGGTCGGCAGCCGA
>JBOGDL010000229.1:0-6519 GCA_050701815.1 Micromonosporaceae bacterium | reverse complement strand
ACTCCAGCCGGAACCCGGCGCCCTGCTCCGGCGCGTACGCGGCCAGGTCCGCGTCCGTGAAGCCTTCAGCGCTTTTCGGGGTCGGGTGCATGGGGTGCCCGATCAGCACGGACTGCTCCGCGTGCCGGGTCCGCGCCGCCGCGCCTGGCCCCGGGGCGGGACGCCGCCCGGCCAGGTACCGGCTGATCCGCTCGGTGCTGTCCGCGATCTGCGCCGCCAACCGCCGCTTGCCGGCTTCGTCGGCGGCGGCGCCGTGCCCCACCTCGTCCAACACCGCCGCGACCAGGTCCTGGTACACCGAGCCCTGACCGTCGAGCTGGAAGCTCGCCCCGTAGTCGTGGTGCCCCACAGCCGACCAGCACGTGAGCTCTCCGGTCAGGGTCCGCCCGGTGGTGGGCAAAGCGATCCGCAGCGCCGAGCCCCCGCCGCCGCGGCTTGGCGGGACCGCGTCGGCGATGCGCGGGTCGCGCTGGCCGGTCTCCCGCAGGTACGCGTTGAGCAGCCCCCGCAGCGCGACGTGCTCTGCCGTGCCCCGTGAGCACACCGGGTTCAGTAACTGAGTCATCGACGCGCACCTGCCTTGGGACGGGCGATCGGGGACCACGCCAGCCTGCGTGACAGCAGCTCCGGCAGCGGCCCTGCCGGCGCTGTTGCTCGCGGCGCGGCCAACGCCGGTGTCGCGACGGGTTCGGCGGTCGGCGTCGAAGCAGGTGGTTTGACGAGGGCTGCCACAAGGGGAGTGGCTGGTGTGGGCGGTTGCTGGGTCTGCGGACGGCCGCCGACCGCGGCCAGCACCGCGGCGACGCCGAGCAGCGTCGCGATCGCGGCGAAGGCGACCGGCAGCGGCAGCAGCGCGGCGGTCAGCGAACCCAGCAGCGGGCCCACGACCTGCCCGGACTCGATCAGCCCGGTGGCCGCGCCCATCCCGGCGCCACGCACGTGTTCCGGAAGCAGTCCGGCCACCACGTACAACACCGATTGCGCTAGTGCGACGAAGCAGAAGCCCTGCACCACGCGTGACGGCAGCAGCAACGCGGGGTCCATCGGGAAGCCCTGGGCCGCCACCGCCAGCGCGCAACCCGCCGCGGCGAGCGCGAAGTTGCGATGCGCCAGCTTGCGGTCGTTGCGCCAGCCCCACCACGCGCTGCCCACCAGGGCCGCCGCCCAGGTGGCGGCTTGCAGCACGCCCACCCACACGGTCGCCTCGCCAGTGGAGGACGTGACCTCCTGCACCCGCAGCGCGAAGACCACCAGCACCGCGTAGACCGCGGCCTGCGCGGCGAAGCCGGCGAGGATCAAATTCCGGCTGGACGGGTTGGCCCACAGTCGCCGCGCCGCGCCGCCGAACCCTGTCTCCGGTGGTTCCCGGCGGGCGGCTCGGGACGCCGGCGGCTCGCGGAGCAACAGCAGCGACGCCACGCTGACGCCGGCGAGCAGAGCGGCGACCACGGTGAACAGCATCGGGTAGCCGAACGAGGCAGCCAACAACGAGCCGATGAGCGGCCCGACCAGGGAACCGGCGCCGGTGGCGCCGACCAGACCGCCGAGTGAGCGGCCCCGGTTACGGGTTTGCGCCAGCGAGCACGCGAACGCGGCGCTGGCGGCGCCCACCCCGCCGAACGCCCCCTGGATCAGCCGAGCCGCCAGGAACTCCCACGGGGAGTCGGCCAGAGCCATCAGGCCCACCGCGATCGCGAGCCCGATCTGGGCCCGCAGCACCATCGCGGCCCGGCCGTGGCGGTCGCCCACCCAGCCCCAGAACCCGGTCGACACCACCTGTGTGACAGCGGGGGCGGTGAGCGCCAGCCCGGTCCACAGCGCCAGGTCGGCGCCGCGCAGACCGAACCCCGCGAGGTAGAACGGCAGCAGCGGGACCACCACGGTGAGCCCCGCGGTGGCCGTGAACTGCCCCGCCCACAACAGGGGGTACGACCGGCGGGCCGTCACGTCGGCCTCGCCGCGTCACCCGCCGAGCCAGCAGCGGCCAGCGGGTCGGCGCCGCCCAGCGAGGCGGCGCTCAGGAGTGGGTTCGGCGTGGCGCCGGTCTCCGCCGGCATGCTCACGCCGCTGCTGGCGCCGCGCCGCAGCAACGGCCCGAACACGTGCCGGGTGGGCCACTCGGCCGCGTCCAGGAGGTGTGCGCGGACCGCGTCGGCCACCGGCGGGGGCAGATCCAGTTGCTCGGCGGCGGCGGTCACAGCGTCGCGCAGCCGGCGCCACAGCACGCGCTCGTCCACGCCGTGACGGCGGATGATCGCGTCGGCGATGCCGTACAGGTTCACCTGGAAGCCGAGTGTCTGCAGGTAGCTGAGCAGCGCCTGCCCGGACGGCAACCGCAGCGACTGGGCCGCGCCCGGCTTGATCCGGTACGCCGGGTCAGCCACCCCAGCCGCGTCCATCCACTCCGGGTAGATCCGCAGCGTGTCGTGGTCGCGCAGCACGAACCGCTCCACGGCGCCGTCCCGGATCGCCACCACGACGTTCTGGCCGTGCAGCTCCGGCATCGTGCCGTAGCCCGCGAAGCCCAACCCGAGCCGGCAGAACGCGTCGGCCAACGTCCCGAAGAACGACACCGGGTCGACCTGCAGCACGTCCGCCAGCAGGTCCCATTCGTGCGCGGCGAGCGCCGCCATCGGCAGCACCGTGACGTCCGGGTCGTCGAACAGCCCGTCCGGGTACGTGCGCAGCTGCGCGCACAACTGACCGGGGCGATCGCCGTACGGGTCGCCCCCGAAGCCACTCCACGAGCTCTCGTCGCAGAGCGCCACCAAGCCGCGCAGCGATCCCCGAGCGGCGATGTCGGCCATCACCCGCTGAGCGCGTTCGCCGTTGTCCAGGTACCGCGGCGGCAGCAGCCGGGTCGCGCCGAGGGTGGCGACACCGAGCGGCAGTTTCAGGTGCCGGGTCGTCTCCGGCTCGCCGGCCAGGGTGCGGATCGACGCGGTGGGGCGGAACCGGCCGAGCCCAGCGGCGACCGGCGCCACCTCGCGTGCGGCAAGCTCGTCAGCGAATTCGCCGGGCAGGACCTGGTGGTACTGCCACGGATGCACCGGCAGCGGTTGGTACTCGGCCAGGTCGACAGCGGCCCGCCGCATGGCCGCGGCCAGCTGGTCCAGCTCGGCGCAGCTCAGCAGCTCCTGGTGCAGCCTGTCGCTGGCTGGCCCGCTGCCCAGGGTGAGCCGGTCCCGGCGTACCGCGACCCAGGCCAGCTTGAGGGGTTCGGCGCGGGATGGCCCGTACCGGGCGCGTTCGGCCGCGGTCCACCCGACCGTGGCGCGTGCGGTGGGGTGGAACGGGCGGTCGCGGGTGGCGGCCAACCGCTCACCCCAGACCAGCCCGGACCCTTGCGGTCGCGGCTGCGGCGCCGCGAGCGTCACCGCGGCGTGGGCGACGGCGGCGCGCAGGTCACGTACGGCGGCCTCGCCTCCCGGCAGCTCGTCGGACTCGGCCAGCAGCGTCGCCAGCAGCTGATCCGGCGCCAGCTCGCGTACGGGGCGGCCGTCGCCGCCCGTCCACACCGGGCCCTGCGAGAACCGGCACGGTTGCAGCGCGGCGGCGGGCACGGCCCGGAACGCGACCCAGCGGTCTGTGAGGTCGAGCCGGCGCCACCGCTCGCCGGGCGCCAGCGGGACGCCGGCCAGCTCAGGCGGTGGCTGGTCGTGCTGGCGTTGGCGTACCAGGAAAAGGTCTTCGGCGACCAGCACGTCGACCAGGTCCCGCAGCACCAGTTCCCGGGCCTGCGTGCTCGCCCCGTCAGGGTGCGGGTCGGCGGTCGCTGCCTCCGCCACGGCTGTGTCAGCCATGGGCGGCGTCGTCTTCGAGACTGGCGGCGATGTCGCGGCTGGCAGGGTCGTCGAGGCTGGCGAGCCACTGGTCGTCGTACACCAGGTCGAGGTAGCGGTCGCCGCGGTCGGCAAGCACGGCCACGATCCGGCAGGGCCGCGGCAGCCTCGGCAGCGTCTTCGCGATCGCCGCGATCACCGAGCCGCTCGATCCGCCCGCGAAGATGCCCTCGGAGGCGAGCAACTGCCGGCAGGCGTGCGCCGCTTCGACGTCTGGAATGTGGACCACGTCGTCGATCTCGTTCCGGTTGAGCAGCTCGGGCACCCGGCTGGAGCCGATGCCGGGCAGGTGCCGGGGACCGGGCGATCCACCGAAAATGACCGAGCCCTGGGCGTCCACGGCGACGACTCGCAGGGTGCCGAACCTTTCCCGCAGCCGGCGGGCGCTGCCGAGGATCGATCCCGTGGTGGACACCGCCGCGAACAGGTAGTCCGGCGGACGTGTCAGCTGGTCTGCCAGCTCGCCGCCCAGTCCGTGGTAGTACGACTGCCAGTTGCGGGCGTTGGCGTACTGGTTGATCCACACGCTGTTCGGGGTCTGCGCCGCCAGCTGGCGCACCCGCGCGATCCGGGTGTGCAGGTAGCCGCCGTTGGCGTCGGGTTCGGTGACGACCTCGACAGAGGCGCCGAGCTGGCGCATGATGCGCACGTTCGCCGAGGTGGCCTTGGGGTCGACCACGCAGGTGAAGCGCAGCTGGTGCAGCCGGGCGGCGATCGCGAGTGCGATCCCGAAGTTGCCGGAGCTGGACTCGATCAGGTGGGACCCGAGCGGGATGGATCCGTCGGCGAGCCCGGATTCGATGATGTGTCGGGCGGGTCGGTCCTTCATGCTGCCGCCCGGGTTCATCAACTCAAGCTTGCCGAGCACCTCGACGTCGACCTCCGGGAACAGCCGGTCCAGCGCGACCAGAGGGGTGTTGCCAACACAGCCGAGCACTGACGGGTGGATGTCCTCGGTGACGACGGTGGCTACCGACATGGCGATCCCCTTCGCTCGGCAGTGTGGATTGCTGCGCTCAAGCGAGGTTAGGCTAACCTATGTTCCCGTTGAACCCCAAGGTGGTGCAGACCACTCCTGAAAGGACGTCAGATGAACTTCGCCCCGAACGAGGAGATCCTCTTCCTCGACCGGACCGCGGTGATGAAGGCGCTGACCGGTGTGGACGCACTGGGCGTGGTCGCTCACGTGCTCGCCGAACACGCCGCCGGCCGGGTCGTGATTCCGGAGGAGGGGTACCTGCCCTGGAGCAACAGCCAGGGGGCGTACTCGCGCTCCATCGCGATGCAGGGCGGCCTGACCGGAGATCATCCGGTGTACGGGATGAAGCTGATCAACGCGTCGGTGTCGAACCCGGCGCACGGCATGGAACGCGCCGGAGGGCTCAGCTTCCTGTTCGACCCCGAGACGGCGCGACCGGTGATGATCGCCGAGGCGGCGTACCTGAGCGCGATCCGCACCGGCGCGTACACGATGGTGAGCCTGCGCCACCTCGGTCCGGCGTCCTTCGACGCGGTGAGCCTGATCGGATGCGGCACCCAGGCGCGAGCCCACGTTGACCTGATCGCGCAGGTGTTTCCCGAGGTCACGCGGGTGCACGTGGTCGACCTCGACCCTGCCCGCGGTCACGACTTCGCCGAGTGGGCGCGGCAGAGCCACCCGGCGATGACGGTGGTGGTGGAGCCGAGCGTGCAGGCCGTCGTAGCCGCCGCGCCCGTGGTCATCGCGTTGACCACCAGCAGCGAGCCGTACATCCCGGCGTCGTGGATCCAGCCCGGCACCTTCCTCGCCCACGTGTCGCTGGCGGATTTCAACCAGGACGTGTTCGCCGGAGCGCAGGCCCTCTACATCGACGATCTGGACCTGATCCGGGACAACCCGCGCCGGATCATGGGGCGCCTCATCGCCGAAGGCGTGATCGCGGACGGTCCCGACAAGCCCGGTCGTCCGATTGACGGGACGCTGGGCGAGGTGCTGCGCGACGAAGCGGAAGCGATCCGCCCCAGCGACGGGTACGTGCTCAGCAACCCGTTCGGGATGTCGATCCTCGACGTGGGCATGATCGACGCCGTGTACCAGTCGGCGCGCCGACTCGATCTGGGGCAGCGGCTCACGGTCCTCTAAGACGTGCCTGATAAGCCCGCTGACCTGCCACGCGGCGACCGGGACTTGTGAAGTGCGCCCTGTGCGCAGGTAACGGTGCGGGCGGTGGCCGCCCGCACCGTCCCCCTGGTCCCCGAGGTGGCCTAGCTGCTCACTGTGGTGCTGATCGAGGCGGTGAAGCCGTCCTGCTCAAACGTCTGCGTCGGCGGCCCGGAGGTGCCGCGGATCGACACGTTGTCCAGCAGCACCGTCGTGTCGGCGGAGAAGGCCACCGCTGCCACGCCCCCGAACCCGCCGGTGATGCGGGCGTTCCTCAGCGTGAACGCCCCGTCCTGGAAGGCGACGCCGAAGTACGAGTTGTTCCGGAACCAGTTGCCGTGCACGGTCCCCCCGCCGACCGCGTAGATCCCGACCTGGTTCCTGGCCAGGGTGTTTCCGCTGATGTGGAGGCCGGCCTCTGCCGCGATCCCGGCGTGCTGCAGCTGAGTGAAGAAGTCGCGACCGCAGTCAGGGTCGCCGGCCCGGCAGTCGTTGTTGCTGATGAGGTTGCGGGTGACGCTGCCGGTGGCGCCCAGC
>JBOGDL010000228.1:0-3403 GCA_050701815.1 Micromonosporaceae bacterium | reverse complement strand
CACGGACGGGATGCCGCAGCTGGCGGTGGCGCACAACCTGGTCTACGGCCTGCTCCCGATGGCGCTGGAGCCGCTGTACGATCCCGCGGCGCTGCTGGCCCCGATCCGCGACGGCGACCGCATCGTCGACTTCGAGTTCGAGCTCGCCAACCCGGTGGCCCACAAGATGGCCGAGGCCGAACAGGTTGACTTACGCAACTCGACCCTGCTTGAGGTGTTCCCGGAGGTGGGCAGCAGGTTGCTGCTCCGCGAATACAGCAAGGTGCTGCGGACAGGCAAGTCGTACCAGATCGGCGACCTTCACATCGCGGCCGAGGAAGAGGGCACCCGGGACTCGTACACGTTCGCCATGCACGCGGTCCGGTTCGCGGACCGGGTGCTGGTGGTGTGGCGGCTGCGCACCGACGCCGACCTCTTGCATGACCAGTTGCTGCACGCGGAGCGCCTGGCCAAAGCTGGGTCGTTCTGGTGGAATGTGCGGGCTGGCGACATGCGTTGGTCGCCCGGGATGCACCGGCTCTTCTCCCGGACGCCGGAGCAGGGCGCGATCCCGCTGCACGAGTTGTCCTCGTACGTGCACGGCGACGACTGGGTCGGGGTGCAGAACGCGATCAGCCGGCTGATGGAGGGCCACGAAGCGTCACTGGAGTTCCGGCTCACCGGGCACGGGGCGGGACGCCGGCTGCGGCTGCGGGCCGAGCCGGTGTCGGACCGGCGTCACCCCGAGAATCCCGGCGAGCTGTACGCGGTCCGCGGCACCGTGCGTGACGTGACCGAGGAACGCGCCGCGGAGGCTCGGCTACGGGTCGCCGAGGAAGCGCTCGGGGCGCAACGGGCCCGCCTGGAGGCCGAGCAGCGCGCCGCGACCTCGCTGCGGGACGCGGTGCTGCCCACGGCGCCCGAGCTGGCGACCGCCACCGGGCTTTCGCTCCGGGGGCTCTGCAGGTCGCCGGAGCAGGCTGGCCGGGTGGCCGGCGACTGGTACGACGTGGTCCCGCTGAGCGGCTCACGCACCCTCCTGGTGGTGGGTGACGTCGCGGGGAAGGGGCTGTCCGCCACCACGGCAGCGGCCCAGCTGCGCAGCGCGGTGCGCGCGTACGCGGTGCTTGAGATGCCGCCGGCGGAGCTGCTGAACGCCGTCAACCGGATGATGTGCGAGCTGGCTACCGATCAGATCGCGACCCTTGCGGTGGCCGAGTACCAGCCCGATGAACACAAGCTGCGGTGGGCCGTGGCGGGGCACGCGGCGCCATTGCGGTTCCCGCCGGATGGGCTGGGGGAACGGTTGACCGACTCGGTCGGGGTTCCGATCGGCGCTCTGACACACGCGTCGTACCAGACCGGAGAGCGTGTGATGTCGCCCGGAGACCGGGTGCTGCTGTACACCGACGGCTTGATCACCCGACGCGGCACCCCGGCGGATGACGGCCTGGACGTGCTGCTGCAGACCGGGTCACATGTCGATCTTGACGACGTGGATGCGGTGGCGAACCACCTCACGGTGAAATTGGGCGCCGAGCCGCACGACGATCTCTGCTTGATCTCGGCCCGGGTGTTGGAGGTTCCCCGCACCGCGAAATCCGGGCGGGCTGCCCGTTGAACGAGCGCTGCCCGCACACCTAGGTCTGCGCCGTGCCGGCCCCACCGGCGCCGCGTGACGGATCGATCGGATCGGTGACTCCCGATGCCCGCCGACCTGCCGGCTCGGCAAACTCCCGCGTCGCGTCCGGCCGGGTCGGCTGCAGCTGCCCGAAGTGCTTGTCGAACGCCGGGCGCTCGCTGCGGATCCGCGGCAGCTCGACGAAATTGTGACGTGGCGGCGGGCTGCTGGTCGCCCATTCCAGCGAGTTGCCGTGCCCCCAGGGGTCGTCGTCGGTGATCCTCGCCCCGAACTTGTACGACTTCCACATGTTCCACAGGAACGACAGCATCGAGACACCCAGCACGAACGAGCCGACTGTGGAGATCATGTTCAAGGTGGTGAACCCGTCGGATTCCAGGTAGTCGCCGTACCGGCGGGGCATGCCCTCATTGCCCAGCCAGTGCTGCACCAGGAAGGTGACCTGGAAGCCCACCCAGGTGAGCCAGAAATGCAGCTTGCCGAGCCGCTCGTCGTAACGTCGGCCGGTGAACTTGGGGAACCAGAAATACACCCCGGCGAACACCGCGAACACGATGGTGCCGAACAGCACGTAGTGGAAATGAGCCACCACGAAGTACGAGTCTGAGACTTGAAAGTCCACTGGCGGGCTCGCCAGCAGCACCCCGGACAGCCCACCCAGCAGGAACGTGGTGAGGAACCCGAGGGCGAACAGCATGGGGGTCTCAAACGTGAGCTGCCCCCGCCACATGGTGCCGATCCAATTGAAGAACTTGATCCCGGTCGGCACCGCGATCAGGAACGTGAGAAACGAGAAGAACGGCAGCAGCACCTGGCCGGTGGCGAACATGTGGTGCGCCCACACCGTCATCGACAGCGCCGCGATCGCAATCGTGGCGAACACCATCCCGCGGTAGCCGAACAGCGGCTTGCGGCTGAAGACCGGGATCACTTCGGTGATGATCCCGAAGAACGGCAACGCCACGATGTACACCTCGGGGTGGCCGAAGAACCAGAACAGGTGTTGCCACAGCATGGCCCCACCGGTCTCCGGGTCGTAGACGTGCGCGCCCAGCTGCCGGTCGGCCAGCAACGCGAGCAGGGTGGCCGCAAGGATCGGGAACACCATCAAGATCATCAGGCTGGTGACCAGGATGTTCCAGGTGAAGATGGGCATCCGGAACATGGTCATGCCAGGGGCCCGCAGCGTCAGCGCGGTGGTGACCATGTTGACGGCGCCCAGGATGGTGCCGAGGCCCGAGATCACCAGGCCCACGATCCACAGGTTGCCGCCGATGCCTGGGGAGTTCTCGGCGCTGTTCAGCGGCGCGTACGCGAACCAGCCGAAGTCCGCCGCCCCGCCGGGGGTGGCGAAACCGCTGAGCACCAGCATCCCGCCGAACAGGAACAGCCAGTACGACAATGCGTTCAGGCGCGGGAAGCTGACGTCCGGAGAGCCGATCTGCAACGGCAGCACCAGGTTCGCGAAGGCGAACAGGATCGGGGTGGCGAACAGCAGCAACATGATGGTGCCGTGGATGGTGAAGAGCTGGTTGTACTGCTCCAGGCTGAGAAACTGCATCCTGGGCCGCGCCAGCTCAGCGCGCATGATGAGAGCCATCACGCCGCCGGCGGCGAAGAAGAAGAACGACGTGACCAGGTAGAGCTTCCCGATCTCCTTGGCGTCGGTGGTCCGCAGCAACCGCCACAGCGTCCCGCCTTTGACCGAACGGCGCACCGGGCCCGGGTAGAAGTCCTCCCGACGCCTCAGCACCACTGTGCTGGGCGATGCGTGCTCCGGCG
>JBOGDL010000227.1:0-6627 GCA_050701815.1 Micromonosporaceae bacterium | reverse complement strand
GTTGATCCAGCGCGCCGGGCCGGCGAGGTGGGCGACGGTCTCGGCGATGTCGGCGGGCTCTCCGAGCCGCTGCAGAGGGCTCATCTGCTTCATGTTGTCGATGACTTCCTGCGGCTTGCCGTCGAGGAACAGCGGGGTGGCCGTGGGGCCCGGAGCCACGGTGTTCACGGTGACGTCGCGACCGCGCATCTCCCTGGCGAGGATCAATGTCATCGCGTCGACCGCCCCCTTGGTAGCCGCGTACGCGGCATAGTCGGGTAGGGCGATTTTCACCACGGAGCTAGAGAAGTTGATGATGGCTCCACCATCACGGATGCGACGGGCCGCATGCTGGCTGACCACGAAGGCGCCGCGGACGTTGGTGCGGTAGTCCCCGGCGATCAGAATTGCCTGCCCTCCGGCCGCGATCACGGCGTCGACGGCGTCCTGGGCGCGATCCTTGTGGCCACCGTACGCAACGCCGACGGCCATGCCGGCGGCGCCGAGCTTTTCGACGACGGCTCGGCCGATCCCGCCGGATCCCCCGGTGATCAGGGCGACGCGGGGACGGCTCGTGGCCTCAGCAGCGGCTGCGACACCGGCGACGTGGGCCTGGGTGACACGGGGCCGGATGGCGCTCATGGTTGGTTCCTCCTTGATTGAGGTGTCGGGGTGAGCCGACCAATGTCTTGTGTACGCTGGGTCCACATAACCATCAAGTGTACGCTGCGTCCAAATAAGGTCCATTAGATGAGAACACGGAGGGCAGAAAGCATGAGCCGGGGACGACGTCCGACCGCCCAGGTGCGAAGCGAGGTGCTCCAAGCGGCAGGCGAGCTATTGCTCGCAGAAGGCATACGTGGCTTCACCATCGAGAAGGTGGCGGCGCGCAGCGGGGCGAGCAAGATGACCATTTACAAGTGGTGGCCCTCGAAAGGCGCGTTGGCGCTGGAGGGGTACTTCACGACTGTGCAGTCGACCCTGGAGTTTCCCCACACCGGCGACATTCGGGCTGACCTGACCGCACAGCTTCACGCATTCGTCGACCTGCTCCTCGGCACCCAGGCCGGCAGGACCCTCGCCGAGCTCATCGGCCAGGCACAGACCGACCCCGACCTGATGCACGCCTACCTGTCCACCTACTCCGGACCGCGCCGCCGCCTGGCCGTAGACCGACTGCAGACAGCGCTCGCAGACGGCCAAGTCGCGGCCAACCTCGACCCGGAGAGTGTGGTCGACCAACTCTGGGGCGCGTGCTATCACCGACTACTCCTGCCGAACGAGCCGTTGACGCACGAGTTTGCCGACGAACTCGTCGCGAACCTCTTCGACGGAATCGGCGTCCGTTAACGTCCCCACTAGCCGGCGGGGCGAGTGATCGGCGCTCGCGCCGGCGAGGGGCGCGCGTCACCGCCGCGCCGCCACGACATCGCGTACAGGATGATCGCGAGGATCGGCTGGATGAAGTCGAACACCAGCGGGAACCCGATGTTGTCCGGTTGAGTGTTGCCCTCGGCCAGCCAGTAGTAGATGTGCCCGCCCGCGTCGCCGAAGAACTGGATCGACAGCACCAACAGCGTCGCGAGCCAGAAGTAGCCGCGGAAGCGCGCGCACAACACAGCGGCGATGCCGATGGCGAGGTCGCCCATCGCGTTCTCGAACTGGAAGCCACCGTTGCCGCGGGTGTAGCCGATCTGCTCGGCGATCTGCGGACCGTAGAACAGGTGGGACATCGAGCCCACGATCGCCCCGATCCCGACCGACACGACCATCCACCAGACGAACAGCGTGTCGACCACGAAGTGGCCCTTTCCGCGCTGGCGGCGAATCTGGATGGCGGCGCCTATCAGCGCGATCGCCGCGAAGACGATGTACGGCATGTCGACCCCCGGTCGCTCGGGACGCCCCGACGACGCATCGGTCGGCGACGACCAGCGGGGACACCGACCCATCAGGTCACGGACCACCAGACCGCCGACCGTCGCGTCGTACGGGCATCGCGTGTCGAACTCACCCACAGCGTCCCACCACGGCGGAGCCGGGTCCGGGGATTTCCAATGCCCAAGGTCTACCTGAACGCAAAGTGTCGCCATGCACACCGTGCTTGAGCACGTAGCCACCGGCCGGATACCCAGACTCGGACTCCACCCACTCGGTCAGGGCTCGCCAGATGGCAAAGCCGTCGCGCACCTCCACAGGTGTCGCTTCCATGCCCCGCTCGATCCAGAGCTCGTAATTCCGGCGACCTCAGTCACGGTGTTCGTCGACGAACGTCATGACCGCCGCCGGGACGGTCATGTCCGCATCGCCTCCGGATGCACACTGATCAAGAGCCTGTTCGCCGCGTACGCGAGCTGAATGCCGCCTACAGCGAACCGAGGGTCAGTCCTCCAACGCCGCTGGCGGACTGACCCTCACACGCGGCCGGCGCAGTTTCCTACCGAACTCGTGCTGCCGCGCGGCGGGGGCCCACTGTCTTCGTCGCGCTGATCTATGTGCCGGCTTTCCTTGTTGGGAGCGACAGCACCAAGCTGTTTGTCGACGAGGTGTATGGGGCTGCCACCCGACGCACAGCTCACGCAAGACTGGTCGGTGGCCGCGGCCGGTTACGCGATCCGCTCGGCGCCGACGCCCCAGAGAGAAACCACAATTCAGGAATCGCCGGCCGCTCAGGGTGGTCCGTTCGGACGGACAATGCCGAGGTCGTAGGCGAGGATGACGGCGTGGACGCGGTCGCGAGCGCCGATCTTCGCCAGAACGCGACCAACGTGTGTCTTCACCGTCGACTCTGACAGCACAAGGCGTTGGGCGATCTCGCTGTTGGCCCAGCCCTGGCTGATGGCGGCCAAAATCTCGTACTCGCGGTCGGTGAGGGCGCCCAGCGTCGGGTGCTCACGGGGGCTGACATCCCGCGGCCCGTGGGGAAGCTGCTGCGTGAAGGTGTCGAGGAGGCGTCGGGTGGTGGCCGGGGCCAGGATGGCGTCCCCTGCTGCGACCGCGCGAACACCAGCCAAGAGGTCCTCAGGGCGGGCGTCTTTGAGCAGGAAACCGCTGGCGCCGGCTCGTAGCGCGGCGTGGACGTACTCGTCCAGGTCGAAAGTGGTCAGGACGAGGATCCGGGTGCGGCCACCGGCGGCGACGATGCGGCGGGTGGCCTCGATGCCGTCCATGCCTGGCATCCGGACGTCCATGAGCACCACGTCCGGGCTCAGTCTCGCGGCCTGGCGCACGGCTTCAGCGCCGTGGGCCGCCTCCCCGATCACGGCGACGCCGGACGCCGACTCCAACAGCATGCGGAAGCCGTACCGCTGCAGCGGCTGGTCGTCGGCGATGAGCACAGTGGTCACGAGGCGCCGCCCAGCGGGACGGGGGTCAGGTCGAGGGTGGCCCGCACGGCCCAACCTTTCTCGGGACGGGTTCCGGCGAGAACGGTTCCGCCGTACAGCGCCGCCCGCTCCCTCACACCCGTCAGGCCGTGTCCCACATGCGCTGGCTCTGGACGGCCGGTGTCGGCGGGCGGACCAGTGTCCTCGACCGAGACGCGCATCTGAGCGCCTTCGCGAATGAGTGTCAGATGCACCCGCGTGTGGGGACCAGCATGTCTGAGCGCGTTGGTGAGGGCCTCCTGAACGATGCGGTAGACCGCCAGTTGCACACCGCGGTCAAGGCTTTGCAGGTCACCTGTGGTGCGGTAGACGACCTCCGGCCCGGCGGCGCGGATGTGGGCGCACAGCCCATCGATGTCGGCGATACCGGGTTGGGGGTTCAGCTCGGCGCCGTTGGCTCGTTCGTCGGTGTGGTCGCGCAGCACGCTGAGGGTGCGGCGCAGTTCGTCCAGTGCCTGGCGACCGGTGTCACCGATGAGTTGGAGCGCTTCCTTGCCGCGTTCCGGGGCGAGGCCCACCGCATACGCGCCGCCGTCGGCGAGGGTGACGATGACCGACAGGTGGTGACCGACGATGTCGTGCATCTCCCGGGCGACGCGGGCGCGTTCGGCGGCGATCGCCAGCCTGCTGCGTTGGTCACGTTCGATTTCCAGCCGAGCGGCGCGCTCTCGTAAGGTGGCCAGCTCCGCTTGTCGGAACCGCACGACCAGACCCGCGGCGGCGGGCGCAGTCACCAGACCCACAGCGATCAGGAGGGTCGGGGCGAAACCTTCCGCGGCGCCGGTGCGCATCGCGACCGTCGCCGAACCGGCGACCACGGCCGCGCAAGCCCACGGCAGGTGTTTGAGCCGGCCATATCGAGCGAGACTGTAGACGGCGATCGGCGGAGCGAAGTCGGCCAGCATCAGGTCCAGGTGCAGTAACCGCTGCAGCAGGACAGCGGCCATGATGACAGAGAACGCGGCCAGCGGGCGCCTTCGCCGCCATACCAGCGGCGCCACGACCGCAGCCTGCAGCGCCAGCGTCGCGGGCCACGATGGCAGCCTCAGGCCATAGGACAGGTCACTGGGCCCGGTCGCAAATGCGCGCAACAGGTCTGGCACACAGAACAGAAGCAAGACCAAAACCGCCACGGCGGCGTCCAGCGCCCAGACATGGTCCCGATCAGCCCGCCGCAGCCGTTGGCCGAGGTCGGTGATCCGGCCGGACAGCGGGTGCACGGGGGCGTGATCAGGCGCCGGTGACGCTGGCTGGAGACGCACTCCCGCCTCCCTGAGGTCCACGGCGTTCCCGGGTTTCACCAGCCCATTGTCCCTTCCACCGCCTGGTCCGCCCGGCGTGCGGCCGGGCGGACTCAGGACGTCCTAGGTAGTGTTTCGAAGTCCCGCTGATCTGCTGCGCGCCGCGGACTTCGAAACGCTCCCTAGGCGTCGCTTAGCTTCAACCGCAGACTCGCCCCCGCCAGCGCTGCCGCGCACCAGCCGAGGAGGGTGAGCAGTCCCTCGGTCGGCGTCAGGAGACCAGGTTCGTCGGCGTCCTGGGGGGCGGTGTGCATCGCGTCACCCGCCACGCTCGGCAGGTAGGGGTAGATGTCCCACCACACCGAGCCGGGCTGCACGTACGCCAGAGCATTGACCAGGACCGGAACCAGGAACAGCAGCGCGAACATCACTGTGATGCCGGCGGCGACCGAACGCAGCAGGGCGCCCAACGCGACGCCGATCACGCCGACCAAGCCCAGGTAGAGCCCCACCCCCAGGAGGGTGCGGATCACGCCGTCCTCGGTGATCGACTGCGCCGCCTCGGTGCCGGAAAGGATGGGGCCGATGCCCAGGAACGTGCCCACCGCGGCAACCGCGCCGACAACCCAGGCGACGACCCCGTACACCGCGGCCTTGGAGAAGAGCACCGGCAACCGTCGCGGAACCGCCGCCAACGTGGAGCGGATCAGGCCGGTCGAGTACTCGCCCGCCATCACCAGCACCCCCAGGGCGCCCATCACCAGGTGGGTGAACTCCACACCGAGCAGCGAAAGGTCGACTGCGGTGATGTCCCACTTGCCGTTCGCGGCCCGGTACTCGTCGGCGCTGAGCAGACCGGGGACGACGATGCAGAACACCGCCAGCGCCAAGGCGACCCAGGTGGAACGCAGGGACCACAGCTTCGCCCATTCAGAACGCACCACCCGCGGTCCGGTCACCCGGTGGACCGTGTGGGGCGCTGTCCGGGCCGGGGGCGTCGCGAAGGTGTGAGAGGCAGCGGTCGTGGAGGCCTGGGCCGAAGCTGGGATGCTCATGCCGCCCCCTCGACGGTCAGGTCGTGGGTGGTGCTGTGGTATTCGACAGAGTCCCTGGTCAAGGCCATGAACGCAGCCTCCAGCGAGACGGTCTTGGGGGTGAGCTCGAACAGCGGGATACCGTGCTCGGCGGCCTTGGTTCCGATGACCCGCGGCGTCAGGCCCGCCACCTGCAGCTCTTCGGACCCAGCGACGCCGGTGATCTCAACTCCCGGAGCTGCCAGGATCTCGCGCAGCCGCGCGGGGTCGGCGGCGGCCACTTTCACGGTCTCGACACCGGCCTGCTCGACGAGGTCCCGCACTGTGGTGTCGGCCAGCAGGCGACCACGTCCGATGATGATGAGACGGTGAGCGACCAGGGCCATCTCGCTCATCAGGTGCGAAGACACGAACACGGTGCGGCCCTCCCCCGCCAGTGCGGTGAGCAGGTTGCGGATCCAGAGCACACCCTCAGGGTCGAGACCGTTGACCGGTTCGTCGAGGATCACCGTGGCCGGATCGCCGAGCAGTGCTGCCGCGATTCCCAGCCGTTGGCTCATACCGAGGGAGAACGTCCCCGCTCGTTTCCTGGCAACCGACTGCAGGCCCGTCAGCTCGATGACCTCGGCCACCCGCCGCTGACCGATCCCATGGGTGTACGCGAGCGCCAACAGGTGATGGAACGCCGTCCGGCCGGGGTGGGTCGACCGAGCCTCCAGCAACGCGCCGACCTCCTGCAGTGGCGCGAGGTGCCGGGCGTACGCGACGCCGTTGACACGCACCGAGCCCGAGGTTGGCGCGTCCAACCCGATGATCATGCGCATGGTGGTGGACTTACCTGCGCCGTTGGGGCCGAGGAATCCGGTGACGGTTCCAGGCTCGACGGTGAACTCCAGCCCATCGACCGCCGTCTTGTCCCCGTACCGCTTGGTCAATTGCTGTGCTTCAATCATCGCGATCCTTCACATTCGAGTACCGGGCGTGACC
>JBOGDL010000226.1:0-6477 GCA_050701815.1 Micromonosporaceae bacterium | reverse complement strand
GACATCGACGACCCGCTGCTGGAGCGGGCCGAGCGGGACGGTGAAGACTGGGTGGTGCTCGCGATGCGGGAGACCGCCCTGTTCCGGGAGGACATGGAGAAGCTGCGGCTGCTGCCACCCCAGCACTACGTCGGCGCCGTGGAGTCGATCCCGGACATCGTGCGGCAGATCGAACGGCTGCTGCAGAAGGGCGCCGCGTACCAGATTGGCGACGACTCGGGCGACGTCTACTTCGACGTGGCCGCCGCGCCGCGTTTCGGCTACGAGTCGCGCTACGACCGCGAGCTGATGCTGACGCTGTCCGCCGAACGTGGCGGCGACCCGGAGCGGGAGGGCAAACGGGATCCGCTGGACCCGCTGCTGTGGCGGGGCGCCCGGCCGGGTGAGCCGGCGTGGCCCGCGACCCTGGGCCCGGGGCGGCCCGGGTGGCACATCGAGTGCGCGGTGATCGCGCTGCGGCTGCTGGGGGAGCAGATCGACGTGCAGGGCGGCGGATCGGATCTGATCTTCCCGCACCATGAGTGCTCTGCCGCGCACGCCGAGACGCTCACCGATCGGCATCCGTTCGCTCGGGCGTACGTGCATGCCGGGATGATCGGGCTGGACGGCGAGAAGATGTCCAAGAGCAAGGGGAACCTGGTGTTCGTGTCTCGGCTGCGGGGCGACCAGCAGGGCGAGAAGGTCGACCCGATGGCGATCCGTCTGGCTCTGATGTCGGGGCACTACCGGGTCGACCGTTCCTGGACTGACGACGTGCTCAAGGCCGGCCAGACCCGGCTGGGACGCTGGAGGGAGGCGGTGAGCCGTCCGGCAGGGCCCGACGGCGCGGCGTTGACCCAGCAGCTGCGGGAACGGCTGGCTGACGACCTGGACACCCCGGGCGCGCTGGCGGCCATGGACCAGTGGGCGCACGCGACCCTCGCTGGCGCTGGTGACGATCCCGAAGCGCCGGGCCTGGCCGCCGCCGCCGTGGACGCGCTGCTCGGTGTCGACCTGGTTGCCGCGCCCCAGCCCTGACCGGCGGCATGCCGCGCCCAGGTTCGGCTGACGAGCGCCCCACGCGGCGCCGGTCAACGCGAAGCGGGGACTTCAGGCGAGCGTGAGGTCGGCGCCGGGTCGCTCCGGGGTGATCGGGCCGTGCTGGCCGGGGGTCGGGCCAGGCACCTGATACTCGTCGATCAACGTGGACGTGGGGCCTGGCCAGCACGCTGTGCTGACCTCGATCACGGCGCCCTTGGTGTCGTACGCGATGTGGGTGCGGGAGAGCACCGGCGTGTCGGGTCGGATCCGCAGCAGCTCGGCCTCCTCCGGGGTGGCCAGCCGTGCCGTGATCTGGTCGGTCACCTTGCCGTAGCGGCGGCCGGTGACGTCTTCGACTTCCTGGTACAGCGGTCGGCCGAGGTTCTCCGCTTCGGCCAACGCGGTGCCGGCGAGCCCGGCGGGGGACAGCCAGCTGACGCCGACCTCCACTGTCGTGTCGCCATCGACGAGCAGGTGCCGCCGCGCCAACAAGGAGGTCTCGGGCGCCACTTCGAAGGGGTGCGCCACGTGCGCGGGCGCCGGCGCCGGGCCGACCCGGTAGATCCGCTCGCGGTACCGGGTCGGCAGCGAGGCGTGGTAGCCGCGTGTGGTTCCGTACCGGCCCCGGGCGAGCCGGGCCAGTCGACGCCGGGCGCCTCGCACGTACGTGCCGGAGCCGGGCTTGGTCACCAGCAGGCCTTCGATCCGAAGCTGGTCGATGGCACGTTGCACCGTCTGCTTGGCGACGCCATACCCCTCGGCCAGCCCGGGGATGGAGGGCAGCCGGTCTCCTGGCTGGTAGCTGCCGCTGTGGATGCGCGCCCTGAGCGCCGCCGCGATCTGCCGGCTCGGGGTCTCTGGCGAGCCAGGGTTGATCTTCATCGCTGTTCCTCCAGGTCATACGGGGTGAAAAGGCTGTGATGAGCCTTCCCGTGCAGGTTCGGGCTGCCATCTCATGAAAGTCCGATATGCTCCTAGCATCCTAGGACGAACTGCGTGACGTGGCACCGGCGACACGCCGGCAGTCTGCCGCCAATGCTCCGGATCAGAGAGAAGCGCTTCACGCGGCGCGAGCTTCGGCCGGTCAGGGGTGGGCTCAGCTGGACGCGGTGCCGCCGGAGGGCCCGCCGCGCCGGCGCAGGTACTTCTCGAACTCACGGGCGATGTCCTCGCCGGTGAGGGGCTCCACGCCGACGTCGTCGGAGCGCTGCTCCAGCGCTCGCACGTACTCGGCGATGTCCGCGTCCTGTTTGGTCAACGTGTCCACCCGCTCCTGCCACTCCGCGGCTTCCTCAGTGAGGTCGCCCATCGGCACGGGCAGGTCAAGCGCGTCTTCGACCCGGTGCAGCAACGAGAGTGTGGCCTTCGGACAGGGTGGCTCGGAGATGTAGTGGGGCACGTGCGCCCAGAACGAGACCACCGGCATTTCCGCGCGGCGGGCCGCCTCGTGCAACACGCCCACGATGCCGGTGGGGCCCTCGTACTTGGTCTGGGCCAGGCGCAGCCGCTCCACCAGGGCCTCATCCGATGAGCTGCCCGACACCGGCAACGGGCGGGTGTACGGCACGTCCGCCAGCAGCGCGCCGAGCAGCACCATCTGATCGACCGCGAGACTGTGACACAGCTCGAGCACGTCGTCGCAGAAAGAGCGCCAGCGAATGTTCGGCTCGATGCCCCGGATCAGCACCACGTCACGCTCAGTGCCTGGCGGTCGGCAGACCGCAAACCGCGTTGTGGGCCACTGGATCTTGACGTTGTCACCTTCCGCCATGGTGATCGTGGGGCGGGTGACTTGAAAGTCGTAGTACTCGTTGGAGTCGAGCTCGGCCACGACGTGTGACTCCCAGGCGCCCTCGAGATGCTCCACGGCCGCGGTGGCGGCGTCTGCGGCGTCGTTCCACCCTTCGAAGGCGGCCACGACGACTGGGTCGGTGAGCACCGGCAACCCGTCGAACTCGGTCATCGGGATAGCGTACGTCCCCCCGAGTCGGGGTGCGTCAAGGCGTCGGGGGCCGGAATCGGAACTTCGGCCATGGGCCTGCCCATACCTGAATCGCGGTGTGGTGGGGCTCACCCTGGCGCGACACGTTTCCGCTCGGCATGTGGTTGGTCTCACGGCCAACAGGCCCGGTCTGAATTGGCCGGTTAGCCTGAACGAATGGCTGAATCGCGCTCGCTGTCCGAGGCCCTGGCTGAACGTGTGCTTGTCGCAGACGGGGCGATGGGCACGATGTTGCAGGCGGCCAACCTCACCCTCGATGACTTCGAAGGTCATGAAGGCTGCAACGAGGTCCTCAACGTGACCCGCCCGGACGTGGTGCGAGGGATCCACGACGCCTACTTCGAGGCCGGGGCCGACTGCGTCGAGACCAACACCTTCGGCGCGAACCACGCCAACCTAGGCGAGTACGGCATCACGGAACGTATTCACGAATACTCCGAGGCGGCGGCGCGGATCGCGCGGGAGTCCGCAGACGCGTGGTCCACCCCGGAGCATCCCCGCTACGTGCTCGGCTCGATCGGCCCCGGCACCAAGCTGCCGACTCTGGGCCACGTGTCGTTCACGGTGCTGCGGGACGCGTACCAGGAAAACGCCAGAGGGCTGCTGGACGGCGGCGTGGACGGGCTGCTGGTGGAAACCTGCCAGGACCTCCTGCAGGCCAAGGCCGCGCTGATCGGCTCGAAGCGGGCGATGGCCGAGGCAGCCCGGAAGGTGCCGCTGATCTGCCAGGTGGCGGTGGAGACCACCGGGTCGATGCTGCTGGGCAGCGAGATTGGCGCCGCCCTCACCGCGCTGGAGCCGCTCGGCATCGACCTGATCGGGTTGAACTGCTCCACCGGCCCGGCGGAGATGACCGAGCACATGCGCTACCTGTCGCAGCACGCGCGGATCGGTCTGTCGGTGATGCCGAACGCGGGGCTGCCCGAGTTGACACCGGACGGCGCCCGCTATCCGCTGACGCCTGACGAGCTGGCCGACGCGCTGCACAACTTCGTGGTTGACTACGGCGCCCGCTTGGTCGGTGGCTGCTGCGGCAGCACCCCGGAGCACATCCGCACCGTGATCGCCCGGCTGGAAGGCGTCGTCCACACCCCCCGGGAGCCCGACCACGAGCCCGGTGTGGCCTCGCTCTACCACCATGTGCCGTTCGCGCAGGAAGCCAGCGTGCTGATGGTGGGTGAGCGCACCAACGCCAACGGCTCCAAGGCGTTCCGCGATGCGATGCTGGCGGGGGACTGGCAGGCGTGCGTGGAGATCGCCCGGGAGCAGACCCGGTCCGGGTCCCACCTGCTGGATCTCTGCGTCGACTACGTGGGCCGCGACGGCGCCGACGACATGCGTGAGCTGGCAGGCCGGTTCGCGACGGCGAGCACGTTGCCGATCATGCTCGACTCCACCGAGCCCGCGGTGGTCGAAGCCGGTCTGGAGATGCTCGGCGGCCGGTGCGTGGTCAACTCGGTCAACTACGAAGACGGCGACGGACCCGATTCCCGGTTCGCCCGGGTGCTGCCGCTGATCCTGGAGCACGGCGCCGCGGTGGTGGCGCTCACCATCGACGAGGAAGGGCAGGCGCGTACCCGGGACTGGAAAGCGCGGGTGGCGTCCCGGCTGATCGACGACCTGACCTCACGAGGGATCGACCGCTCCGACATCCTGGTCGACTGCCTGACGTTCCCGATCTCCACCGGCCAGGAGGAAACCCGACGCGACGGTGTGGAGACCATCGAGGCGATACGTGAGATCACGCGCCTCTATCCCGGGGTCAACTTCACGCTGGGCGTCTCGAACGTCTCATTCGGACTCAATCCCGCGGGGCGTCAGGTGCTCAACTCGGTGTTCCTGCACGAGTGCCAGCAGGCCGGGCTCACTTCGGCGATCGTGCACGCCAGCAAGATCCTGCCAATGTCCAAAATCCCGGACGAGCAGCGCCAAGTCGCCCTCGATCTGGTGTACGACCGGCGCCGGGAAGGCTACGACCCGCTGCAGCGCTTCATCGACCTGTTCGAAGGCGTGGACGCCGCGTCGGCGCGCGCCAGCCGGGCTGAGGAGCTGCTCAGCCTCCCGCTGGAGGAGCGGCTGAAGCGACGGATCATCGACGGCGAGCGCAACGGCCTGGAAGCCGACCTGGACGAGGCGCTGCAGAGCCGGGACGCCCTGGGCATCGTCAACGACCTGCTGCTGGAAGGCATGAAGGTGGTCGGCGAGCTGTTCGGCTCGGGTCAGATGCAGCTGCCGTTCGTGCTGCAGTCCGCCGAGGTGATGAAGGCCGCGGTGGCCTACCTCGAGCCGCACATGGAGAAGACCGATGACGGCGGCAAAGGCACCATCGTGCTCGCCACGGTGAAGGGCGACGTGCACGACATCGGCAAGAACCTGGTCGACATCATCCTGTCCAACAACGGCTACACCGTCGTCAACCTGGGCATCAAGCAGCCCATCAACACCATCGTGGACGCCGCCGACGAACACCGTGCCGACGCCATCGGGATGTCCGGTCTGCTGGTCAAGAGCACCGTGATCATGAAGGAGAACCTGGAGGAGCTGAACCAGCGGGGGATGGCCGAACGTTGGCCGGTGGTGCTCGGCGGCGCCGCGCTGACCCGGGCGTACGTGGAGGACGACCTGCAGGACCTCTACAGCGGCCAGGTGCACTACGCCCGGGACGCGTTCGAGGGCCTGTCGCTGATGGACAAGGTGATGACCGCGAAACGGGGCGGCGTGGTCACGGTGGACCCGGAGCAGGAGCGCAAGCTGGCTGAGCGCCGGGCTCGACGGGAACGCCACAAGGCGGTGAAGGCCGCCTCGAATCTGCCGGAGCTGGACGACGACTCGGTGCGCTCCGATGTGGCGACCGACGCCCCGATCCCGAAGCCGCCGTTCCTGGGCAGCCGAGTGGTGAAGGGCATCCAACTCGCTGACTACGCGTCCATGCTGGACGAGCGGGCCACGTTCCTGGGGCAGTGGGGGCTGCGGGGCGCCCGTGGCGGCAAGGGCCCGTCGTATGAGGAGCTGGCCGAGACCGAGGGCCGGCCCCGGTTGCGGTACTGGCTGGAGCGGTTGGCGTCCGAGCAGGTGCTGGAGGCAGCCGTGGTGTACGGCTACTTCCCGGCGTACTCCGAAGGCAACACGTTGGTGGTGCTGGACGAGGACGGCAGCGCGGAGCGGGCCCGGTTCACATTCCCGCGGCAGCGGCGGGACCGCCGGCTGTGCCTCGCCGACTTCTTCCGGCCCCGGTCCGATGAGCTGGACGTGGTGGCGTTTCACCTGGTCACGATGGGTAACGCGATCAGCGAGCACACCGCGAAACTGTTCGCGGAGAACGCGTACCGGGACTACCTGGAGGTGCACGGGCTCTCGGTGCAGCTGACCGAGGCGCTCGCCGAGCACTGGCACCAGCGGGTCCGCTCCGAGCTGGTGCTGCCCGACGGCGCCACGCTCGGGGGATCCGACCCGGA
>JBOGDL010000225.1:0-4064 GCA_050701815.1 Micromonosporaceae bacterium | reverse complement strand
GCGCCGCGTCAAGACCGTTTACGACCTGTCGGATTTCCGGACCTTGGTGCGCACGTTGTCCCGGGTGGAGCTGCCCGGCCGCCTGGCGGGTTTGCGGCGCTCCCGGCCACGTCCGGAGTCTCTGCCGCGACGCGGTGATGTGTCGACCGTGTGGCCCGTTGTCTCCTCAGCGGCGCCCTCGAGATCGTCAACCGCGTCGTCGACCCCGGCGCCTTCGACCGCGTCCTCGGCAGTGGACTCGACGCCCTCCACCGCTCGCCCGGCGGTGTCTGCCACGTCTTGGGTGGTGTCGCCAACCGCTTCGACGGCTTGGCCGGCGCTCTGCCCCAACTCGCCGACGGCTTGGCCGGCGCTCTGCCCCAACTCGCCGGCGGCTTCCCCGGCGCCCTTCCCTAGCTCGCCGGCGGCTTCCCCGGCGCCTCGTCCCAGCTCACCGACAGCCCGTCCGGCGCCGTCGCCCACGCTCTGCGCCGTTGACTCCAGGCTCCGGGTGATCCTTTCCACGATCTGGGGATTCTGGTCGATCGTGGTCAGCACCCGGTCCAGGATGTCGCGTACGTTGTCCAAACGCACTTTCAGCGTCGCCTGCGCCTCAACACCTTTGATGTCGAGCTTGACCCGTCCGAGCATCACATCTGCGCCGACGTTCACCTTGAGCAGATCAAGCACCTCGGCCTGCAGTGACACCCGGGCTCGAAGGTCTTCCACCTCAAGGTTGATCTCATCTACCTTCACCACCGGCACATCGAGAAAGACGTCCGGCAAAACCGACGAATCACCGCCGGTCTCCAACTCCTGGTCCACAAAATCGTCATCGGGTTGTGCGGGCACGATCTGCCTCCCCCCTCGACAGCACGTGCATGTTGCGCTACCCGAAGCAGTGATCAACTAACGGTCAGTGAGAACGACTTCCTGCTTGTGGTGGTTTCCGGCGACCCGGATGAAGCCCCGGTCAGCGATGAAGCCCGGTCAGCCTGGATGGCCCCCTGCGGGGCGGGCCGCGTCGGGACTGCCGGGCGTGATCGCGGGCTGGCCCTGGGGGCTGAACGCTCTCACCAGTTGCTCGTACCGCTGATCGGTGACCTCAGCGTGCCGTTTCGCCGCCTCCGCAGCCGCGTGAGCCGCGTGCAATTGGCTGGCGAGGTAGTGGCTGTTGCGTTGCTCAGCCTCCAGCTCGGCGCGCAGCTGCCCGACCCGCTCCCGTTCCGCGTCGCGTTCCTGTTGCAGCCGGCCCAACTCGAGCGTGGTCTTCTGGTCGCGTTGTTCGAGCTGGGCGGCGTGCTGCTGTCGGAGCTGGGACAGCTCATCCCGCACAGCTTGAATGTCGGCGCGAGCGGCGGCCGCGGTGTGCTGGACTTCGGCGCGGGCCGCCGCGAGGAACTGGGACAGTTCGTGGTTCGCGGCGGCGAGCTTCTCAGCCCGCTGCGCCTCGGCCTGCCGCAACTCCCCCGCTTGGGCGGCGGCCGCGGCCTGCTCCCGGGCGGTGGCCAGGGCCGCGGCCCGTTCCGCCTCTTTCTGGGTGACTGTCTCCCAGGCGTGTTTGACCTGGGTGTCACGGTCCTGTTGCGCCTCCTGGGCGGCCTGCTCAGCGGCGCTTCGCGCTTCCAGCGCTTGGGCGCGGGCCTGTTCGGCGGCTTCCTGGGCAGACTCGGCGCGGGTCTGCGCGGCCTCGTAGACTTCAGCGCGTTCCAGCGCCTGGCTGGCTTCGCGTTCCGCCTCCGCGATCCGGGACAGCGCGGCGGTCTGCACCTCACGCACCTGGCTCAGGTGCTCGGTCAGCTCCTGCTGCAACGCCTCGATCGCGGGGACCACCCGTTCCCCAGCCTGCTGGTACGCGGCGAGCGGTGCGTCCAACCCCACGGCCTTGGCGGCGATCCGTTGCGCCTTGGCTCGGGCCTGGCAGCTGTGCGGCGGCTCTGGCCAGGTCCGCGAACAGTACTTCGGCGGGCGGCTGGCGCTGCGCTGGTAGCTGAATTCCTCGCCGCAGTGCGCGCACGGTCGTTTGGCCTCTGCGGCGCTCGCGTTCGGGGCGGGGTCGACACGGTTGTCGACCTGAGGGTGCGCGGCCGTAGGAGGTGTGGTCACTGTGGCTTCAACTCTCGGGGTGAGGTGGGGGGTTCCCGGCATCCGGCTCATCATGCGTCACCAGAGCCGGGATCCCGCAGACCACTCCGGGCGCGTCATCGAGTTCTGTCCTCGCCCAGGCGCCGACGCGGCGAGACGGCGCATCAGCCCTTGGCTGCCAGCTGATCACTCTGCGGCGTGTGCCCGTCCGGCAGCTCCGCGGTTGTACCGTCCGGCAGCTGCGCCGCGGCGGGCTCCACCTCCACCCGGGTGTCATGGAATGTCGGACCGCCGCCCAGGTCGGTGTCACCGACCGCGGTCACCGCGTTGACGTTGCCGCGCTCGGCGCTCAACCGCGGCCAGTACGCCTTGTACGTGTACGCGACACCCGGCCGGGTCGCGTCGTCGACCGCGACCGCCGCGAGGAACGAGCCACGGTCGTTACGCACCCGCGCCGTGCTCCCGTCGGCGAGCCCGCGAGCGGCCGCGTCATCCGGGTGCAGGTGCACCCGGGGCGGACCCATCTTGCGCACATGCCACGGCTGGGAGGCGAAGGTCGAGTTGACGAAGAAACGACCCGCCGGGGCGATCAACACCAGCGGGTGACGCCGCGCCAGCTCGGCGTCCACGGCCTGGGCGGGCGGGGTGTGCCCCACCAGCGGGTCGACGCCGACACGCTCCAGGCGCCGGTCGAGCAGCCGCGCCCGGCCATCGGGTGTGGGGAAGCCACCCGTGGCGTACGGGGCCGAGCCCACGGCGACGCCGGTGGTCCGCGCGTACGTGCGCTCAGCCAGCTCCTCGAAGCTGACCGGCGCCCCGGCGAGCAGCTGCCGTGCCAGGTCCTCGTCGGTGTCACGCATCCGGGGGTGGTCGAGGCCCATCACGGTGGCGATGCGGCGGAAGATCTCGGTGTTCGGTAAGGCCTGCCCAGGAGCCTGGGTCACCGGAAGGTTGAGGGTGGTGTAGTGGTGCCCGTACGAGGAATGCAGGTCCAGGTGTTCGGGCTGCATCGTGGCTGGCAGCACCACGTCGGCGTAGTCGCAGGTGTCTGTCCAGCGTTGCTCCAGCACGGCGGTGAACAGGTCTTTCCGGAGCAGACCCTCCCGGGTGCGCGTCTGGTCGGGCGCGGTGGCCGCCGGGTTGGAGTTGAAGACCACCAGCGACGTGATCGCGGGGTCGGCTTCGCCGGTGAGCGCGGTCGCGAGCCGGCTCATGTTGATCGACCGGGCCGCGGGCGCCGGCATCCCCTCCGGGCGGGCCACGGCGGTTTCGTTGACGGGGTGATGCCCGTCGGCCATGCACAGGGCCCCGCCTCCGGGGTGGCGGAAGTCGCCGGTGAGAAGTGGCAGCGCGCAGACCGCGCGGATCGCCTGGCCCGCCCCGCGGTGGCGTTGCAGGCCCAGCCCGACCCGGATCGCGGTCGGTCGGGTGGTGGCGATCCGCTGCCCCAACCGACGTATCACCTCCACGTCGAGCCCGGTTTCGGCGCCGGCGCGTTCCGCGGGCCACTCGGCGAGCCGGGCCTCAAGCTCCGGCCAGCCGGTGGTGTGCGCCTGCAACCAGGCTCGGTCAGCGGCGCCGGCGTCGAGGACGTGGCGCATCAGGCCCAGCGCCAACGCGGCGTCGGAGCCCGGCAGCGGCGCGATGTGCTCGTCGCATCGGGCCGCGGTGTCGGTGCGCAACGGGTCGATCGCCACCACGTGCGCCCCCCGCGCTCGCGCCTCAAGCACAAACGGCCACTGGTGCAGGTTGGTCGACAGTGTGTTGGCGCCCCACAGCACGATCAGCCGGGCGTCGACGATGGACTCCGGCTCGAAACCCACCGGGGCGCCGAACAGCGAGCCCAGCGCCGCTTTCGCCGCGGCGGTGCAGATCGTGGTGCGCAGCCGGGACGCGCCGAGGTGCGCGAACAGCCGCGGCCCCATGGTCCAGCCCTGCACGTGCCCCATCGTGCCGGCGAAGTAGTACGGCAGGATCGCCTCCGCGCCGTCGCGGTCGAT
>JBOGDL010000224.1:0-12924 GCA_050701815.1 Micromonosporaceae bacterium | reverse complement strand
AGTAGAGCTTCGCGAACGACTCCAGCGGGTCGTACGTGGTGTCCGGGTGCAGCACGTGGTTGCGCACCAGCCGACCCAGCACGTACGGCAGCGCGGCGCCCGCGTGAGCCACCACGATCCGGGCCCGAGGATGCTTCGCCGGGATGCCGGCGTACAGCATCCGGGCCAGTGTCACGGTGGTGTCCTCGAGTCGAGCCAGCCCGTTGACCAGGCCGAAGTCCTGGTAGCGGGGGCTGGCGCCGCCGAAGCCAGGGTGAATGAACACGACCGCGTCGGTCTCGTCGGCGGCTTCCCAGAACGGGGTGAACTCCGGATCGGCGAGGTCCCGCCCCGCCGCCTGGGTGCCGATCATGACCCCGGGCAGACCTGCGGCCCGCTGCTCGCGGAGCGCCTGCGCCGCAGCTTCCGGGGCTTGCAGCGGCACGGTTCCGAGCACCGCCTGATTCGGGTCGTCCGCGGTGACCTTGATCATGGAGTCGGTCAGCAGCCGCGACCAGTCGGCGCCCTCATCGGCGGGCAGGTCGTACCCGAACATGTCCAGCCAGCCGCCGGCGACCTGCAGCGCGAGCCCGTTCTCGCCGCGCCACTTCCGGCGCTTGTCGAGGTCGGTGAGCCCGACGTTGACCGGCCGGGTCTGCGGTCCGCCGCTGAACGCCAGTTTGTACGTCGCTTCGTGGCGGGCGACCTCGATGTGGCCGAAGCGCACCCGCCCCTCCGCCAGGTCTTCCAGCAGCGGGCGAGGCGCCAGATGCGCGTGCACATCGATCGCGCCATGCGCGCCGCCAGAAGCGGCGCCGGGAGCGTGGTTTGCCTGAGTCACGGTGAGCCTTTCGCCATCTTGGGTTCGTTTTGCAGTGCCGACCAGATGTGGCTGGGGGTGATCGGCAGCGAGTGGACCGGCGCCGCGCCGTGCCCGACGAGCGCGTCGTTGACCGCGCCGGACACCGCGGCGGGCGCGCCCATGTAGCCGGCCTCCCCGACGCCTTTCTGGCCGTGCGTGGTGTACGGGGACGGCGAGCAGTGCTCCGCGTCCACGATCCGCGGCACCTCGTGCACGCTGGGCAGCAGGTAGTCCATGAACGACTGGGTCAGCGGCTGGCCGTCGTCGCTGAACGCGAACTGCTCGTACAGCGCCACCCCGATGCCGTGCGCGGTGCCGCCGTACACCATGCCGCGTACCACCTCGGGGTTGATCACGGTGCCGCAGTCGTGCGCGATGGCGTACCGCTCCAGGTCCACCACGCCGGTCTCCGGGTCGATGTTCGCGAGCACCAGGTGAACCTCGAACGAGTAGCACGGGTACAGCTGCACGGTGCCGTCCGGGGAGGCCAGCTCTCCGGAGCGCGGGGTGTGCGCCACGTGCACCGCTTCCAGACCGGGCTGCAGCCCGTCCGGCATCAGGTGCTGCTTGCGGTGCGCGATCCCCACCAGCTCGTCCCAGCTGAGCCGCTGTTTCCCGGCCGAGACCGCGCCGTCGGCGTATTCGACCTGCTCAAGCGGCACTCCGAACGCGTGCGCTCCGATCCGGCGCAGCTTCAGCTTCAGCTCCTCGGCGGCGCCCGCGATCGCGCGTCCCAGCACGATCGTCATCCGGCTGCCCACCGGGCTCTGCGACGGCATCCCGGTCAGCGAGTCCGAACGCAGCACCGCGACCTTCGCGGGCTCGATCCCCAGTTCCTCGGCGACCAGGGTGGCGACCATGGTCTCGTGGGCCTGGCCGGCGGAGGAGATCGAGATGATCGTGGTCACCGCACCGGCGCCGTCCACCCGGAGCCGGCACGCCTCCGGGAAGGTGGTTTTGTCGTTACGGGGGTTCATCAGGTTCTCGAAGATGGCGTTGCCGCCACCCGGCTCCAGGCAGCTCGCGACCCCGATCCCGGCGAGCCGCCCGCTGGCACGCAGCTCGTCCCGGCGCCGGATCAGCTCGTCCAGTTCGGCGATCTCGATCGCCTTGTCGAGCACGCCGGGATAGTCGCCGGAGTCGTACTCGGTGCCGCTGGGGATCTGGTACGGGAACTGGTCCGGCTGGATGAAGTTGCGCCGCCGCAATTCCATCCGATCGATGCCGAGCTTGCGCGCCACCGCGTCCACCGCGGACTCGATCGCGTAGTTGGTGGGCGACTGGCCGAACCCACGCACCGCCACCTGACCGGTCTTGTTCGTGGTCACGGCCGTGGCGTGGTAGCGCACGCTGGGAATCCGGTACGGGCCCACGATCGCCCCGATCGGCTTGGCCAACTGCAGCGGCGAGCGCCCCGGGTACGCGCCCTCGTCGTCCAGCACGTCGATCCGGATGCTGGTGAACTCGCCGTCAGCGGTGTGCGCCAACTCCACTTCGAACAGCCGGTCCGGGCCGTGGAAGTCGCCGCCGTGCATGTTCTCGCTGCGATCCTCGATCAGCTTCACCGGGACCCCGTGTTGGCGGGCCAGGAAGCCGGTGAGCACCCCGTGCTTGATGCCGCGCTTCACCCCGTAGCTGCCGCCCACGTCGACGTCGAAGTGCACCCGCACCTGGTTGGACGGGATCCGCAACGCCTGCGCCAGCTGGTCCGGGAACTGCGGCATCTGGATCGAGGCCCACACGTCGAGCAACTCCCGGTGCGGGTCCCAACTCGCCACCACCCCGAACGTCTCCAGCGGCACCGTCGAGTTGCGGTTCCACCGGCACCGGACCGACGTGGTGTCCTCGGCACGGGCCAGGTCGGCTTCGACATCTCCCCAGGCGAACTCGCGCTGCGCCATCACGTTCGAGCGGTGCTTCGGGTGCACCAGTGGCGAGTCCGGCTGCGCGGCCCGCTCCGGGTCCATCACGTACGACAGCGGGTCGTAGTCGACGCGCACCAGCTCGGCCCCGTCTTCGGCCACCGCTCGCGAAGTGGCGACCACGGCGGCGACCCATTCCCCGGCGTACCGGGTCTCGTCCACGGCGAGCGGGCGCCATTGCACCTCGGGCACGTCCAGGTACTGCCGCAGCGGCTCGGTGCCCTTGGCCAACTCGGCGCCGGTCAGCACCGCCACCACTCCGGGGACGGCCAGCGCGGCGGCGCTGTCGATGTCGAGGATCCGGGCGTGCGGGTGCGGGCTGGTCACCAGCCCGACGTGCAGCGTCCCGGGCGGGGTGATGTCTGCGACGTAGCGCCCCTTGCCGCTGACGAACCGTTTGTCCTCGCGTACCGGGGCCGGCTGAGAGATGAAGCGATGCGCAGTCTCAGTCACGGTGTGCCCGCCTTCGCCGACGTGTCTGACCGCGCGCTCTGCAACGCCTGCTCGATCGCTTCCCGGATCTGCACGTAGCCGGTGCAGCGGCAGATGTTGCCGCCGATGGCTTCGTCGATCTCGTCCGGGGACGGGTCGCTGGCGCTGTCGACCAGGGCCTGCGCCGCGAGCACCATGCCGGGAGTGCAGAAACCGCACTGCAGGCCGTGCGTCTGGCAGAACGCCTGCTGCACCGGGTTCAACTCACCGTCCGGTCCGTTGAGCCCTTCCACGGTGGTGATCGAGGCGCCGTCAGCCTGCGCGGCCAGCATGATGCAGGAGCGGACCGGGACGCCGTCCAGGAGCACGGTGCACGCCCCGCAGACGCCGTGCTCGCATCCCAGGTGCAGGCCGGTGAGGCCCAGCTCGTCCCGTAACAGATCGGCAAGGCTGGTCCGCGCGGCCGTGACGCACTCGCGCGGCTCGTCATTGACGACCATTTCAATCCGGTGGGTGCTGCCCATATCTATGTGCTTCCTTTGCTCCTTGTTTCTTTGTGGTACGGGCTTCGGCTGCTGCCAGATCCGGAACCCGACTGCCGCGGCAGGTCAGCTAGGCCGGGACCGGCGGCGCGGTCACCAACTCGCGGGGCCCTCCCAGGTCGACCGTGATCGCGACGGCGGCCTCCACCGTGCGGTCCCTCAGCTCGTCGAAGCGATCCGCCCCGAACCGCTGCTCCGGAAGGCACAGCCCCACGGAGGCGACCACCCGACCGGTGTGGTCCCGCACCGGCGCCGCCACCCCGCCCACGCCCACCCGGAACCCGCCGTGGTTGACCGCGTATCCGTTGGCCCGCACGTCCGCCAACATCGCCTCGACCTGCGCCGGCTCCACCAGCGAGTCGGGGGTGTGCCGCGGCAGCGGATTCGCCAGCTGCGCCTCGATCTCGTGGGTCGGCTGGTACGCCAGCAGCGCCCGCCCGGTCGCCACGTACGCCGACGGGCACCGCCGACCCACGTGGGATCGCGCGACCACGGGGTGGCTGCTTTCCAGCTTCTCGATGTAGACCGTGTCGCCTTCGTCGTACACGGCGAGGTGGGTGGTCTCCCCGGTGGCCTCGTTCAGCCGCCGCAGGTGCGGCAGCGCGATGTGGCGCAGGTCGAAGCTTTGCGCCCACAGGCTGCCCAGCTCGAAACAGCGGATCCCCGCCGAGTACGCCATGGACCGCTCGTGCTGGGTCACGTACCCCCGGGAACCGAGGGTCGCGAGCAGCCGGTGGATCGTGGACTTCGGACAGTCCACGTGGGCCGCGATCTCGGTCAGTCCCTTGGGCGTGCCGGATCGCGCCAGGTACTCCAAGATGTCGAGCGCACGATGGACCTGACCGCTTTCGACTTTGCCGTTCTTGTCGTCGAGGCGCTTGTCCTCGGCGCCGCTGGTGGCGTCGATCATCAGTCCGACAGCTCCTGGCACACGTACTTCATCTCGAGCCAGTCATCGAGCCCGTGGCGCGAGCCTTCGCGCCCCAGCCCGGAGCTCTTCACGCCGCCGAAGGGGGCGGAGGCGGTGGAGATGATGCCGGTGTTGACCCCGACGATCCCGGTCTCCAGGGCCTCGGCCACCCGCCACACCCGCTCGGTGTCCCGGGTGTAGTAGTACGCGGCGAGCCCGTACGGGGTGTCGTTGGCGAGCGCGATCGCCTCTTCCTCGTCCCGGAATGAGGTGAGGAAGGCGATCGGCCCGAACGTCTCCTCCTGGCAGGCGACCATGCTCGGGGTCACGTTGGTGATCACGGTCGGCTGGAAGAACGTGCCGCCCAGCTCGTGCGGGGCGCCGCCGTAGATCACGGTGCCGCCTTGCTGTTCAGCGTCGGCGATGTGCCGCTTCACCTTGACCACGGCGTCCTGGTCGATCAACGGCCCCACGTCCACGCCCGGCTCCATGCCGTTCCCGACGGTCAGCTCGCGGGTCCGCTGCACCAGCAGGTCGGCGAACTTGTCATGAACCGACTCGGCCACCAGGATCCGGTTCGCGGTGACGCAGGTCTGGCCGGCGTTGCGGAACTTGCAGGCGATCAGGCCGCGCACCGCGGCTTCGAGATCCGCGTCGTCGAAGACCAGGAAGGGCGCGTTGCCGCCGAGTTCCAGCGCGACGCTCTTGATGGAGGGTGCGGACTGCTCCATGAGCAGGCTGCCCACCGCGGTGGAGCCGGTGAAGCTGATCTTGCGAACCTGCTCGTTGCCGGTCATCTCGCGGCCGATCTCGGCGGCGTCGTCCACATCGCCCAGCACCACGTTGAAGACGCCCGCCGGAACCCCGGCCTTCTCTGCCAGGGCGCAGATGGCGGTGGCGGTCAGCGGGGTCTGCTCGGCGGGCTTGAGCACCATGGCGCACCCCGCCGCCAACGCCGGCCCGGCCTTGCGCGTGATCATCGCCGCGGGGAAGTTCCACGGCGTGATCGCCGCTCCCACCCCGATCGGCTGCTTCAGCACCATCACTCGCTTGTTCGGCTGGTCAGCCGGGATGACCTCGCCGTACGCGCGCTTGCCCTCTTCGGCGAACCACTCCAGGAACGAGGCCGCGTACGTGATCTCGCCGGCGGCCTCCGCCAGCGGCTTGCCCTGCTCCCGCACCAGCACCTCTGCCAGCTGATCCCGGTGTCGCAGCATCTCATCGGCCCACCGTCGCAGCACCGCCGAGCGTTCCAGCACCGTGGCGGCACGCCAGGAACGCCCGGCCCGGGCAGCCGCGTCGATGGCGCGGGCCGTCTCAGCCCGTCCCATCCGGGGGACCTCTGCGAGCGTCTCGCCGGTGGCGGGGTTGACGACTGGGAACACCGCGCCCGAGTCAGCGCCGACCCACTGGCCATCGATGTGGCCGTACGGGTGGATCATCGGGCTTTCGGCGTGTGTGTGCGTCACAGCAAATCCCCTCCAAGGACACGAGTCAGGTGTTGCGACAGACTGCGGGGAGACGTCATCGTCGAAAAAGGTGCGGCAGGGCGCCGCCTTCCGGCTGCCGCGGCGCGTCGTTGAGCCGCGCGGATTCGGCTGCGAGCGGCCGGGGCCGCTGCGAGCGGGGCGGGATCACAATTGGATCGGCGTTCCAGCCAGAACTTATATATGGACCGCTATTCCGTCAATTCTGTCGCCTGCGTTGACCTGCGGCTTTACCATCCGCCGACGCGATCTTGAAGGGTCCTGGCACGCCTGCGCCGAACCCGCGACCAGACCAGGTGGTTAGGCTGGGGCCGGCGATTGCGATGGATGACAAAGTTGATCCCGGCACCGAGTCTGCGCCGGGCGGGACCGGCCCAGCGCCCCAGACCCGTCCGGGGCCGCCGGAGCGGCAGGTACGTGACGGCGCCCGCCCCACGGCGGACAGCAACCTCCGCGCGATGCTGCGGCAGGTTCACAGCTCGGGCGGCGCCGCCCGCCTGGTGAGTTGGATGGCCCGCCAGATCAATGGCCACGTGGTGATGTGCGACAGCCTCGGCCGACCCGTCCACGCCTCACCCGAGTATCCCGAGGATCTGCGGACCCAGATCGCCGCTGACGTGAAACGAGTGGCCGCAGGCGACGCTCTGGCGGCCTCCGTTGACCTTGGTCGCTGGTCAGCGTGCATCCTCGCGCTGCATGAGGCGCAGCCACAGGGGCTGTTGATCGTGGCTCGAGAGCATCCGCTCACCTCAGCGGATCGCAGCCTGGCGGCGGACGGGGCCCGCCTGCTCTGGCTTCGGTCCCGGGTCGAGGAAGCCGACATCCGGCAGCAACGGCTTGACGCCGCCGACGGTTTCAATCGCGAGGCGATCCTGCACCTGCTCATGGTCGGCCATGTCTCGGGCGCCAGGCGCGCCGCGGCGGCGCTGCGTCCGGCGATCCCGGATGTCGTCCGGCTGCACATCGTGGAATGCCCGAGCGAGCTGCGGGATGAAGGCGTCCGGCGTTGCGAGGAGGCTTCGCAGGGCCGGGCCTGGATCGTCCGTTGCCCCGTCTACCACCGACACATCATCGTGCTGTCGCCCGCTGACTCAAGCCCGGGCGCCGACCCGAGCCCCGGTGCCAGCTCCGGCTCCGGCTCGGAGCATGATGCCTCAGCCGCCGCCCGTGGCCCGACCGAGTCCGCGCTACTCGCGCTGGCTGCGACCGAGAAGACCTTCTTCGTCGGCACCAGCCACACCACCGGCCTTCGGGGCGTGCCCACCGCGTACGGGCAGGCGTTTCACGCGCTCGCGGTGGCTCGGCACATGGATCACCGCCACGCCAGGTTCACCGACCAGGGCAGCCTGTCGACGTTGCTGAGACAACCGGGCCGGGCCTGGGCGCGGCGAACCCTCCAGCCGCTGCTGGATCACCGGCCGCGCCGCAAGCAGGACCCGGACTCCCCCGAGCTGCTGATCACCTTGACGTCGTGGCTCAACTTCTACGGAGGCGCGGCCAGACAACTCAAGATCCACCGCAACACGCTCACTGCCCGGCTGCGTCGGATTGAGGCGCTGCTTCGGTGCGACCTCAGCGACATCGCCGCTCAAGCGGCGACGCATCTCGCGCTGCAGCTTCTCGATCAGCCGGTGGAGCAGGCCGCCGCGTCGCAGCGCGACACCACGCTGGACGCCATGCTGGAGCGCGAAGAGGTGCGCGAGTGGGCTCAGATCCGACTGTCTGCCCTGCTCCAGCCCGCTCACGCCGACCAGCTCAGCACGCTGCGGGTGTGGCTGGCCGCCAACGCCCATGCGGAGACGGCTGCCCAGCAGTTGGGGATCTCCCCGCCCGGGGTCCGCCGACGCCTCGCCCGGATCGAAGATCTCACTGAGAGATCCCTGCTCAACGGCCCTTCTGCGCGCTACGACATGTGGTTCGCCTTGCGGGCGTACGACGGAAGCACGCACTCCGCCGCTCCCTGAGCGCGACTGGGCATTCGCGCACCGCGCGGCCTCCTCAATGTGCAGAGCGAACGTGGCTGCAGCGGTTTCACCGCATTAGCGTCGCTACGTGCAGCCAACCCCCCATCTGGACGCGAGACACAGTGAGATGCCCCTCCTGCACGACGACGCGACAGCAGCCCTGGCGTTGTTCGCTTCACATGTTCAGCCCTCGCAGCGCCTCACGTGCGATCAAATCACTGTCGCCATCACCGCCACACTGCGGAATCTCGGACGCGGAGAATGCGCCGCGCAGGTCGCGCAGGAGTTCGGTGATCACCCGGAGAACGCGATCCAGCGAATGCGGTGGGCCTGCGAGGCGATAAAGGCGTCCTTCGCCAGCGTGAAGGGCTCCACCGCCCAAGATCCCGGAGCACCAGCGAAAGCGACCATAACCAAAATTAACGCCGCGGGTTGAACCTGACGTTCCTCAGCTGGATGCCCATCGACCCGTCGTTGAACAGACGCGTCCCTTTCCGGGGACGACCTGTCCGATCGTTCGCACGCTCATCTCCCTGACGCGTGCGATGTCACGGGCAGAGGTGGCAGACCACCCCTACGTCTGCTGCCGCTCACCGCTGTTCAGGCGTGACTGCGTGCGTAGGTACGGGGGCACGCAGCCACGCCTGACTATGCTCCCGGCGTCTGACCGGGCAAAAGAAAGTCGTTGTCGTACGGCTGACCAGCGGCGACTTAATTCACTTTCCAGCGAATACCAGAATGCCGTCTAAATATGTGGGCAGTGCTGCGAGCTTAACGTTCTGGCGCCGCAATCTGGTTGCCACGAATTCACGGGGAAAACCCTTCTTCTTTCTAATTCACGATTCATTGTGGCCCCAAAAGCGGCGCATTCTCTCTTTTCTGCAGTAACTCTCCGTTGACAAGGCCACTACGCAAAGGTGCAATCGACGCATCCCCCAACCCGACTCTCAAGAGGAGTCAGCATTGTCCAGACGCGCACCACACACCCTCGCCGCGCTGGCGCTCACCGTCGCCACGGCCATCACCACCATCGCAGCCTCCCCGGCCTCAGCTCGGCCGGCGGACCAACCCCAAACGAACCCGACCACGAGCGGCGTCTCCGCGATCACAGATCAGGTGGCCCAGGATCTCGCCGCCGCCATGGCCCGCCCGGCCATCCAGAAGCGGGTCGTGAAAGCTGCGCTGACTGGAGTCGTCGACCTGGCGAACGTTGAGCCGCGTTCCACGTTCGCGCGGGGCGTCGCGACGGCCAACCACGCCGTCCTCACAGCCAAGGGGCTGCCTGCGTCGAGCGGCTCGCTGCTGCAGCTCCGCCTCGCCACCCCGGGCATGGAGAACTCGCTACGGAGGGGCGCCGCTCCACTCGTCGCGGCGGCGCCAACTGATGACACCAGCGCCGACGTGATCGCGTACCGGCCCTCTGGCGGCGCCCTTGCCCTGGACGCGGCGCGGGCGCCACATCGTCCGGTGATCCTGGTGGAAGTCAACACGGACAAGGCGCTGCGCATCGGCCTCAAGCTGATGCGTGAGACCTGGGACAGCCACGGCCTCGCCTCCGCCACCCAGGACGGCCCGACGGCGAGCGCGGGTTACTGGGCCACCAGGGTTGACGCGATTCGACTGAATGACGACCACGAGCCCTGGGCCAAGGGCAGCGCTGAGATCTTCAATCTCGTCGGCGGCTTCGGACACGACGGCAAGGTCCGGATCGACACCGTGCAGATGCCGTACCTCGACAACGATGGGACGACGTACTACCCCGGCCAGCTGGTGGTGCACTTCTTCCAGTACAAGTACAACCTGGCTGACATCGTGATGATGGAGGACGACGGCGGCACCAACTACCAACAGCTGGCCGTCGCCATCGCCACCGCGCTGCTCACCATCGTCGACGGCGGAGCGTACATCCCGCTGGTGACCCCGATCCTGAACGCGATCCCCGGCGACTGGTGGACCGACGATCCGGACTACGCCGACTCCTGGTACACGCTTGCCACGTGGAGCTCCGGCCGGCTGTATGGAGCGTCCGGAAACGGCTGGATGGACGTGTCACCGTACTGGGTCCCTGAACTCTGACCCCGGAGCTGGTGGTCGCCGCGCGGCGCCGCGGCGACCACCCCCTCCACAGCGCCACGATCCCACCAAACCAACCGTGCCGGCCAAGCCGGCCGAGTCAGCTGCGGCGCGCGTCAGGGGTCTCGACCTTTCGTAGCACGTGAACCAGGCCAGCGATCGTGGCGGCGGAATCGAGCCGGCTCGCCTGGTCCATGAGAGCTGTGGCGGCGGACTCCGGGAGCCGGGCGTTCGCAGCGTCCCGGAATCCGGCGATCACTTCGGCATCGCTCAGGCTGGTCGCGTCGTCGAGTTCCTCCACCACCGTGGACCCGTCGGCCCGTCTCACCTCAAGCCGGGCGCTGCTCCGCTCCGGGTAGCGCCGGGTGTACGTCTCGTCCTCCACCACGATCACCCGCCGGGCCAGGTCGGCGACCTCTGGCTGATCATGGTCGGCGAAACCAGCGACATCGGGGCGCCGGCCACTCAGTGCCAAGGCCACCGCCAGCTGGTTGCTCATCTGGGCCTGGCTCACCCCGTGAAACGGCCCCGGATGGTCACAACCCGGGTTCGTCTTTCCGTGCCGGTGCGTGAACACCGTGACGGAGTCGATGTGACGCGGGGCGATCTGGCGTCGCCGCCGCACCGCCACCGCCAGCTCCAGCACCGCCTGCACCCCGCTGCACACCGGGTACCGCTTGAAGCTGATCTCCGCGAGTGCGCCGGGTGACGTCCAGCTGCGACGCGCCTGGGCCCAGTCCACCTCCCCGCCAGCGTAGGCCGTGGCCATCCCGTGGGCGCCGGTCAGGACGGACGGCGGGCCGGAGATGCCCTGCCCGGCGAGTTGAGCGGCGAGGTATCCGTTACGGGCGGCGAAGCCGTTGTGCACGTACACGTCGGTGCTGCCGGTGTGCGCCCACTCCCGCAGCCCGGCGGACGTGTTGCCGGCGATCCCCAGCGCCGACGCCGTGGTCGCCTGGTCGGCGCCCAGCACAGCGGACACCGCCGCCGCGGCGCCGAGCGGGCCGAACACACCCGACGGCCGGAAGCCTCGCTCGGTGAAGGCCCGGGTCTTGAGCGCCGTCCCAATGCCGCACAGCACGTCGTACCCGGCTGCCACGGCGGACAGCAGCGCCGTTCCAGAGGCGGCTGCCTGCTCGGCGGCGGCCAGCGCTGCGGGGATCACCATCGACCCGGGGTGGGCGAGGCTCGGCAGGTGCACGTCCTCAGCCAGGGTGCTCTGGCCGAACACCGCGTTCGCGAACACCGCGTCCGACCCGTGCACCCCCTCCGGGGCGCCGATCATCGTTGCCGGGCTAGCAGGCGTGACCGGGTGGGCCAGCCCCGCGACCGCGCGCGACCAGGGCAGATCCAGCCCGTTCAAGGCGCACGTCAGGTAATGCATCACGCACAGCGTGGCGCGCTCCCGTACGGCCGTGGTCACCCCGCCGTCGCGCGCGGCGACGACGCGCGCCGCGGCCTGGGTCAAGACGTCGTCCACCGGCTGACCCGCGCTACAGCGCCCGCAGCGCCTGGTAGACCACCTCGTCGACCGGCAAGCCTCGCCCCAGGGTGATCTCCCTCTGGCGACGGCCCCGCTCGGACGGCAGCAGCACCTCCGCCACACCGTCCTGCGGCGGCGTCGCCTTCACCTCGGCAAGAAATTCGGCCATAGCCGCTTTGAACTCCTCAGCCGGCATCAACAGGTCCGGGCGCATCGCCAACAGGAAGAACCCGTAGTCGGCGGCCTCGCCACCTCGGGCAGAGCCCGCCAAGATGCCCAGGGCCTGGGCGCACAGCGACAACCCGTACCCCTTATGGCCGCTGAACGGCAGGAACCCGCCCAGCAACGCGGCCGCAGGATCACGCGTCGGCTTGCCCTCCTGGTCGACGGCGACGCCTTCAGGCAACGGCTCGCCGGTACGCAGCCTCAACTGCACCTCGCCGTGCATGATGGCCGAGGTCCCGGTGTCGTAGACCAACGGCTCGCCGTCGGTGGGGAAGCCGAAGCACACCGGGTTGGTCCCGAGTGCGGGCCGCGCCCCGCCGTGCGGCACCACGGTGCGCTCCGCGCCGCAGAGGTGGATGCCCACCAGATCATGGCGGGCGATCTCCTCCACGTAGTAGCCGCTGCGACCGCTGTAGTAACTGTTGTGGACGCCGACCACGCCGACCCCGGTCTGCTGCGCCTTCTCGATCGCCAGCCGCATCCCGCGGTGCACGGTGAGGTAGCCGACGTTGCCGCCGCCGTCGACCATCGCGGAGACCGGGGTCTCGTGCACCACCTCGATCGGAGCGCGATGCGGCCGATTCCGCATCTTGTCTCCGACTTCGAGGATCCGCGGCAGGCCCGCGAACACGTAGCCACGCAGCCCGGCCTCGATCAGGTGATCGGCGATGATCGCTGCCTCGTCATCGGTGTAGCCGAGCCGTTTCAGCGACGCCACGGCCAGCGCCGTGGCCTCTTCGACCGGAAGCGTCCGCTGCTGCGAGGTGGCGGTCGCGCTCATGTGCATTCCTCATTTCGTCGTTGTGCTCTTCTCCGCGTGGTGCGCCACACCCGCGGGACCGGATCAGATCAGCAACCGGCAGTGCTCCGAGGGCAGGCTCACCGTCACTTCGCCGCCCACGTCATGGCGCCCGGCCTGGGCCGGGTTCTCCTCAGCGATCACCGAGAACGTGTCCGTCACGCCGACCAGATAGCGGATCCGGTCGCCCAGGTACGTGGCGTCCCGCACCACACCGGTGAAGCAGTTGGCGCCATCCCGGGTCGC
>JBOGDL010000223.1:0-18499 GCA_050701815.1 Micromonosporaceae bacterium | reverse complement strand
GAAGAGGGCACGCTCAGCTACTACACCTCCACCAACGTCGAGGAGTCGAACCCGATCAAGGAGGCCTTCTCCAAGCGGCACGGCAAGGACGTCGAGTTGTACCGCGCCTCCTCGTCCGACGTGCTCCGCAGGGTGCTGGAGGAGTCGCAGACCGAGCACTCCGGCGCCGACGTGGTCGCCGTGAACGGCCCCGAGATGCAGATCCTCGACAGCGAGAAGCTGCTGCTCCCCCTCACCACGCCGATCAAGAAAGACATCGCGAAGGCCGCCCGGTTCCCCACCTGGGCGGGGCTTTACCTGAACGTGTTCGTCGCCGCCTGGAACACCAAGGACCTCGCAGGCTCTGAGGCGCCCGGCTCCTGGGAAGAGGTGCTGACCTCGGATCTGGGGAAGATGGCCATGGAGTTGGGCGACTGGGACTGGTTCGCCACCCTGGTCACGGAGCACTTCATGGCCGAGGAGGGCATGACCGAGGACGAGGCGGTGGAGCTGTTCCGGAAGGCGGCCCGCAAGTCGGTCGTGGTCGACGGGCACACCACCATGGCCGAGCTGCTGGCCGCGGGGGAGTTCTCGGTCGTCTCGTCCGCGTACCAGCATCGGATCCCCAGACTCCGGGCAGAAGGCGCGCCCATCGCCTGGGAGCCGGCGGTGGAGCCGATCATCATCCGACCCAACGGCATCGGGATCCATCGCGACACCGACCAGCCCGCGACTGCGCTGCTGTTCGTCGAGTACGGCCTCACAGACGCGCAGAAGCTGTTCGCCAAGCTGGAGCGCACCCCGGCGAACTCCAAGTACGGCGGCGTCCCCAACAAGTACGACATGGTCACCGTCGACCTGGAGGGTCTCGAAAAGCAACGCAAGAAGTGGGAAGGGCTCTACGAGTCGGTGGTGCGTGAGTCCGGGGCCGACGTGGTCAAGGGCGAGTGACTCGAAGCCACACCACGGCCAATCGGCCGCCCACCTTCGGGCCCGCTAGGAAGGAGCTGCAGTGACCTACCAGACCCCGCGGTACGGCTCGGACATCATGGTGGACGCCATGCGACGCCACGGGCTGCGGTACGTGAGCCTCAACCCGGGGTCGTCCTTCCGGGGCCTGCACGACTCGATCGTGAATTACGGGGGGAACAACCCGGAGATCATCGAGTGCCCGCACGAGAAGGTCGCGGTCGGCCTGGCCCACGGGTACGCCAAGGCGACCGGCGAGGCGATGGGCGTCATCCTGCATAACGTGGTGGGCCTGCTGCACGGCGCCATGGGCATCTACTACGCGTACCTGGATCGCGCTCCGGTGGTGGTCTTCGGCGGCACCGGGCCAATGGCGCTGGAACGGCGCCGTCCCAACATCGACTGGATCCACACCGCGAACGTGCAAGGCAACGCCGTACGCGATTACACGAAGTGGGACGACCAGCCGAGCAGCGTCCGCTCGGTCCCGGAGACCGTGGCACGGGGGTACCGGATCGCGATGAGCGAGCCGCGGGGCCCGGTCTACATCTGTCTCGACGCCGGGCTGCAGGAGGACGCGCTGACCGAGGAGATCCCGAGCCTGGACGCCGCGCGCCACCAGACGCCGAGCCGTCTCGGCCCGGACCCGGTGGCTCTGGAGCGGCTCGCCGAGCTGCTGGTCGCCGCGCGGCGCCCCATCATCGTCCCCGGGTACGCCGGGCGCGACCCCGCAGCCTTCGGTCAGCTCGTCGAGCTGGCGGAGCTGCTCGGCGCCGGGGTGATCGACACCGGCATCAGATTGAACTTCCCGAACCGGCACCCGCTCAACGTCACCGGCTCGGACGCGATCGAAGACGCGGACCTGGTGTTCTTCGTCGACGTGAAGGACATGGGCAAGCCGACCCAGGAGCTCGACAAAGTCACCCGTACGGTGCGCTCCCGGATCCCGGCGGACGCCACCGTGGTCGACCTCGGGTTCAACGACCTGGAGATCTCGTCCTGGTCGCATGATTTCGCCGCGCTGCACCCGACCGACCTGCAGGTCACGGCCGACACCGTGGTGGCGCTGCCGCAGCTGCTGGAGCGGTGCCGGGCGCTGGAAGAGGCTGAGCCGGAGCGGCAGGAGGCCAGGCAGGCGCGGAAGCGTCAGCTCGCCGAGATCCACGACGCTGTCTGGCAAGGCTGGCGGGAGCAGGCCAAGGCGGACCGGGATCTCTCGCCGGTGTCGACCGCCCGGCTCGCGGCCGAGGTGTGGGAAGCCGTACGTGAGCACGACTGGGTGCTCACCGCGGGGACCGCATCGGGCTGGGCGCCGCGCACCTGGGACTTCGACCGGCCGTACCGGCATCCCGGCGGAAGTCTCGGCACCGCGACTCAGATCTCGATCTCGCTCGGGGTGGCGCTGGCGCACAAGGGCAGCGGCAAGCTGGTGGTTGACCTGCAGCCCGACGGGGACCTGATGTTCGACCCGGGCGCGTTGTGGGTGGCCGCGTACCACAAGATCCCGATGCTGGTGGTGATGTTCAACAACCGGGCGTACCACAACGACTGGGAACACCAGGAGCGGATCGCGCGGCACCGCGGCACGCCGGTGGAGAACGCGTACCTGGGAATGGAGATCGACGGTCCGGCGCCCGATTTCGCGAACCTCGCCCGCTCCTTTGGCTGGCACGGGGAAGGTCCGATCACCGATCCCGACCAGGTGCAGGCGGCGGTGCGGCGAGCTGCCGAGGTCGTGATGTCAACCGGCCAGCCCGCATTGGTGGACGTGGTCTGCCAGCCCGACTGACAGCCGTGGCGCGTGCGGGCGCCCGCGGCCGGGGCGGCGCCCTGTGGCGCTGCGCGATGAGAGGAAGTTGGATGCGCGTCAGGCTCGGTTCCACCTCGACCCGCACCTTCCTGCTCTATCCGGCGCTGGTCGCGCTGGAGCAGGGGCTCCGCCGCCGGCGTCCGGACGTGCGTTGGGCTCCTTTGCTCGCCTGGGGCTATCTGCAGTACCGGATGGCGGGCCGATACCGCAGCCGCCTCGGAGGCGGTGGCCCGGGAATGAGCAACCCGCCGGAGCGCCTGGTCACGTCGGGGATCTACGGCCTCACCCGCAACCCGATGTATCTCGGGCACCAGATATTTCTGGCCGGGCTCGCGTTGACCAGCCGTTCGCCTGTGGCCACGGCGCTCTTCCTCGGGCACATCCCCTGGTTCGACGCCCGCGCCCGGCGCGACGAGGCGGCGCTGCGGGCTCGGTTCGGCGCCGACTACGAGCGATACCGGAAACAGGTGCCTCGCTGGTGAGCCGCTGAGCGGTTGTGTTGCTGGCTTGACCCTCTGCTGGCTTGGGCCCGGCTGGCGCGCGGCGATCTTCGCCAGCTCAGCGGCACGTGCGCCGGTGGTAGTGACCCTTGACACGGTTGAGGCTCGAATATCTAATGGTCTAACCAATAGCTATTGGGGGAGCAGGTGCTAGCTGTTGGGGACGCAGGCCGCGCCTGATCGACCCGAAGGAGTCAGCGATGACCACCGACACCCGACGGGGCCGGTCCTTGCGGGTCATCCCCGAGCTCGTTGACTGGCGGCGGATGGTCACACCCCAGGTTCTGATCATCTTGGCGGTGGTGCTGTTCGTCAGCTATCTCGCTCTGGTCCCGGTGGTCTACCTGTTGTGGGGCACCTTCTACGACGGCGCCTCGCTCACCCTGCGGTTCTTCTCGGAGGCGTACACGGCGTACGGGCTGGGCGAGATGATCTTCAACTCGCTCGGGTACGCGCTCGGGTCCACAGTGTTGTCGATGGTCCTGGGCGCCGGACTCGCCTACCTCGTGGTGCGGACCAACGTGCCGTTCAAGAGCCTGATCTTCGCGGCGTCGCTGGTGCCGCTGATCATCCCGGGCATCCTGCACACCATCGCCTGGATCTTCCTCGCCAGCCCTCGCGTGGGATTGCTGAACAAGCTGCTCGAGCCCATCTTCGGGCCAGGGTTCCTCAACATCTTCACGATCTGGGGAATGATGTTCGTCGAGGGACTGCACCTGTCCCCGCTGGTGTTCCTGCTGATGTACGCGGCATTCCGCAGCATGGACCCGTCCCTTGAGGAATCCGCGCTGATGAGCGGCGCCAAGCTTCCCACGGTGCTGCGCAAGGTCACGCTGCCGCTGGTGAAGCCGGCGCTGGCCGCGTCCGTGCTGATCATGGCGATCCGGTCGCTGGAAGGCTTCGAGGTGCCGGCGCTGCTCGGCATCCCCAACGGGACCTGGGTCTTCACCTCGCGGATCTGGCGGGTGCTGAACGAATACCCGGCTGACTACGGCCAGGCCGGCGCGTACGCGTTGTCCCTGCTCGCGCTCACCAGCATCGGGGTGTTCTGGCAGTCCCGGCTCTCCAAGCGGGGCAAGGCGTTCCAGACCGTCACCGGGAAGGGGTTCCGCCCGACACCGATGGATCTGGGCAAGTACAAGTGGCCCGCGATCGTCGCTGTGCTGGGATATTTCCTGGTCGCGGTCGTGTTGCCGGTGCTGATCCTGCTGTACGCGTCGTTCCAGCCCTTCTACAGCGTGCCCACGATGGACAGCATGAAGACATTCACATTGGACAACTACAAGTACACGCTGACCAACGACCAGGCGTTGGGCGCCGCGCAGAACTCGTTCGTGCTCGGCATCGGCTCGGCCACCGCGGTGATGTTCCTGATGGCCATCGTGTCCTGGCTGGTGGTGCGCACCAAGCTGCCCGGTCGCTGGATGATCGACAACTTGGCGTTCCTGCCGTTGGCGATCCCGGGGCTGGTGCTCGGGGTCGCGCTGCTGTTCGTCTACCTGCGCTTCCCGCTGCCGATCTACGGCACCATGTGGATCCTGTTCATCGCGTACTTCACCCGATACATGCCGTACGGGATGCGGTACGCCTCGACCTCGATGTACCAGATCTCCAACGAGCTGGAGGAGTCCGCGCAGACCAGCGGCGCCACCTGGTGGGCGACGTTCCGCCGGGTGAACCTGCCGCTGCTGATGCCGGGCCTGGTCGCCGGCTGGATCTACATCGTGATGGTCTCCGTGCGGGAGCTGTCCAGCTCGATCCTGCTCTACTCGCCCGGCAACGAGGTGCTCTCGATCCTGATCTGGGAGCAGTGGGAGAACGGGCAGTTCACCGAGCTCGCCTCGCTCGGGGTGCTGATGGTGCTGGCACTGATCATCCTGGTCGCCGTGGCTCACCGGCTCGGCGCGCGGGTGGGTGTGAAGGAGCACTGACCCAGATGCCGCCGACCAGCCGAGAAACCGCCCAGTCCAACAAGCCGAGGAGCTGATCGGCATGCTGCAGATCGAGGGACTCCGCAAGACCTTCCCAGGCGGCAGAGGTGGCCGGGAACCCGTGGTCGCGGTCAACGACGTCCAGCTCACCGTGGAGCAGGGCCAGCTCTTCACGTTGCTGGGTCCGTCCGGGTGCGGCAAGACCACCACGCTGCGCTGCGTGGCCGGCCTGGAGCACCCCGACCAGGGCGAGATCACCGTGGGGGAGCGGACGCTCTACTCGAAGCAGAAGGGGATCCGGCTGCGGGCCAACGAGCGCGGGCTGGGGATGGTGTTCCAGTCGTACGCCATCTGGCCGCACATGAACGTACGCTCCAACGTCGCGTTCCCGCTCGAGGTGAAGCCCCGGGGGCAGCGGCTGCCGAGGCGCGAGATCCGAGCCCGGGTGGAGAAGGTGCTCACCGTGGTGCGACTGGAACACCTTGCCGACCGGCAGGCGACGGATTTGTCCGGCGGGCAGCAACAGCGGCTGGCGTTGGCGCGGGCGCTGGTCATGGAGCCGCCGCTGATGCTGCTGGACGAGCCCCTGTCCAACCTCGACGCCAAGCTCCGTGAAGAGATGCGGTTCGAGCTGAAACGGCTGCAGCGGGAGCTGAACATCACCGCCGTGTACGTCACCCACGACCAGGTGGAGGCGCTCGCGATGTCCAACGTGATCGCGGTGATGCAAGCCGGCAACATCGAGCAGACGGGCAGGCCACGTGAGATCTACGACAATCCCCGGTCGCGGTTCGTGGCCGACTTCATCGGCACGTCCAACTTCCTGGAGGGCCGCATCGAGGCGCGAGAGGCCGACGGCCTGTACCTGGTCCACACAGATCACGGCGCATTGCACGCCAGCTCGCCGGGCGACCTGCCGAACGGGGCCACAGTGGTGGTCTCGGTGCGACCCGAGCACGTCGACATCGCCAAGGGTGAGACGGCTGGCGAGCAGGCGGGCCAGTGGAACGGTGTGGTGGAGACCCGCGCCTTCCTAGGCGAGGCTGTGGACCACGTGGTGCGCGTCAACGGAACCCGGTTACGGGCCCGGTGCAACCCATCGGTGTCGCTGCCGCCCGAGACTCCGGTGACGCTCACCCTCCCCGGTCAGAGGTGCACCCTGATCCCGGCGTAGTCAGATCGCGTTGATCGCTCCTTGCGCGCGCTCCACCCGGGACAGCGCTCGCAGCAACGCCACCTGGCCGTGGCGGCGCGCTGCGAGCCGCGCCAGCAGCACCAGCACAGGATCGAACGCGGAGTCGGGAAGCTCGGGCGCAGCTTGTCCTACGCTCACGGCGAGGTCGTCCATGTGCACCGCCAGCTCCAGCAGCCGGGTGGTGAGGAAGTCCCCGAGACTCAGCGCCCAATCTTTCTCCGGAAGGAAGACAGGCTGACTGTCGTCCAGATCAGCAAACCTGGTCCGCAGCTCAGAAACCGCGGCCTCGGCGCGTTTCGACAGCTCGGCAGGCCCCTGGGCGCCGATGTTCGCGCCCCGGTCTCGGATCCCGGCGTTGGCTGCGTCGTCAAGCGGCGCTTCTATCCAGGTGGCTCGCGCGTAGTGCTCCAGCAGCGAAATCGGCGGCTGCTCCGAGACGGGCGCGTCGAGCGTGGGCGCCACCGAGAAGATCTGGTACCCGAGGTGGCCAGCCAGAGCGCCCACCGTCATCTTCGGCAACGCGCTGGGCTGCTCCCATGCCGCGGTGACCTCCGACCTTCTCAGCAGCGCGGCTGCCATGGCCGCCGCGTTGAGGTACGCGTCCGTAACACTCATGAATTCCTCCTCATGGCCGACCACTACGTGCGGGCCGCCAAGGGATGGCGACCACCGCTGCCGGCGGGACCCGACGAAGCGGCATGCCGGCCTTCACAGTCCGGGACGGATCTGGACTGGTGAGCGTCCATCGTGACACTGAAGCCCTCGATCGCTGAGATGGCGCGACCGACAGTGTCCAGCACAGTGTTGATCACTGCGCCGAGGCCGTGGAGTCTCGCCTGTTCCGCCTGGCTGCGGGCCTGCTCGGCATCCTGGATCGAGTAAGGATCGGTCATCACATGGATCTTGAATGGCCGGGTACCGCAGCGCTCTGGATGGCTGGCGCCTACCTGTGCGCGATAATGGGGGCATGGCGCAGCCACGGGTTTTGTACGAGGACGGCCGGCCGTACACCGTGCCGGATTCGCTGGAGGAGCTGACGGGGCCGACCATCGGTGTGGTCGAGCTGCCGTTGCGCCTCGACTGGTCGGAACAGGGCCGCTACGACCTGTCCGACGAGCGGCAGCGCAACCTGATGTACGAGCGGGTGATCCGTGAGTCGATGCGGGTTGAGGACCTGCGCACCTACCTGCACGCCCCAACCCTCTGCCTGGTGTGGCGCCAGCTCTGGTTGCCGCGCAAGGTGCGGATGCTATGGGAGTCCAGGTTCCGGAGCCTGGTCAGCGCGGCCTGACCAATGGACCCGTTTCACCAGCGGCTTGCCCGTGTGGCTTTGGACGCCGCGGCTCGGTACGGCTTCTGCCTGGCGGGTGGGTATGCGGTGCAGGCGCACGGCTTCGTCGACCGCATCTCCAAGGACGTCGACCTGTTCACCACCATGGCGGCAGCAGCGGACTTTCCGGCCGCACAGGCAGCCGTGGTGGGGGCGCTGCGCGACGACGGGCTGGGGGTGAGGGTTGATCGGGAAGGGCCGTCGTTCGCCAGGCTCGCGGTCACCGATCCGGCTGGTGGCAATGCCAGCACCGTGGAGTTGGGAATCGATTGGCGAGAGCACCCACCCGTGCACCTCGCGATCGGCCCGGTCCTGCATCCCGCCGACGCTGCCGCGAACAAGCTATGCGCCTTGTACGGCCGGGCCGAGGTCCGTGACTACATCGACGTCCACGGAGTCCTCGATGATGGCCGGTATGCGGCGGACGACCTCCTGCGGATGGCTGCCGCCCACGATCCCGGATTCGAGCCTGCGATCTTCGCCGAAGCGCTCCGGGCCGTCCGAAGGTTCCCGGCCTCGGCCTTCGAGCCGTACAAGCTCAGCGCGGTCCAGGTCGACGGCTTGATCACGCGGCTGCTCGCCTGGGCCGATGACATCGACCGGGCCAGTCGGTAGCGATGAATCGGTTCTAGGTTGGGCCCGTCAGGGCTGGTGACACCTGCGCTACGTCTCGGTTTGGGCGACCCGGTCGGCGGTGCGCTGCAGGTGGGTGCGCATGATGTGCAGCGCGCGGTCGGTGTCCCGGCGCTCCAAAGCGTCCACCAGCTCGCCGTGCTCTTCCGAGCCGCGCTTGCCCATGATCGGCGCTGCGACCTGCGCTTCTTGGAGGGACATCAACAGCGGGCCGTGGAAGCTCTGCACCAGCATCTCGATCGCGGTGTTGTGAGTGCAGGCGGCGAGCCGGATGTGGAAGGCCGCTGACATCTCCATGGTGTACGCGTCCGCTTCGAGCGCCTGCCGCCCCTCCTCGACAAGCGTACGCAGCACATCGATGTCTTCGGCGGTGGCACGTTCCACCACCAACGGGATGATCCCGAGCTCGAAGACCATCCTCGCCTCGGTGACCTCCGAGGAGGTGAGCGGGGAGAGGGTCAGCAGATCGGCCAGGCCCTTGCCCACCCGCTCGTTGGTGGGAGCGGTGACGAACGCCCCGCCGCGGGCGCCGACCCGGATCTGCACCAGCCCGCTGGCCTCAAGCACCCGCAGCGCCTCGCGCACCGTGACCCGGCTGACGCCGAACCGCTCGCAGAGGTCGCGCTCGCTCGGCAGCCGGTCGCCAGGCTTGAGCTTGCCGTCCCGGATCAGCATTCGCACCTGGTCGACGATGACTTGAGAGGCTCGGTTGAGGTCGACCCGCCGGAACAACCCGTCGGTCTTGGCCGCCGGCGATTGCGTGTCGCCGTTCCCCGTGGCGTCGCGGGTTGATGGCTTGCTGGGCATATGTAGATCCTCTCACGTTCAATCCGCCTGGGGTTGACCCTACGCTCTAACGAATTTATGGTCTAACCAATAGACCTCAATTGTCGGCCGATGGCGTGATCTTGTCTTCGGGAGTCTGCCGGTCGCCGCCCCCGTCCCGGCGAGGCGTTCCGCCCCCAAGCGAACCATGGCCCGGCATGAGAAAGCCGCCGCCTCCAGCGGCGGAATGGGAAAGCAGTCCGCCCTAGCGGCGGAGCGGAATGGCAGTCCGTCCTAGCGGCGGAGCGGGAGGTCAGAGCGCCAATGCTCAAACCAGAGATCAACGAGCTTCTCACTCAGACTGGTCCCGGAACCCCGATGGGTGAACTGTTCCGGCAGTACTGGATTCCCGCGTTGCTCGCCGAAGAGCTGGAACCTGACGGTCCGCCGGTACGGGTCAAGCTGCTCTCCGAGCGTCTGCTCGCGTTCCAGGACAGCGACGGCCAGTACGGTCTGATCGACGAGTTCTGCGCCCACCGAGGTGTGTCGCTCTGGTTCGGGCGGAACGAGGAGTCCGGGATCCGCTGCTCATACCACGGCTGGAAGTACGACGTCACCGGCCAGTGCGTCGAGGTGCCCTCCGAGCCCGACGAGCGGCAGAGCAACCTGTGCCGCAAGATCAAGCTTCGGGGTTATCCGCTCGTCAAGATCGGTGACGTGCTCTGGACGCACATGGGCGACCCGGCGTCGACTCCTGAGCTGCCGGAGTGGGAGTTCGCGCGAGTTCCCGCCGAGCAGTCGTACACCTCGAAACGTTGGCAGGAGTGCAACTGGCTGCAGGCGTTGGAAGGCGGCATCGACTCCAGCCACGTCTCATGGCTGCACTCTTCCGGGCTGCGCGACGACCCGCTGTTCAAGGGCGCCGCGGGCAACAAATACAACTTCGCGGACAAGAAACCGTTCTTCGAGGTGGTCGAGACCGACGGCGGGCTGTTCGTCGGCGCCCGCCGCAACGCCGAGGAAGGCCACTACTACTGGCGCATCACGCCGTGGGTGATGCCCACGTTCACGATGGTCCCGCCGCGCGGCGACCACCCGATTCACGGCCACTTCTGGATCCCGATCGACGACGAGAACTGCTGGGTGTTCACCTTCGACTACCACCCCGTGCGGGCGCTCACCGAGGTGGAGCTGCAGGCGATGCGGGACGGCCACGGCGTGCACAACGAGTACGTGCCAGGCACGTACCGGCCGCTGCAGAACAAGGACAACGACTACCTGATGGACCGCGAGGCGCAGCAGCGCGGCGACACGTACTCCGGGATCAAGGGCATCGCGATGCAGGACGCGTCGTTGCAGGAGAGCATGGGCCCGATCGTGGACCGCACCAAGGAGCGGCTGGTCTCCACCGACGGCGGAATCATCATGGCGCGTCGCAAGCTCTGGAACGCGGTCGAAGCGCTCCGCAGCGACGGCGTGGCGCCGCCCGGGGTCGACCCCGCGCATCACCGGGTCCGCTCAGCAGCCGTGGTGCTGCCCAAAGACCAGGCCTTCATCGACAGCAGCGCGGATGCCCTGACGGTGCGTCAGGGCATCCGGCACGCTTCGGTGTGACGAGCGGGTCAGGCATGCAGAATTCGCTTGTGCTTCCGACCCAGCCGACCCTGCTGAACAGCTGCGCGATGGCGGCGACCGCTGCTGAGGCGCGGTTCCGGATCGACTACTCCGAACATGCCAGGAGAGCGTCACGGGTGATCGCGCTGGACGAGCCTGCGGCCGCGGTGGTGCGCGGTCTTGCGGGACAGGACTGGCGCGGTGGTCACTTTCTGGTCTTCGACCGAACCCTGCCGGCCAAGAGTGGCGGTGAGCTGTCGGTTGACGCCACGTTGCGCACCGCCGACGGCGTCGAGGTGCTGCTGAGCGAGGAGCTCGCGGACGCCGACACCGCGGTGGTGGTCGCGACCGCGAGCGCCCGCGTTGAGGCGGCTGAGGTGATCGGAGACGCATGCGCCGCCGGCAAGATCATGTCCGCGGGCTTCGTGCTGGGGGAGGCGGACGGCATCCAAGCCGCTGTCGCGGCGCTGCGTCCCAACGTCATGGTGCTGATCGTGCTGAAAGACGGCGACGACATCGCCCCGGTTCTCAACGCGTTGCGGGTGTAGCCGGCCATGGGTGAGAAGGTGACGCTCCCGTCATTGCAGCGGATGAAGCACGACCGTCAGAAGATCGTCGCCGTGGTGGCCTGGGACTATCAGGTCGCGGCGATCGTGGACCGGGTCGGCGTGGAGATCGTCTCGGTCGGGGACTCGGTGGGGGTCAACCTGTGGGGGCAACGGGACCCGCTTGAGATCACGATGGACCAGATGCTGGTGGTGTGCCAGGCGGTGCGCCGGGGCGTGCGCCGGGCGTTGGTCAGCGTCGACCTCCCGTACGGGCCGCTGCAGGAGGGCCCCGCCAGCGCGGTGCGGGCCGCGATCCGGATGGTCAAAGAAGCCGGGGCCGACCTGGTGAAACTGGACGGCGCCGCGGACTTCCCGGAAGCGGTGTCCGCGGTGGCGCGCGCCGGCGTCCCGGTGTGGGCGCAGTTCGGGATCACACCGCAGACCGCATTGCGGCACGGTGTCGAATACAGCGTCGCCTCCGACGCGGCGATGGGCGGCGAGATGACCGACGCGATGGTCTCGGACGCGAAGCGGCTGCACGAGGCTGGCGCGTCGTTGCTGAACTTCACCAACTCCGGGCCGGTCGCGGGCCCGGCGGTCGCCGGCGCCGTGCCGATACCGGTGCTGGGAGGGTTCGGTGGCGGACCCTGGTTGGACGGACGCGTCCGCATGATCCATGCCGCCATCGGGTATGCCGCCTCGGCGTTGCAGAAGCCCCCGGACACGTACGCGAACGTCGCGCAGATCACGTACGACGCGATCTCGACGTACGCGGACGACGTGCGCGCCGGCCGGCAGATCAAGGGCGGCACACCGAAGCCCTCGGCGGCGCCGGAGCCGCCAGCGCCGGGGCCGCCTCAGCCGAAGAAGTGATCAGCGCCAGAGCTTTCAGCGCCGGGAAAGGAGGCGGATCGTGCCTACCGCCGTGATTGACGGAATCGCCACCCGATACGAGGTCGTCGGCGACGGCCCCCCGCTGCTGATGTTCTCCCCGGGAGGTTTCAACGCGACGTTGCGTAACTGGACCTCGTTCGGCGTCTACAGCCGGCTCAAACTGCTGGACCACTTGTCACAGGACTTCACCTGCATCGCCTTCGACCGCCGGGAATCCGGGGAGTCGGGCGGCCGGGTGCAACGGATCGAGTGGCGCGACTACGCCGCTCAAGGCAAGGGTCTGCTGGACCATCTCGGGATCGAGCGCGCTCACCTGATGGGCGGCTGCGCGGGATGCTCAGTCGCCGTGGCGTTCGGGGCGACGTGGCCGGAACGCACCTCCAGCATGGTGCTGTACTGGCCCGCCGGCGGCGCCAAGTATCGGCTCAAGCAGCACGCCCGGTTCGCGCAGCATCTGGCGTACGTGGAGCAGCACGGGCTCAAGCAGGTGGCCGAGTTGGCCCGCGGCTCCGGCGCCAGCTTCACCAAAGACCCCCGGGTGGGCCCGTGGGCGCCCGTGATCAGGGGCGACGCGGGATTCGGGGAGGCGTACGCCCGCCAGGACCCGGAGCGCTATCAGCTCGCCGTCAGCGCGATGGCGCGGCTGCTGTTCGACCGGGACACCGTGCCGGGCGCCGAGCCGGAGGACTTGATGCGGCTCGACGTTCCGGCCCTGATCATTCCGGGCCAGGACGACTCCCACGCCCCATCCGCGGCCCGCTATCTGCAGGAGTGCCTGCCCGCGGCCCAGCATTGGGACATGCCGGTGAGCGAGCAGACCGAGCAGACCGTGCCGGCCCGGGTGCGCGAGTTCCTGCGGGCGTGACGGGGCGCCACCCAGCGGCTGGGCCAGCCACCCCACGGCTGGGCCAGCCACGTCGGGGGCCCCGCCAGCGGCGGCAGCGCTACCCGAGTGGCTCGCCGCGCTCCAGCGCCGCGATCTGGTCCAGCCGGTGCTGGTGTTGGCCGCCTTTGAACGGTGTGGTCAGCCACTTCTCGACGATCAGCTCCGCCAGCGCCGGCGCCACGATTTTGGCCCCGATGACGATCACGTTCGCCTTGTTGTGGGCCGCGGCGATCTGGGCGGTGAACAGGCAGTGGCACAGTGCCGCACGTACCCCTGGGATCTTGTTGCACGCGATCTGCTCACCGGAGCCGCTGCCGCCGAGCATGATGCCCAGCTCGGCGGCGCCGGCGACCACCTCAGCTCCGAGGTCGGCGCAGAGCAATGGGTAGTCCACGGTTTCGGCGCTGTCGACGCCGCGGTCGTCGACCTGGTGGCCCTGCTTGCTCAACCACCCGCCGAGGTGCGCTTTCAGCGCGACGCCGTTGTGGTCGGCCGCGATGGCGATCCGCATCTGAGTCCTCCCAACTCTGCTCCGGCCCCGTGCCCCGCCCTGGTCGCGGCCGGGATCACCCGGTCAGGTCATGCGTGCCCGCGGCGAAGAGCGCCCCGGTGGGGATGGGCCGCTCAAGAATCCGCTGGTTGACCGCGTGGCGCATCAACTCGTCGATCATGGGACGGTTCGGCGCGATCCCGTACGGCAGCGGGTCGCCGCCGGTGATCTCCATGACCCGCAGGTGCATCCGGTCCGTGGGCGAGGGATCGGCGACCTGGCCTTTGCGGAGCCGCTCGACGTGCCGGTTCTTGGCTTCCGTGAACGCCGTGAACAGGTCCCGCCCCAGATCCGGGTGAGCCGCGAGCAGCTCATCTTTCACCACCACCAAGTGGTTGATGGGGTAGAAGCCCCGGTCCCGCAACGCCCGGTAGCCCGCCTCGTCAGGGTCCGCAATCAGCGGCGCCAGATCCGGACGGTCGGCCGTGATCCCGACTCCGGCGGCCAACTCGCCACCGGCCACCGACTCCGCCAGGTCAGCGCCGGGCGGCATCGGCACGACGTTGTCTGGCGGCTGGTATTCCGCGACGTGCTCGTCGCCGGACGGCGCCCAGGTGACCGCGCTCAGGTCGACGCCGTGCTCGTCCTGCAGGATCGCTCGGGCCCACACCCCGGTGGTGACGGTGTAGCCGCGGTTCACGCCGACGGCGGCGCCCTCCACTTGCTTCGGGCCGAGGTCGCTGGTGGCGCGGCGCACCATGGCGCCGTGGTGGAAACCTCGTACCAGAAAAATGGGCAGCGCGGTGAAGCGCTTGCCGTGAGCCTTCGCGCACAGGTACGTGGTGAACGCCATCTCAGTGACATCGAACTCGAGCCCCCGCACCATCCGCCGGAAGGCCCGGATCAGGACCGGGACCTCCTCGAACGTCAGCGCGAACCCGTCTGGTTGGACCGTGCCGTCCTTGAGGGCCTGGTTTGCGCCTTGAGTCCGGGTCACAGCGGTGAGGGCAAGTCTCGCCATAGCGCCTGACCGTAGCACAAATGACAAACCATTAGACCTTCGTTAGGGTACGGCCAGGCATGTGCGGGACCCGCCAGCCACCCTGACGCCAGCAACCCCGACGAAGGAGCGAGTCACATGGCAGAACAGGTCCTCGCCGCCGTGCGGACGGCGCCGGGCCAGACCGAGCTGCGCGAGTTCCCGATGCCGGAGATCGGCGAGGACAGCGCCCTGCTCAAGGTCGAGGTGGCGGGCATCTGCGGCACCGACGTCAAGATCTACGCGTCCCCTCCCAACGCGGAACCGGTCATCATGGGCCACGAGAACATCGGTGTGATCGCCAAGGCGGGCGACAAATTCACCCAACGGCAGGGCTTTGCCGAGGGAGACCGGGTTTTCGTCGAGCATTACGTGCCCTGCATGCGATGCGAGTGGTGCCACGCCGGCGAGTACCGGCACTGCGAAGCGACGGCCTGGCGTTCCAACCCGTCCGCCCGGCGGTACGGCTACACCTCAGCGAACCACCCGCACCACCTGTGGGGCGGGTTCGCCCATCACATGTACCTACCGTGGAACGCGGTGCTGCACCGGGTGCCAGACGGCGTGTCGCCGGAACTGGCCGGCATCGTCACCCCGCTGTCCAACGGCATCGAGTGGGCGTTGTTCGACGCCGGGGTGGGCTACGACTCCACCGTGCTGATCCAGGGCCCTGGCCAGCAGGGACTGTCACAGGTGGTCGCCTGCAAACAGGCGGGCGCGTCGCTGATCATCATCACCGGAACGAGTCGGGACGCGGCGCGGCTGAAGCTGGCTGTGACGCTGGGCGCGGACGAGGTGATCGACGTCCAGCGCCAGGATCCACTCGAGGAGATCAAGCGGATCACCAGCGGCAAGGGTGTCGACGCGGTGCTTGACTGCACCGCCGGCGCCGGAGTCGCGCCGGTGCTGCTCGGCATCGACGCGCTCAAGCGCAGGGCCGGCACGCTCGTGGTGCAGGGGGAGCTGGCGACGTTCCCGGATTTCCCGTTGAAGAAGCTGACCGAGAAGGGGATCACCCTCAAGAGCGCACGCGGCCACAGCTACCGGGCCTGCGAGCTGGCGCTCGCCCAGCTGGGGTCCCAGCGGTTCCCCCTCGACCTGTTGACCACGCACAGGTACGGGTTGAGCGAGGCGGACCGCGCCATCCGGGCGGTCGGCGGGGACGTCGGCCCAAATGAGGACCCCGATGTCATCCACGTCTCGCTGCTGCCGTTCAAGGACGGCGCCGCGTAGCCCCGCCGCCCCCGCGAATATCGACCACCTGAAGGAGCGAAATGGCAGTCGTGGCGCAGAACATCCGCCGTGCGGACCGGTCAGTCGTCGACGGGTTCTCCCAGATCGGCGTGGCCACAGTGCACGAGGCCCAGGGGCGCACCGGGCTGCTGGCGCCGCGTGTCACCCCGGTGTGGCCACGAGCGCATGTCGCGGGGACGGCGGTGACCGTCAGCGTGCCCCCGTGCGACAACTGGATGATCCATGTGGCGATCGAGCAGTGCCAGGAGGGAGACGTGCTGGTGGTGGCCCCGACGTCGGCGTCCGACGCCGGGTACATCGGTGAGCTGATCGCGACCGCGCTGCAGGCGCGTGGGGTGCGCGGGGTGGTGCTCGACGCCGGCTGCCGTGATGTGGCGGAACTCGCTCGGATGCAGTTCCCGGTGTGGTCGGCGTACGTGTCCGCGACCGGGACCGTCAAGGAGACGCTGGGCGACGTCAATGTCGATGTGGTGTGCGCGGGTCAACTGGTGCGGCCAGGCGACGTGGTCGTGGCTGACGACGACGGCGTGGTGGTGGTGCCACGTCGCGACGCGGCAAGTGTGCTGCAGGCGTCCCAGGCGCGGGATGAGCGGGAAGCGGCGGCCCGGAAGCGGTACGCGGCCGGCGAGCTCAGCCTCGATGTGAGCAAGATGCGGGAACGGCTCGCCGCGAAGGGCCTTCAATACATCGACCAACCCCCGGATGGGCAGGAATGAGTCAGAGCTGACCCACACCCGCGAACCCACGATCGCGCGAACCGAATCGCGAGGCACACGATGATCATTGACTGTCACGGTCACTTCACGACCACCCCGGCGCCGCATCAGGCGTTCCGCGACGCCCAACTGGCGCGACTGGCTGACCCTGCTCTCCCGGAGCCGGGACCAGCCCAGATCAGCGACGACCAGATCCGCGAGAGCGTGGAGCCGAACCAGCTGAGACTGATGGCCGAACGCGGCGTCGACATGACCATCTTCTCGCCCAGAGCGTCCAGCATGGAGCATCACGTCACCGACCCTGCGACGGCGCGCGCCTGGGCCCGAGCCTGCAACGACCTGCTGCACCGGGTGGTCGGCCTCTACCCGCGACACTTCATCGGCGTCTGCCAGCTGCCCCAGACTCCGGGGGCGCCGCTCGACGATTCGATTCAGGAGCTGCAGCGTTGTGTGGAACAGCTCGGGTTCGTGGGGTGCAACCTCAACCCGGACCCCTCAGGCGGGCACTGGACCTCCCCGCCGTTGACCGACCGGCACTGGTATCCGCTGTACGAGAAGCTGGTCGAGCTGGACGTGCCGGCGATGATCCACGTCTCGGCGTCGCGCAACGCCAACTTCCACGCCCTGGGAGCGCACTATCTGAACGCCGACACCACCGCGTTCATGCAGTTGATCCAAGGAGATCTGTTCGCTGACTTCCCGACCCTGCGGTTGGTGATCCCGCACGGCGGGGGAGCGGTCCCGTACCACTGGGGGCGCTACCGGGGCCTGGTCGAGCGTATGAAGCGGCCGCCGTTGCACGAGCACCTGATGCGCAACGTCTACTTCGACACCTGTGTCTACCACCAGCCGGGCATCGACCTGCTGTTCGGAGTGATCGGCACGGACAACATCATCTTCGCTTCGGAGATGCTGGGCGCGGTGCGCGGTGACAACCCTGAGACCGGCGCCTCCTGGGACGACACCAAGCGGTACGTCGACCGGCTGCAGCTGAGTGAATCCGACCGTCACGCGGTGTTCGAAGCCAACGCGCGGCGGGTCTATCCCCGTCTCGACGCCCAGCTCAAGACGGCAGGTGACGGCTGATAGCGGTTGGTGACGGCCGGCCTCACCGGACGGCAGAAGGGAGCAGCCATGACACGGCTCAGGTTGACGCTCGCGTGCGGTGACTACGACCGCACCAGGGATCTTGAGGAAGGCGTGGTGCGCCCGGACGGCATCGACCTGACGTACCTGCGGCTGCCGGTGGAGGAGACCTTCTTCCGGATGATGCGGCATCAGGAGTTCGAGGTCTCGGAGCTGTCGCTCTCCTCGTACGTGATGTCGCTGGACGCGGACCCGGCGCCGTTCGTCGCGCTGCCCGTGTTCCCGTCCCGGATGTTCCGCCACGGCTGCGTCTACCTCAACACCGGGGCGGGTGTCTCGGAGCCCGCGGACCTGCGCGGCAAGGTGGTCGGGGTCCCCGAGTACCAGGTCAGCGCGGCGGTGTGGATCCGGGGCATCCTCGCTGACCATCACGGGCTGCCGGTGGACTCGGTGTCGTACCGCACCGGCGGCCAGGAGACGCCGGGCAGGATCGAGAAGAAGGAGCTGAGTCTCCCCGGCAACATCAACGTGGAGCAGATCGCGCCGGAGGCGACGCTGTCGGCGATGCTGGCCGACGGTGAGATCGACGCGCTCTACACGCCGCGGATCCCCAGCCCCTTCGTGAATCGGGACCCGAGGGTGGCCCGGTTGTTCGCCGACCCGGTCGCCGTGGAGAAGGCGTACTACGAGGCGGAGCGGATTTTCCCGATCATGCACGTGGCGGTGGTTCGCCGGGATGTCTACCAGGCCTATCCCTGGGTCGCCCAGTCGCTCTCCAAGGCGTTCGCGGCGGCCAAGGCCAACGCTTTCGACCGCCTGTATGACACCTCGGCGCTGCGCTTCATGCTGCCCTGGCTGAC
>JBOGDL010000222.1:0-4851 GCA_050701815.1 Micromonosporaceae bacterium | reverse complement strand
GCTCCGCCGGCCGCAGCCGGCGGAGCCCCCGCTCGCTGTGTCTGGCGCCGCGTGCGTCGTGGCTGGGCGCTCGCCGGCGCATCGCACCTCGGTGATGGACCAAGCCCGGTCGTGTCCCGGCGCGGTCAGGGTCAGGCTCTGCCCAGCGTCACGTCCAGCAGCCAACGGGTCCGGCACGGAACCGGTGGCCGGTGGCCGCGGCTTCGGATCGCGTCTCGCGACCGCGCGCACTCGCCGCAGAACCGCCCCTCAGCGGTCGGGGTGTGCATCGCGATCAGGTTGGCGATCAGGCGCACCAGACTCAGCACGTCAGCCCGGAGCCGAGGGTCGGGGCAGCTGGCGGCACGAGCGTCGATCTCGGCAAGACGCCTCATGGATGGGTTGGGCAGGGTCATCGTCGTCTCCCCGGGCCGTCCTGGCTTCGGTTGGCCCGTTGGTCGGTGGCGAAAGGATGCCTGGCTGTCGGTGTGGATATGGCTGTCGGTGGACATGGCGTGTGGCAGCGGCCGGGAGGCCGTGAGGCGGTGACTGGTGTGAGGGCAAGCTTGCGCCACGCGGGCACACCGTGCCATCGCTGGGGAATTGGAAGGGGCTGCATGCGGGCGGTGCTGAGAGCTGCACAGCCCGTGGTTTCGCCCTGCCAGATTGACCTACGCCGATCAGGCCAGACAAGGGCCGGAGCCGAATTCATCGGCGCGGCATATAGGTGCGACCGATAGTCCGTGACGCGTGGTTGTCGCCGGCCCGCACCTGATAACCGTACGGAGTCGAACCGTTAGTCAGACGGTGTCGTCTCGTCCAAAGGCGTGCCATCGGTGGGCTCTTCCGCGGACGCCTCGGGCGCCGGCTCCTGGCGGCGGCAAGTCAGCCCGTCGGGTAGCGCGGTGATGCTCCAGGTCTCCACTGTGGCGTCAAGCGCCATGTCGTACACGGCGTTGAGGTCGTCTTTGGCTCGGTGCAGCAGATCCAGAGTGTCGGCGGCTTCTGGCCGGTTGAGGAGCGGATTCTCCTCCACCATCTGGATCAGCTCATTCAACGCGTCAGATTGAGCCTGGATCGCGGAGATGATGCCGAAGCCGCTCTGGGAAACCGCTCGAAGCATCTTGATCGCTTGAGCCTGCGGATCCTTCTTCCGTGGCATGATCACCGCCCTTGTGGGTTCCTCGCCGCAGGCTACTCGGCTTTATCGATTTACACGCCCTCCGCTGCGTCCCCAAGGGTTGTGCGGAGGGTGCTCGGCGACGGGAACCCGGCGCGACCACCGCACCGGAAGTGACTGGTTGTCACGGCTAGCCGCCGGGCTCGTCAAATGCTGGAGGCGTACTGCCGTCCGGCCTCGATGCCGGCCTGGATCACCGCGGTCGCCTCATCGATCATGGTTTGCGCCTGCAGGTAATGGCCGATCGCCTGGCCAGCTAGAGCCTCGGCGCCGCCTTGCGTGGCGGAGCTGACGTTGTTGACCGCATGGTCCAGCACGGATCGCGCCGCCAGCAGTTGGGATATCGCCTCCCCGGCGCTGAGCTCGGAGGCTGCGATGCCTGCTTTGGTCTCGTCGGCGTTCACGATCACTCCCCGATCCAGGTTGCTGCGAAAATCACCAAACCTCGCCAGTCGGCGCTGTTTGCGACGCCTGCGCCAGAGCGCTCTGGGCGGCAGGCCGCCAGTGATATTAGAACCCCGCGAGCTTCAGGAGCAGGAAGAACAGCGGCGTGGATGCCAAACAGATCACAAGACCAAGTTTCGGGGTACGCCGCAGCGGAGGTGGCTGACGCTTCTGCGGCGGAATCAGGAAGCCGTGCTGGTCCCGTTCGGCCGGCTTCGCCGCAATCCGGGGCACGCCGAGGAAACCCACCAGAAAGTAGCCGGTGAAGAACGCGATCATGGGCAGCCCGATGAACGACCACAAGAACACGGTCGCGGGGTCCATCTGATCGGCCAGCAACGCCAGAACCACCTGCACGACCAGCGCCCCCACCGCGCAGCCGCTGTAGATCACGGTGTTCCGCGCCACCACGGACCAGCCCGGCAGCAAGCGCGGCCCCTGCGCTCGGAGCAGAGCGTTCTCCCGTTCCCGGTCGGACGTGTCAGCAGACCGTTCAGCCTGTGCCAGCGCCTCCCTGGCGGTGAGCCCAGTGCTGGGCGCGGGATCCACCTTGGGCATCCGCAGCCGCAGCTCGAAGGCGGCCTGATGCATCGCAGCCTGCTGCTCTGTCAGCCGATCCACCAGCTGATCCAACGCCTTACGCCCGCTGGCGAGCTCACGCTTCTGCCCGGCTGCGAACTCTTGCTCGCCGCGGCGCACCGAGTCGAGCTGTCGGGCCAGCGAGGCGTACGTGGAAAGCTCCGTCACCACGAGCCCCCCTCCGGATGGCGATCCGATCGCACGAAGGGCACGATCGGCTGCACCCGGTCATTGTGCAGGTCGATCAGCAACGCCCGGTTGGCGCGGGGCTCCCATTGCAGGTTCAACTTGCCGATATGGGACCCCAGGGACTGTGCGGAGACGTTCAGCGCCACCAGGCACGCCAGATCCTCCCGCATGCTCGAGCCGCCGATGTCCTCGCTGAACCGCTGGATGCCGCGCCACCAGCCGAGCAGGTGCACGCCGCGCGCCGGGCCCTGTTTCAGGACGTCCCGGAACCGGGTCCGACCGGTGACGCCGGGACTGTTCCCCAGGCGCTGCGAGAGCACCCCGGCCGCGGCGTCCATCCCGAACACCGTCAGGTACGTGTGCGCCGGCCCGTCGGACGCCGCGCTGCCGTCCTCGGACAGCTTCTCCAGCAGGCTCAGCAACCCGGGCGCCTCCACCTCCTCTGCCGCGTGGCCGGAGCTGCGCACCGCGTCCGCGGCGGACTCGGCCACGTCCTCGGCGGCGTCCACCAGGGACGCCACGATGAAGCGGGCGGAGCCGGGCGAGTGTTGGCAGGCCAGGCCCGCGATCGAGGCGTGCAGGATGTCGGCGCCGGACGGGCTGGGGCCCAGCACCGCGAGGTGCCGGCCCGGGGTGGCGTCCAGACCGAACCGGGCGGTGGAGGAGACCACATCGATCTGGCGTCCCACCAGCAGCGACCGGTGCCGGGCGCCGGGCCGCAGACTCAGGTACGTGGGGTCGTCGGTCACCTCCTGCTCGGCGAACCCCTGGAACACCGCCGGCGGCGCGGCGCCCGGTTGCCGGGAGTGCCACATCCATTGCCGCACCTGAGCCAGGGTCTCCTCTTCAGCGTGCGCGTTCGGGAACCGCACCGTCCGGTTGTGCCCGACGATGCCGCCGGCGTCGTTGATCACGGCGGCGCCGATGGGCAGGCCGTCGGCGCCGTTGTTGAGGGTGTCGAGCACGTTGCCGCCACCGGCGAGCGCGATCCGCATCGGGAACTGTCCGAAGATCGACTCGGTCTTGGTGTAGAGGGCCTCGATCCCGGACGCGGTCTGGCTGGCCAGGATCAGGTGCACCCCGTACGAGCGGCCTTTGCGGGCCAGCTCCTCCAGCAGCGCCACCGCCTCCCGGGCCAACCCGTCGTTGCCGGCGAACAGCACGTGGAACTCGTCGATCACCGTCAGGATCCGCGGCATCGCCACGTCGCCCTTGCGTCGGCGCAGGTCAGCCAGCTTGCTGACACCTGCCCGCTTCAACGTGGTGGAGCGGCGGGACATCTCGGCGACCAGCTCCCGCAGCACCGCCACGCCGTACTCCCGGTCGGACTCGATCCCGACGGAACGAGCGTGCGGCACCCAGGACGGGTCCAGCTCGGTGGGCGTGAACTCGGTGAACGAGACCCCCTCTTTGAAGTCGAGCAGGAACATCGACAGCTCGTCGGGGGAGTAGCGTGCCGCCAGCCCGTACAGCACGTCCAGCAGGAAAACCGTCTTGCCTGAGCCGGTGCGCCCCGCGACCAGCCAGTGCGGGGTGGCGTCGTCAAAAGCCAGTGCGACGGTACGCCGGTCAGCGCGCCCGATCGCGGTGCGCAGCCCGTCTGTCGAGCTCTCCTGCCACGGTGTGGACGGAATCAGATCGGCGAACCGGAGCTGATCGGCGGCGCGCTGGCCTTCGGCGACCTGCTGGCACACCGTGTCGATCACTGGCTTCGCCGGGGAAGGGTCGAGCGTGATCGGCGAGTTCAACCCGGACTGCCCGTACGCCTCGCCGGCCGGGTTCCCCAGCGTGGCGGCGCCCTCTGGCCTCTCTTGCACGGTGAGCAGCGAGGTGTGCTCCACCGGCGGTGGGCTGGTGTGGCCGCGTTCGGCGTACCCACAGAAGATCAGATGCACCCCGGACTGGGGACCCGCGTGGGTGAGCGCCGCCAGCCGCGCCACGTCGGAATGGGTGGCGTCCGGTGGCAGCGACGCCGCCACCACGAGCAGGCGCTGATCGGCGGCGCCGCCGGCGCGGCTGGCGTGCACGTGCTTCTCGGCGGCTGCCAGCATCGCCCGTAGCCCGGGGCCGTCCGTGGCTGGCTCCAGCATCACCCCGGCCTGCACCAACGCCGGGAACGGCGAGAAGGTGGCGCCGACCGTGCCGCCGTCCACCGGGAGCACCCGCAGCGTCCCGGGAGGGCAGGCGGCGACCAGGCGCAGCAACGCTGACCGCAGCAACCCCGACACCGACGGATGTCGGGCGTCAGCGTCAATCGCGAGATGACCGGCGCCCAGCAGCGGGACCAGCGCGGGGAAACCGGCCTCCCGGGTGGGTGTCGCCTCACCCAGCCGGAGCGCCACCGGCTCCCCTCGTGAGGCGGGCGCGGCGTCCACGCCGAGCGGCAGCGGTCCGGCGGACCCGTCCAGGGGGGCGCCGAGCCACCCGGGCAGCAGTGCGGCCGCCGCCGCCCGCAACTCGGCAGCCAGCCCGGCCTGCTC
>JBOGDL010000221.1:0-4443 GCA_050701815.1 Micromonosporaceae bacterium | reverse complement strand
TTGGAGCCGCGCGGCACCATCGGGTGCGCGGCGTCACCGAGCAGGCTGACCCGTCCGAAGCTCCAGCGATCCAACGGCTCCTGATCCACCATCGGGTACTCCAGCACCACGTCCGAGGCGCGGATCAGCGCGGGCACGTCAAGCCAGTCGAAGTGCCAGTCGGAGAACGCGTCGATGAAGTCTTCGACCCGGGCCTGCCGAGTCCAGTCGCGGTCCTGGTGCTGCGGAGTCTCGATCTCAGCGACCCAGTTGACCAGCTGCCTGCCGGCGGCGTCGATGTGGTCGCGGATCGGGTAGATCACCATCTTCCCGGTGGCGAGCCAGCCGGCTCGCACCATGCTGGCGCCGGTGAGGAACGGCTGCCACGGCGTGACGCCCCGCCACATGTTGACCCCGGAGTACCGGGGTGAGCCCTCCTTCGGGTGCAGCTGCCTGCGTACCGCGGAGTGGATCCCGTCGCACCCGATCACCGCCGAACCCCGTTGGGGTGGCTGATCAGCGAACCGGGCGAGGGCGCCGCTGCCGTCCTGCTCCACGCCGACACAGCGCCAGCCGAGATTCAGGTTTTCCGGGCCCAGCCGCTCGGCTGCGGCGGTCCACAGCACCTGCTGCAGGTCACCGCGGTGGATGGAGAACTGCGGCCACGAGTACCCCGCGTGGCGGCCCGCCGGCTCGCGGTAGATCAGCTGCCCGTACCGGTTGAAATACACCGACTCCTGGGTGGTGACGGCGACCTGCGCCAGCGACTCCTGCAGGCCCAACCGGGCCAGCTCGCGGCTGGCGTGCGGCAGGATGTTGATCCCGACGCCCAGCGCGGCGATCTCGGGCGCCGCCTCGTACACCTGGCAGTCGATGCCGGCGCGGTGCAGCTCAAGCGCCAGGGCAAGCCCGCCGATCCCTGCCCCGACGATGATCACCGGGTCCACTACGCGCGGTCTCCGGCGAGGGCTGCCACAGCGCGGCGGAGCTGGTCGAGGTGGCTGGCTTTGTGGCCGAGCAGGTACCGGTCCAGGAACGCGGTGAGCGGCTCGGCGCCGTACTTGACGTTGCTGGTGGCCGCGGTCAGATCGGTGTCGGCAAGTGCGGCGAGCGCGTCGTCGAGGTCGGCGAACGCGTCCCCGATCGCGGTCAGGGCGCCCTGCAGTTGCTCGGCCGGGTTGGCGACCGCCGCGAGCCGTGCCGGATGGTCGTGGGTACGCCCGATCACCGCGTCCGGGTCCGCGCGCCAGCGACGCAGCTCGGCCGCGAAGAAGCGCGGGAACTCACCCAGATGCGCCAGCAGCTCGGCCGGCGACCACTCACCGGGCTCGGGGCAGCGGTGCAGGATGTCCGGCGTGACGGCGGCCGTCGCGGCGAGCAGCTCGCGGTCCAGGGATGCGTTCAACTGGCGTGCCTCGTCCGCGGTGGCGGGTGTCTGTGTCCCGTGGCTCATGGTCGCTCCTCGTGGAACGGGTTCACGCAGGACCCGATGCCCTCCACCGTGACGGTCACGGTCTGGCCGTCACGCACAAACGGCTGGTTCTCCCGTGCCGCCGCCACCCCACCCGGCGTGCCGGTGCAGATCAGGTCGCCCGGTCGCAGGGTGATGAACTGGGAGGCGTACGCGATCACATCCGCCGGTGAGAAGAGCAGGTCGCGGGTGCGGGACTTCTGCATCGTCTCGCCGTCGACCAGGCAGGACAGTTCCAGGTCCCGGGCGTGGTCCAGCTCGTCCGGGGTCACCAGCACCGGCCCCACCGGCGTGGACGCCTCAAAATTCTTACCCGCCAACCATTGGGCGGTGCGCCGCTGCCAGTCCCGCATCGACACGTCGTTGACCACCGTGTATCCGGCGATGTGGTCCGGGGCCTGCGCGGCGGTCACGTGGCGGGCGGCGCGGCCGATCACCACACCCAGCTCCACCTCCCAGTCCACCTTCTCGGAGACCCGCGGCAGCGTGATCGGGTCGTACGGGCCGGTCAACGCGTCGCTGAACTTGCCGAACAGGGTCGGGTGCTCCGGCAGCTCACGGCCCATCTCCAGGATGTGGCTGCGGTAGTTCAGCCCGACGCAGAGGGTCTTGGTCGGGCGTACTGCTGGATCCAGAGCTGTGGCTTCGGCGGGAAGCCGTCCGCCGTCCGCCTGGGCTGCCGCCTGCCAGTCGGACCTGGCCAGCATTGTGGTCAGGTCCGGGGCGTCGAGCACCACGTACTCGTCGCCGTCCAAGCGGGCCGCGGCCGTGGAGCCGGCCGTGCGTACCGTCGCCAGACGCATCAATGCACCTCCTGATGGGTGTCGAGAACAACCGTCCGGCGCAGGCCAAGCGCTTCGAGCACCGGGGCGTCGGACAGGCAGAACAAGTCAGCGGGTTCGTCGGCCTCCAGGTCGAAGGGCGCCCACGAGGGCGCCGCGACCATGTCACCGGCCTGCAGCTGGAAGCGTTGCCCGGCGATCACCGCCCGCGCCGCCCCCCGGAACGTCACCCACACCGACGATCCGGCGCGGCGGGTGGTGGGGGTGCGGGCGCCGGGCAGCACCCGGTGCATCTCGCATCGAAGCGTCGGCATCACGTCCCGGCCGCTGGTGGGGTCGCTGTAGCGGATCGCGGTGTGATGGCCGCCATCGGCCCGCAGGGTTTCGGTGAGCGCGCGGTCCACGTCCCGCCACCGGTACGCCAGCAGCGGCGAATGCGGCGCCTCACGACGCTGCCCGACCGGGACGATGCCGGGCGCGGCGCCGTACCGGCGCTCGGACCCGGACACCGAGTCGACGGCGCGGTTGGTCATCTCGTCGGGCCCGTCCTCGTAGAACACCGCGTCCAGAGCCCGCACCATCGGGATGTCCAACCCGTCGAACCACAGCATCGGCGTCTGGCCCGGATTGTGATGCTCGTGCCAGGCCCAGCTGGGGGTGAGCACCAGATCGCCGGGCCTCATCGCCACCGGATCGCCGTTGACCAAGGTCCACACCCCTTCGCCTTCCAACACGAACCGCAACGCGCCGGGGGAGTGGTGGTGGGCTGGGGCGACCTCGCCGGGGCCGAGGTACTGCACGGCGCCCCACAGCGTCTGGGTGGCGTACGGCGCCCCACCCAACCCCGGGTTGCACAGCGCCAGCACCCGGCGGTCGCCGCCCCGGTCGATCGGCACCAGATCGCCGGAGGACTCCGCGAGCCGCCGCAGCGTCTTCCAGCGCCAGACGTGCGGCTGGTCCGCGATCGGCGGCTGGGATGGCATCAGGCCGGACTGCTTCCACAGCGGCTGCAGGTCCGTCTCGGCCAGCTCACCGTAGAACGCGTCCAGCACGGAGTTGTCCGGCGCGGTGAATCGGCGGGTGCTCATCGCGAACCTCCTGCGGTGTCGAGCGTGGCGGGCTCGGCGGCGGCCGACTTCGAAGCGGCCGGCGCCCAGGCGTCGATAAGTTCCGCGGACGTGACCACCGGGCCCAGGTAGCTGGCGAATTCCCGGCAGGCGCCCGCGTGGCGGTCCGGGTCGGCAGCCGCTGTGGCGTCGGCGACCAGCACCGGGGTGAAGCCTCTGGCCAGCGCGTCCAGCCCGGTGGCCCGCACACACAGGTCGCTGGTGACGCCGGTCAGCACGGCGACGTCACGGTCGACAGCACGTAGCGTCAACTCCAGCGGGGTGTGCGCGAAGCCGGAGTACCGGTGCTTGACCAGCACCCGATCCCCGGCGGCGGCCTCGATCTGAAACGGCGCCGCGCCCCAGGAGCCGGCCCGCGCGATCGGGATCTTCCGGGGGTCGAGCAGGTTGCCGGCGTCTCCCCGGGCGAGCCACTCCGGCGTGTCCGTCCACTGGGAATGCTCGGAGCGCAGGTGCACGCACGGCGCCCCGGCGGCGCGCGCGGCGACGAGCAGTTCGGCTGCCTTCGCGGCGGCGCCGGCGGCGGCGCTCACGTCCTGCCCTGTTGCGGCAAGGGCGCCGCTGGGGTGGCAGTAGTCGTTCTGCAGGTCGATCACCAGCAGCGCGCATCGCCGCGGGTCGCCCCATCCGGCACGCCGGGAGGTCATGCGGCGCCCTTCGCGACCACGGACCCGATGTCGACGCGCTTCTTCAGCAGGCCCTGCTCGCGCATCTCACGCTCAGTGAAAGCCAGTGTGGCCCGATCGATGCCGGCCTGCCACGCCGGAAGCACAATCTTGTCGGCCAGCTCTGGCTTCACCTTCGCCAGGCTCGGCAGCGCCTTGCGGAACGCGTCCGGGTCGTCGGTGATGGCGCGGGCCGTGTCGGCGACGCCCCGTCCGAATGCCTTCGCCACCTCGGGGCGTTCTTCGAGCAGTTGCTTGCCCGCCACGTACGAGCCGATTTGCATTCCGGGCTTGGTCTCCACGTACGGCCACAACATCGGCTTGGCGCCGGAGGCGCGGCCCAGCGTGACGAACGGCTCGATCTCCCAGACCGCGTCCACGCGTCCAGACTCAAGAGCCGGGAGCATGTCCGGGAACCC
>JBOGDL010000220.1:0-2415 GCA_050701815.1 Micromonosporaceae bacterium | reverse complement strand
GCAACACGGTGCCGCTGCAGGATCTGGAACGTCTCGACAGGAAAAGCTACGGCGAGCTGCTCGAGATCATGGCGACCTTGGAGCGGCACTACCGGGACCTGTGCGACATCGAGTTCACGATCGAGCGCGGCAAGCTCTGGATGCTGCAGACCCGGGTCGGCAAGCGCACCGCCGCGGCCGCCTTCGTGATCGCCACGCAGCTGGTGGAGGAAGGCGTCATCGCCTTGGACGAGGCGCTCACCCGGGTCACCGGCGCCCAGCTGTCTCAGCTGATGTTCCCCCGGTTTGACGCCTCCGCCCCGAAGCAGAGGATCGCCAAGGGGATGAACGCCTCGCCCGGCGCGGCGGTGGGCAAGGCGGTGTTCGACTCGTACACGGCGGTGAAGTGGTCCCGCTCCGGCGAGCGGGTGATCCTGATCCGTCGCGAGACCAACCCCGATGACCTCAACGGCATGATCGCGGCGGAGGGCATTCTGACCAGCCGGGGCGGCAAGACCTCCCACGCCGCTGTGGTGGCCCGGGGAATGGGCAAGACCTGTGTCTGCGGCGCCGAGCAGTTGCAGGTCGACACCAAGCGCCGGCGTTTCACCGCGGGTGGCGCCGTCGTCGAAGAGGGCGATGTGATCTCCATCGACGGCTCCACCGGTGAGGTGTATCTCGGTGAGGTGCCGGTGGTGGCGTCGCCGGTGGTGGAGTACTTCGAGGGAAAGCTGGACCCTGAAGACTCCTCCGACCAGCTGGTGCGCGCGGTGCACAAGGCCATGACGCATGCCGACAAGGTGCGGCGGCTGAAGGTCAGGGCCAACGCGGACACCCCGGAAGACGCGCAGCGGGCCCGCCGGCACGGCGGCCAGGGCATCGGGCTGTGCCGTACCGAGCACATGTTTCTGGGCGACCGCAAGCAGCTGGTGGAGAAGCTGATCCTGGCCGAGACCGATGACGGGCGGCAGCAGGCCCTGGACGCGTTGGAGCCGTTGCAGCGAGAGGACTTCGTCGGCATCTTCACCGCGATGGACGGTCTGCCGGTGACTATCCGGCTGCTGGACCCGCCGCTGCACGAGTTCCTGCCCGACATCACCGAGCTGTCGGTGCGGGTGGCGCTCGCGGAGTCCCGTGGCGAGAAGCACGAGAACGAGCTACGGCTGCTGCAGGCCGTGCACCGACTGCACGAGCAGAACCCGATGCTCGGGCTGCGCGGCGTGCGCCTCGGGCTGGTGACGCCGGGGCTGTTCAAAATGCAGGTGAAGGCGATCGTGGAGGCTGCGGCGGAGTGCTCGCGCAAAGGCATCGACGTCCAGCCGGAGATCATGATCCCGCTGGTCGCCTCAGTGCAGGAGCTGGAGGCGATCCGGGCGGACACCGAGCAGATCGTGGAACAGGTGGCCCGAGAGTCCGGCGTGGAGGTCGAGCAACTGCCCCGCACTCTGATCGGCACCATGATCGAAGTGCCGCGGGCGGCGCTGACCGCCGGCCAGATCGCTGAGGCCGCTGAGTTCTTCTCCTTCGGCACCAACGACCTGACTCAGATGGCCTGGGGCTTTTCCCGGGACGATGTGGAGGCGGCGTTCTTCTCGGCGTACCTGGAGAAGGGGATTTTCGGGGTGTCGCCATTCGAGTCAATCGATGTGAGCGGGGTCGGTCGGTTGGTGCGGATCGCGACCCGCGAGGGGCGTCAGGCGCGACCGGACTTGAAGCTGGGGATCTGCGGCGAGCACGGCGGAGACCCGGACTCGGTGCGCTTCTTCCACGACGTTGGTTTGGACTACGTGTCCTGTTCGCCATTCCGGATCCCGGTGGCGAGATTGGAAGCGGGCCGGGCGGTAGTCCAGGACCACTCCAGCGACACGCGTTAGCCGCCCTCAGCCTGAGAGGTACGGGCGCAGCAGCATGATGTCGTCGACCGCCTTCGAAGCGTCCACGGCTGTGGCGGCAAGGTCAGCGAGCACGACGACGGCGCCGTCACCCGAGTTGACGGGGCACGGATGTGCCACCAGCGAGGTGGGGAGCGTGTCGGGGTCGATGCTCCGCGGCAGGAACGTGACCTCACCCAGCCAGAACGGCATCAACGGCTCGGTCGGGCTGCGCATCCTCCGCTCGTCCTCCGCCAGCCAGGATGAGGTGACGATACGGCCGGCGTCGCCGCGCGCCGCCCGCACGGTGTCGCCGAGCAGGTTCACCAGCCACTGCGCGTCGTGCCGGCTGAACGACTTGGCGCCGCCTCGGGGGTTGAAGCGCGCGGTGCAGTTGAGCACCCTGGCGCCGGCTCTCGCACTCCACAGCACGTCGACGATCGCCGCGTCAGAGCGGTCTTCCAGGTAGCCGTGGACGGCCCCGCTGGCTCGGGGGCTGTCGTCGTTGTCCGCCGCGTCATCGCCGCTCGCTGAGCTGTCGCTGGCGGCGCCGCTGTGCTCCATG
>JBOGDL010000219.1:0-5536 GCA_050701815.1 Micromonosporaceae bacterium | reverse complement strand
AGGGCGGCGCCGCCGAACCCCGGCGGGGCCGGCCACACCCGCTCGCCCTTCTGCTCCGCCGTGCAGCACGCGTGGTCGCTGACCACGGTGCGGATCGCGCCGTCCCGCACCAGCTGCCACAGCGCCTGGTTGTCTTCGGGCTCCCGGATCGGCGGGTTCACCTTGCCGGAGGCGGCCCCGCCCGCCTTGGCGGCGGGGGCCGCAGCCAGCAGCTCAGTGGAGAGCACCAGGTGGTGCAGCGTGGTCTCCAGGTTCAGGTCCAGGTGGGGGTAGCGGGCAGCCAGGTCCGCGGCCGTACGCCCGGCCACCCCGCTCGACAGGTGCAGCAGGTTCATGGGGGCGCCGGTGGCGTCGGCGAGCACCCCAGCTTCCTCGATGGCGAGCCGCTCGGACAGCGGGGGGCGGGCAGCGGCGTACTGGGCGAGCCCGGAGAGGTGCGGATCCTGCCGCGCCCGCTCCAGGAAGAGCCGTAACAGGTCGGACTGCTCGCAGTGCACGGACACCGAGATCCGGCTGCGCCGGAACCGGTCCACGGCGGCGACCTGCTCCATGATCGCGTACAGGTGGCCCAGGTCGTAGTCCTCGGCCATGGTGTAGGCGGCGCCGTCCCGGCTGCTGCCCGACAGATCCATTCCCCTGTACATCATGAAGAACTTGAAGCTGCTGACGCCCATCTCGTCCACCAGCCAAGGGATCTCCTGGATGTGCTCCGGGCTCATCGGGGCCAAATGGAAGCCGTAGTCGATCTGGGCGTGCCCGGCCACCTTGTCCAGCGCTTCCGGGAAGATCTCCCGGTACGGCCCGACCCGGTCCACGTAGTGGTGCCCGGTCCGGAAGTATGAGATCAGCGAGGTCACCCCGCCGACCAGGCAGGACGTGGTCTCACTCTCGGCATCGGCGGTCATGTCGCGATAGATCCCCAGGTGCGCGTGGGAGTCCACGGCGCCGGGCAGCACCACCTTTCCGGAGGCGTCCAGTTGCCGGTCGCCGTCGCGCGGATCGAGCTGGCCCACGGCCGCCACCCGCCCGTCACGTACCCCGATGTCGGCCCGGGTTTCGCCCACACCTGGCAGCACCGCGACTCCGCCAGTGACCACCAGGTCGTACCTCGGCATCCATCTACCCCCTGTTTCGACGCCCCTTGTGTGTCAGGGGAGGGCCACGGGCCATCGCCCTGGATCGCCGCTCGGGATCACCGGCTTCCCACAGTCTTGTCCAACATCTCAGCCACCGGACTAAACAGAGCCGCTGCATCAGGCAGATCGTCCGCCTTCATCGCGGAGTGCCCCACCCGCTCCACCACACCCCGAGGCAGTACCCGCCCGGCGTTGTCGACGAACTTCGCCTCCAACTCAGCAGGCGACATCGGTCGCTTCGGACCGCCCCGGTTGTGCCGGACCACCTCAGTCAGCTCACGTCCGTCGACCGTGCGCACGGTCAGCACCGCGGGGAACTGCCACGGGTAGAGCTCGTCACACAGCGGGTCGGCCTGCACGCTCACCTTCGCCATCAGGTCGCGCCGCAGCGGGTCGGTCGCCAGCTGGTCGGTGAAGTCGTCCAGCCCAAGACCCAGGCCACCGCCACCCAACAACCCCGCGACCACCGTGTACGGGCCCGAGAACTGCGCCTGGTAGCCGTCCTGGGGGGCGCGCTTCACCGTGATCGGCTGGCCGATGGTGCGGACCGTGGGTCCCGGAACTCCGAGCCTGAGCTGCGCCACGTCCTGCGCCCGGACCCCCCGGGCCCGCATCGCGAACGCGGCGTCGATCCCCGCGTGAGTGAAATGGTTGGCCGGGTACGGCTTGAACATGATGTCCAGGGTGGACCACCGCTCGCCGAGCGAGTTCAGCAACGCGTCGCGGTGGTAGTCACCCCGCAGGAACGCTTGAAACAGGCCGAACCGACCTTCCAACACGGTGGGTGGGCCGGTGAAGCCGCGCGCCGCCAACGCGGCCGCGGAGACCCCAGCCTGGGCCGCCCAACCACAATGCAGCCGCTTCACCGTGCCGCCGGTGCGGTTCGCCTCGATGATCCCGCTCGCCATGCTGGCGGCCACGCCGAGGGCGTTGCCAACCCCTTCCGCGTCCAACCCCCGCAGCAGAGCAGCGCTGGTCGCCGCGCCCATGGCCCCGCAGATCGAGGTGGCGTGCTGCCCGTGCTCGAAGAACATCGAGTTGCCCGAACGCGGGTCGTACCCGGCCATGCCGAGCCGCACACACACCTCAATGCCCACCGCGATCGCGGTGATCAGGTCCCGGCCGTGGGCATGCTGCTGCTCGGCGGCTGCCAGCGCCGCCGGGATCACCGTGGCCGAGGGGTGCACCACGGACGGCAGGTGGGTGTCGTCGAAGTCGAGGGAATGCGCCAGCGCCCCGTTGACCAGCGCGGCGCCCGCCGCGGGGACCCGCGCTCCGAGCCCCAGCGCAGTGGCATGCGGGGCGCCGGAGTTCTCCGCGACATGCTCTGTCACCGCCCGGCTGGAATCCAACGGCAGCGCCGCCAGGCTCACCCCCAGCACGTCCAACAACCGCAGCCGGACGCTGCCGCGCACCTCTTCGGGCACGCTGGAATAGCTGGTCCCGGCGGCGAACCTGGCAAGCTGCTGAGCCAGCGTCGGCCCGGCCTCACCCATCGGACGTCACCGCCAACGGCCGCACCGGTGAACCGGTGGCGCCGACCAGAAGCAGAGGCGCCGCCACGAACAGGAACTCGTACACCCGGTCAGCTGCCACCTCCTCCAGCGCCAAGGTCTCGAAAATGTGGATGCCGTGCTCCACCAGAAGCACCCGGTGCACCGGGAGAGCCGAGTGCCCGGCGCCGGCAGCGAGTTGCTCAAACGCGATGCTGTCACTGCCCGCGGCGCGAACGCCGCGCTCCGCCAGCCACTCGGCGCCCGCCTCAGAAACCCCGGGCACTCCGCTGTCCACACCCAGGTAGGCGTCCTTGTCGGACCATCGCCGTCCCCAGCCGGAGCGGATCAACACCACATCACCGGACTCCGGTTGGGTCGCCTGGCGGGCGGCGGCGCGCTCCAAGTCGTGGGGGGTGATTTCGTACCCGGGTGCGCACTCGGGCACGTCCAGCGCGGCGGGGATGTCCAACAGCACCCCGCGGCAGAAGAACGGCTCGATGGTCTCGGCGCCGTGCACGGTGAACCGCCCGCCACTCGCGGCGGCGTAGGCGTCCGCACCTCCGTGCAGCTTGCCCTGATGCGCGACGTGCGCCAGAGCGTCCACATGGGTGCCGACGTGGGTTCCGGTGACAATCATGTCGTTGGCGCCCGAGCTGCCGTCGGCCCGCACCATGTCCCCGTGACGGCGCACCAAGGCGTGACCGTACGCAGGATGGTTCGGCGACTGCGGCATCCCCGGGAACATCGGACGCGACAGATCACGCACCTGTAGCTTGCCGCGCAGCCATTCCGGCGTCGGGTACGGAAGCGAAGCCATCAACGCCCACCCGCCCAGTCGGCCGGGCTGGCGCCACGCGACTGCGCGGCTGCCAGATCAAGCAGGGCGCGAGCACGAGCGGTGACCGCAGGGTCCACGAAACCGCCGTCCAGCAACAGCGCCGCCTCCCCGCGCTGAGCCGCCATGTCGGACGCGGCGAGCAGTTGCTCCGCGGCGACCAGCTCGGCCGCCGACGGGCTGAACACCTGGTGCACCACCGCGAGCTGGTGAGGGTGGATCACCGACTTGCCGGAGAACCCGTCCTCCCATGCCCGAAGCGCGCTGGCGCGCAAGCCGGTGTCGTCGTCGATCGCGGTGTGCACACCATCCACCGGGGCGCCGATGCCGGCCGCCCGCGAGTGCAGCACAAGCTGGCCGCGCGCCGCCGTCACAGCAGCGCCGCCGGCGCTGCTGCCCACGCCGATGTCGGCCAGGAAGTCGACCACCCCGAACGCGATCCGAGCCACCCGGGGATGGGCCGCCGCGATCCGCGTGACGTTCGCGACCCCGGCCGCCGACTCCACCGTCGGGTAGATGGCCACCGGCTCGCCGGACGGCGCCCGGGCGTCCCGCTGATCGAGCCACCGACCCACCTGCTCGATTTCCGCCGGGTCGACGGACCTGGGCAGCCGCAGCGCGCTGAGCCCGTCGACGACCACCGCGTCCAGGTCGGGTTCGGAGTAACCGTGCTGGTCGTGATTGATCCGGACGTGGATCTGGGGGCGGGCCGCTGGCGCCGGCGATCCGCCGAACTCGCGCACCGCCTCGCGCGTCCGCGCCCGGGCCACGTCCTTCCGGCTGGCGTGGACGGAATCCTCCAGGTCGAACACCACCGCGTCCGCGCCGGCGAAGCACGCCTTCGCCAACACTTCAGGCCGGGCGGCCGACGCGTACAGGTAACTGCGGAGCGTCTCAGGCAAGAACGCCTCGCCCCTTGAGCTCACGGATGTGCTGCGGGTCCAACTTCAGCTCCTCAAGGAAAATCTGGTCGCTGTCCTGGTACGCCTGGCGCCCGGCGAATCGGATCTCGCCGGGAGTGTCGGAGAGCCCGAACAGCACGTTCTGCATCCGCACCTCTCCCAGTTCCGGGTCCGGCACGGACGTGATCAGATCGGTGGCGATCACGTGCGGGTCATCCAGCAGGTCGGCCACGTCGAACACGGGCGCGGCGGCCAGATCCGCCTGGTCGAACGCGTCGAGCACCTCGTCCCTGGTACGGGCGGCGACCCAGGCGCTCACCCGCTCGTCGATCACATCGGCGTGCTGGGCGCGACCCTCACCGCTGGCGAACCACGCCTCCTCGGCCAGCTCCGGAGATCCCACCAGCCGCATCACCCGCTTCGCGAAGCTGCTGGCGGAGGACGAGATGGCCACCCATTGCCCGTCCCGGGTGCGGTACGTGTTGCGGGGGGCGTTGTTGCCGCTGCGGTTGCCGTGCCGCTGCGGCTTCTCTCCGAGTTGGTCGTAAATGGTCGGCTGGGGTCCGAGCACGGTGGCGATCGGCAGCAGGATGTTCAGGTCGATCACCTGGCCGCGTCCGCCCCGGGCGTCCCGCTGGTAAAGGGCCAGCAGCACTGCCGCGAGGCCGCTGATGCCGGCGATCCCGTCCGCCAACCCGAACGGCGGCAGCGTGGGCGGGCCGTCGGGCTCACCGGTCATCGCGGCGAAGCCGCTCATCGACTCGGCGAGGGTGCCGAAACCGGGTCTGGACGCGTACGGGCCGCGCTGCCCGAACCCGGTGACCCGCAGCAACACCAGCCCGGGATTCCGCTCCGTCAACTCGTCGTAGCCGAGACCCCAGCGCTCCAGCGTTCCAGCCCGGAAGTTCTCCACCACCACGTCAGCGGTCTCGATCAAGTCGAGGAACACTTCCCGAGCGTCGGGATCGCCCAGATCCAGGCCGACACAGCGCTTGTTTCGGCCGATCATCTTCCACCACAACGGCACACCGTCCTTGCTACGGCCGTGCGTGCGCAAGCTGTCCGGCTTGCGAGGGTGCTCCACTTTGATCACGTCAGCGCCGTAATCTCCAAGTAGCTGCGCCGCCAACGGGCCAGCGAGCACGGTCGAGGCGTCCAAGACCCGCA
>JBOGDL010000218.1:0-6099 GCA_050701815.1 Micromonosporaceae bacterium | reverse complement strand
CGCTGCCCGATCTGCTCGCCGACCCGCCGCCGCGCCCCGCTCTGGACACCGAAGCCGGGGAGCGCGGGACCGCGTTGATCCGCTACGGGTTCGACCGGCTCGACCGGCTCAACGGGTACGCCGCGGGTATGACCTCGCCAGCCTGGCACCAGCGGCTGTGGCAGTCCCAACAGTCCGGCGCCAGCGGGGCCGATTCCCGGCGTGAGGCCGCGCTGGAGGTGCTGCTCGATGTCGCCTCGACGCTGCGGACCCGGCGCCGGATGCCGCTGGCCACGCCCAGCGTCGCCGCTGCGTACGAGCAGGCGCAGCGGTTGGCGCAGTTGCGGGGCCACGGCGCCCCGTTGCGCAGCGACCTGCTCGACGCCGTGACCAGCTGTTTCGTCAAAGGCGACGCCGACATCGACGGCCAACTGGCACAGCAGGTGACACTGCGGATCCTGCGCGGGGACGCGATCGGAACTCTGCCTCCGGGCACCGGGACCCCGCCCCTGGTACGTGACGTGATCGCCCGGTTGAGCGCGGCCCGCCTGCGGGTCGACGACATCGAGCAGCGCCGGGTCAACCTCGACCTCTACCGCAGGCCGAGTCACCGCGCCACCAGCCGCTTGCTGTACGGGCTGAGGCTGCTTGAGGTGCCGTTCGCTATTCATGCCGCGGGGCCCGACTTTGTGGCTGGGACAAGGCTGGGCCAGGTCCAGGAGCGCTGGGAATACGCGTGGTCGCCACAGACCGAAGGGGCCCTGGTCGAGGCCTCGGTGTGGGGGTCGACGTTGCCGGAAGCGGTCAGGGCCCGGTTTGCCTCCGTGTGGCGGACATTCCAGGACGGTCCCGATCGCGCGGACGCCCGCGCTGCGACGGCCCTGCTGGCCCATGCCTGTGTGCTCGGCCTGCACCAGGACGCCGCTGAGATCGTGGCGGCGGTGCGCGAGGCCATCCATGCCGACCCCCGGTTCGACGCGGCAGCCGAGGCGGCGTGTCACCTGGCGTTACTGCAGCAGGGTCGGGAGCCGCTGCAGGCCGATCGGCTGCGAGAGCTACCCCAACTGCTGCGCTCCGCGTACGAACGGGCGATCTACCTGGGCCGCGAGATGCTGGGCGGCCACGACCCGGACGCGACAGTGACCGCGCTCAGCCGGCTGCGCGAGCTGCTGCTCGGAGAAGCGGGAAGCGGCCTCGACGCCGAGCTGTACTGGGCCATGGTCCACCACTTGCGATCCGGTCATGCCAATGCGCTGGTACGGGGCGCCGCAACCGGTATCGCGCACGTCGCGGGGCAGCTGGACGGCGCCTCCCTCGGCGAAGCGGTGACCGGTCATCTCAATGGCACGGCGCCGCCGGATGAGGCTGTCGATTTCACCCGCGGGCTGCTCGAGACCGCGCGGGAAACCGCCTGGCAGGACAGCGGGCTGGTGCCCGCGCTCGACGTGCACCTGGCGTCGTGGGACGAGGCCGCGTTCCTGCGCTACCTGCCCCAGCTGCGGTTGGCGTTTTCCGGACTGACTCCGGCCGAGACCGACCGGGTCGCGGAGCTGGTCGCGGCCCGGCACGGCCTGGGGGATCTTGGCCGGCTGTCACATCGTGACGTCGACGAGGAGACCGTGGCACGGCACCTCGCGCTTTCCGAAGCGGTGACAGCGCTGGCGCACCGGGACGGGCTGGGCGGGTGGTTGGCGAGATGAGCACACCCGTGGAGCGCTGGCGGTTGGTGCTCGGCCGGTACGCCGCCCCGCGGCTGCCCGCCGGCGGCGCCGAAAGGACCGGCGGCGCGGCAGGCGGCGCTGAGGACGGGGGCGGGGCTGAGGGCGCTGAGTTGCGGCGACGTGAGGCCGCCCTGGACTACCTCTACGGCCGCGAGTACGCAGGGCGCGGTATGCGCCCCGAGGCAGGCTCCCTGGACGACTCCCAGCCGCACCTGGTCACCTGGCTGGGCGAGGTGCGGGAGCTGTTCCCCCGCCAGACCGTCGAGGTGATCGAACAACACGCGCTGCAGCGGTACGAGCTCATCGGCCTGGTCAGCGACCCCGAGGTGTTGCAGCGGCTGCAGCCCAGCGAACACCTGCTCCGCACGCTGCTGACGCTGCGCCACCATCTGAGTGGCGAGGTGCTTGCGGTGGCCCGGCGGATCATCGCCCAGGTGGTGGACGAGCTGATCCGGCGCCTGAAGCATGAGGTGCGCCGAACCCTGACCGGCCGCCGCAACCAGCTGCGACACTCGCCGCTGCCGATCGCCGCGAACTTCGACATCCGCGACACGGTCCGGCGAAACCTGCGGCACTGGGATCCCGAGCGCAAACAGTTGGTGCTACGGGAGCTCCGGTTCTTCGAACGCAACAGCCGTCGGCTCCCCTGGGACGTCATCATCTGCGTGGACCAGAGCGGCAGCATGGTGGACTCGGTGATCCATTCCGCGGTGATGGCCGGCATCCTGGCTGGGCTGCCGTCGTACCGGGTACGCCTGGTCGTCTTCGACACCAACGTGGTGGACCTGACCGACCGGGCCGACGACCCGGTGGAGGTGCTGCTGAGCGTGCAGCTGGGTGGCGGCACCGACATCGCGCAGGCGGTCCGCTACTGCTCCCAGCTCGTCGAACACCCCGAGCGCACGGTGCTGGTCGTGGTGACCGACTTCTACGACGGCGGCTCGCCCCAGGACCTGGTGCGAGAGGTGACGGCGCTGGCCGAGTCGCGGGTGCGGCTGGTCGGTCTGGCCGCGCTCGACGGCGAGGCCCACCCCCATTACGACCAGCGGATAGCCGGCCGCCTCGCCGACGCCGGCATGCACATCGCGGCGCTGACTCCCGCGAAGCTGGCGGAGTGGCTCACCGAGGTGACCTCGTGACTGTACGAGCGGAGGTGACCGAGCAGCTCGAACGCTACGACGACGCGGCATGGGCAGCCTTGGCCAACCGCGGGCTGCTGCGGCGGGCCGAAAAGGACCTCGCCAAGGTCTCGTTGCGGGTGGTGGCCGAGGGAGAGGCCGTCGATGTGGCGGTCACGGACTGGGTGGTGCGGTTCACGACCGCCGGCCCGGCGCACGCCACCTGCACCTGCCCCAGCGGCAACGTCTGCCAACACATCATCACGGCCGGGATCTGGCTGGGTCGGAAGAGCGCGCCCCAGCAGCGAGCCACCGGTGCAGCGCCAGCGGCAGTGCCCGCCGCCGACGCAGAGTCGGACGACACAGGTGACACGCTGCACGCCGAGCTGATGGCGATGGACCGGGACAGTCTGGTGTCGATCGCGGGGGTGGCGGGTTACCGCTGGGCGTGGCAGCACGTCGCGGATCTCGACATCGCGCGGGAGGTGCGGATCGAGACTGGCCGCCAGGTGCGCATCACCATGGGCTTCCCGCAAGTGACATTCCGCTACCTGGGCGGTGGGCCACAGAGCTTGTTCGCCGACCAGCGGTTGCCGTCGCTGGAGCGGCGCCAGGTGGCGGCGGTGCTGGCGTACCAAAGGGTTCATGGTGTGACGCAGGAAGCTCTCGCCCCCCGGGTTTCGCCCAGCGGCGAACGTTCCCAGGTGGAACTCGCCAAGCGCCGGTCCCGGTTCCGCGCCGTGCTCGGCAGCCTGCTCACCGAAGCGGTTCGGGTGGGGCTGTCGCACCTCTCCCCGGAGTTCCAGCAGCGGTTCACCACACTCGCGACCAGCGCCCAGGGGGCGGAGTATCACCGGCTGGCGCTGTTGCTGCGCCGGATCGCGGACCAGGTGGCGATGCAGCTGCGGCGTTCAGCGCGCGCAAACGGGCGGCAACTGCTCGACGGGATAGCGCTGGCGTACGCGTTGCTCAGCGCACTGGAAGCGGCGGCGGCACGAGGCGCGGCCCCGCGACACCTGGTCGGCAGCGCACGAGCGCGGTACGACCCGCTGCGCTCTCTGGAACTGGTCGGGCTCGGCGCCGTGCCGTGGCACGCGGGGTCCGGTTATCACGGCCTCACCGTGGTGTTCTGGGCGCCGGCCACCGGCGCCTACCTCACCTGGACTGACGCTCGGCCGTCCACGATGCCTGGCTTCGACCCGTTGCGGCGCTGGACGGAGCCCGGCCCCTGGCCCGGCGTCACCGCCCCATCAGAAGCCGTCGGACGGCGCCTCGTGCTCACCAGCCCGCAGGTGAGCGCGTACGGGCGGATCTCCGGGGCGGAGAGCACCACCGCCCTGGTCAGCGACCTGGATCGGGCGGAACTGATTCGTATGCTGCCGGTGACCGAGTCCTGGTCGGCGTTGGCGGATACCCACGATCCGAGCCGGCGCAGCCTGCTCGATCCACCCGACCCCAACGCGATGTGGGCGGTGCTGCGGCCCCGTGAGTTCGGGTCGCCGCACTTCGACGCCGTACGGCAGACCATGGTGTGGCCGCTGCGGGATGCCGACGGCGCGGTTCTCACGTGCGAGGCGCCGTACGCCCGGCACACCGCTCAGCTGTTGAACCGGATCGAATGGCTGGGTCGGACACGTCCGCTTCCCGGGACGCTGCTTGTGGCTCGGATTCGGGCCGGAGGCGGCGCGCTGGCAGCTGAGCCGGTGAGCCTGGTGAACCCGGCGCCGCACGGCCCTGCGGTCGACTGCCTGAGTTTCGACTCAGCGGGCGTGTCACTCGCAGCGGCGACCCCTGGCTCGCCCGGGCCCGACCACGCGACACATTCAACACCGGCGCCGGAAGTGGCGGCGGCAGCTGTTCCGGCGGCGCTGCCGCGTCAGCTGGCGGCTTTGGACGGCTTCCTGCAAACCACGTCAGAGCACGGGTTAGGTGGGCGTGCCGCAGCAGACTTCCAGGCGCAGTTGGCGACTCGGGTGCAGCGATGCGCCGACATCGGTCTGACGGTCTTCGGCCCACCCGACCCGGAGGTCGACCCGACCGAGCAGTTGCTGCGATCCCACTACCTGATGCAGCAGGTGACACATGCGCTGGTCGGCGCCACCGACCCAGCCGCCACGGCCCCGGCCACCCCCGACTCCCACACAGCCAGCCCTGGCGCGGCCGACCCAAACGCGGCTGAGACCCGCTGACTCTGACCTCACTTGGTGGGCTCCCGTGTCGTCGACACGCCGACGCATTCGGCGTGTCGACAGCACGCCGGCCCACCAAGTGGAATGGCGTCGGGCCAGGGCCGCCAGGATGCCCGGAATCGACGGTCGGCGTATGGTCTGGGAATCTGATCGCGATCCCGTACGGGAAGTGATGCGGCATGGTGGCACAGTGGCTGGCCAGCTGGCCGGTGTACCGGCAGCTCACCGGCGACGACCCGCTGGGGCGTGGCGCGGCGGCGAAGTCCCCGCGTTCTGAGGCGTTGCGGGCCCGTACTGAGACCGCTGATTCGGTGGCTCGCTCGGTGTGCCCGTACTGCGCGGTCGGCTGCGGCCAGAAGGTGTACGTCTCCGACGGCGAGGTCACCCAGATCGAGGGCGACCCGGACAGCCCGATCTCGCGGGGCCGGCTGTGCCCGAAAGGGTCAGCCAGCAAGAGCCTGGTCACCAGCCCGCTGCGGCAGCGTACGGTCCGCTACCGGCGCCCGTACGGGACCGACTGGGAAGAGCTGGACCTGGACGCGGCGATGGACATGATCGCCGACCGGGTGATCGCGACCCGCGCCGAGACCTGGGAAGAGACCGACGAAGCGGGGCGGCCGCTGCGGCGCACCCTCGGCTTCGCCGGGCTCGGCGGCGCCACTTTGGACAACGAAGAGAACTACCTGATCAAGAAGCTCTTCACCTCCCTGGGCGCGCTCCAGATCGAGAACCAGGCCCGGATTTGACACTCCTCCACGGTCCCCGGTCTGGGGACCAGCTTCGGTCGTGGCGGCGCGACGACGTTCCAGCAGGACCTGGCCAACGCCGACTGCATCGTGATCCAGGGCTCGAACATGGCCGAGTGCCACCCGGTCGGCTTCCAGTGGGTGATGGAGGCGAAGCGGCGGGGCGCCACCGTGATCCACGTCGACCCCCGGTTCACCCGTACCAGCGCGGTGTCCGATCTGCATGTGCCGCTGCGGGCCGGTAGCGACATCGCGTTCCTGGGCGGGATCGTCAACCACATCCTGTCCAACGACCTGGATTTCCGGGAGTACGTGACCGCGTACACCAACGCGGCGGTGATCATCT
>JBOGDL010000217.1:0-15219 GCA_050701815.1 Micromonosporaceae bacterium | reverse complement strand
CCATCCGGGACCTGGCACGGGCCACCGACCAGCCAGCCAACACCCCCGCCAGCATCACCGCGGCGCCTGCCATGATGGCGCGGTTCACGTCGACCGCGGGTCGCCAGGTGACCTCACCGTGCTCGATCACGAATGCGCCGGCTGGCCGGGCCCGCAACCCGAGACCGCCGCCTGAGCCGTCGCCCTTGCCTTCTGGCTGAGTGCCTTCGCCGGCCCCACCGCCGCCGCCAATCTTCGCCGCCGGCACCAGCATCACGCCGTCCTGCTCGATCGGAGAGCCGTACACCCGGTTCACGGTGACGAGGTCGCGGGCGCGGTCGATGATCTCCTGCACACTCATGATCGGTTCCTCCTTGTGGTCCGGTCTACGGGGAGACCCTGATACCGCCCTGATGTGCCCCAGACCCACGCCGGTCAGTCACCCACTGCTGACTGTGCGAGATATTTCCACCACGAATCCGCCCCGTCTCAGCCTGTTAAGCGCGGAATGCCGCTTTCCTAGTAGGCCCGGCCAGACCACACCCGGCATCCGCCCGAGCCCGGCGGATGTGGCGAATCACCCCGGCCGGGCGGGCGAACCCCGCCGCGTCGCCTCGACCGGCGCCGCCCGTCGCATTGAGCGGACCAGGGTCGGATCGGGGGCTCGCCCCGATGAATCTCAGGTCCCGCCGCTGCCACCGTGTGCGCATTGACGGCGCTGTTCCGCGCGCGTCAACGGCTGCTCGGAGGGGACCGGCGACATGACCTACCCGATTCAAGCTCGGCCGCGGCGCAGCTGGCGGTTGGTAGGGCTGATCATCGCGCTGGTGGTGGCGTTGCCGCTGTGCGCTGTCGGCGGGATCGGTGTGATGGCGTACCGCGCGTACCAGATGAGCATGACTGACACCGTCGGCGAGATCGACTTCACGAACCGCCTGGCGGTGCCGCCGCTGGCGCCGTCTCGGGTGGACGATCAGGGGCGCCGGGTGTTCGACCTGCGTGCCAAGCAGGGCTCCAGCACGATCCTGCCTGGACCGGCCACTAGGACCTGGGGTGTGAACGGCGCTCAGCTAGGGCCCACCCTGCGGGCCAAGCGAGGCGAGAAAGTGCTGGTCAACGTCACCAACGGGCTGAACGAGGCCACCACCCTGCACTGGCACGGGATGCACCTTCCGGCGGCCATGGACGGCGGGCCGCACCAGATGGTGCAGCCGGGCGAGACGTGGTCGCCCACCTGGAAGGTCGACCAGCCGGCCACATCGCTCTGGTATCACCCGCACCTGCACGGCAGGACCGCCGCGCATGTGTACCGCGGGCTCGCCGGCATGTTCCTGCTCGACGACAAGAACAGCAAGCAGCTTGAGCTGCCGAGCCGGTACGGGGTGGACGACATCCCCATGATCGTGCAGGACCGCCGGATGACCGAGGGCAACCAGTTCGACGAGAGCCCAGGGGACTGGCAGAACACTTCCACCGGCTTGCTGGGTGACACGATCCTGGTGAACGGCACGTACGCGCCGTACCAGAAGGTGACCACGGAACGGGTACGGCTACGTCTGCTCAACGGCTCCAACGGGCGGGTCTACCACTTCGGGCTCGCCGGCAACGAGCCGTTCGCGCTCATCGGCACGGACGGTGGACTGCTCCCAGCGCCGCACCAGAGCACCCGGATTCAGCTCTCGCCGGGAGAGCGCGCCGAGATCGTGGTGGAGATGCGGCCCGGCGAGCGCACCGAGTTGCGCAGCTACCCACCCGACCTGGGGGTGGACTTCTTCACCCGGCGCTTCGACGGTGGCGACGACTCGTTCGACGTGGTCCAGCTCCGCGCCGCTGACAAGCTGAAGCTGTCACCGGAGCTGCCGACCCGGCTCGCCCCGGCGCCTGCGCTGGACCCTTCGGAGGTGGTGAAGACTCGTGACTTCAGGCTGTCCGGCCACTCGATCAACGGCAAGCAGATGGAGATGGACCGGGTGGACGAGGTGGTGGGCGTCGACACCACAGAGATCTGGCGGGTGCACAACAACGGCGGCCAGCCGCACAGCTTCCACGTGCACGACGTGCAGTTCCAGATCCTCGACATCGACGGCTCACCGCCACCGGCCGACCTGCGGGGCTGGAAGGACACCATCTACGCCTATCCGGATCGCACCTTCCGATTGATCATGAGGTTCTCCGACTATCGGGACCCGACCCGGCCGTACATGTATCACTGTCACGTCCTGATGCATGAGGACCGCGGGATGATGGGCCAGTTTGTGGTGGTCGGCCCAGGGGAGCGGCCTCGGCTCACCGGCGGCCACGGCGCCGGCGATCACGGCGACAGCCCCACGAGCCACGGCCGCGGCCATTCCAGCCACGGCGGTGGACCCGGGTGACGAGCCCGGGCCGGGGCGGGCTGAGGCCGGTTCCGGCAGGCCGCCCCTCGGCCGCAGGGTCATCCTGGGCCGGTGAGGGGCTGGCGTGCCGCGTGGATCAGTGGTTTCAGTCAGGCGCTTCACATACGATCCGGCCATGACCGACAAGCCCCACAACGGCGCCACGAGCGACCGTCCCACCGCCAAAGCCCTCACCGACAACGAGCTCACCGCTGAGGTGCGGCGGATTCTCCCGGAGATCCACGAGGATCTGAAGGCGATGGCGCGGATACCCAGCATCGCGTTTCCTGGATACGACCATGCTCCGGTGCGACAGAGCGCCGAGAAGGTCGCCGACCTGTTCCGCCAAGCCGGTGTCGACGACGTGCGTGTCATCGCCAAGCCGGGCGGCCAGCCCGCGGTGATCGCCCGGATCCCCCCGCCGCCCGGCGCGCCCACCGTCCTGCTGTACGCGCACCACGATGTGCAGCCGACAGGTGACGAGGCCGCGTGGGACAGTCCTCCGTTCCAGCCGACCTTGCGTGGCGACCGCCTGTACGGGCGCGGAGTCGCCGACGACAAGGCCGGCGTCGCCGCTCACCTGGCCGCGATCAGGGCGCACGGCACGGCGTTGCCGGTGGGCGTCACCGTGTTCGTGGAGGGCGAGGAGGAGGCGGGCTCGGGGACCCTGGAGGTGTTCCTGACCGAGCACCGCGATCAGCTCGCCGCGGACGTGATCGTGATCGCGGACTCCGCCAACTGGGCGATCGGCCAGCCGGCGCTCACCACCTCGTTGCGCGGCCTGGTCAGCGTCCAGGTGGAGGTTCGCACCCTGGAGCACGGTGTGCACAGCGGCATGTTCGGGGGCCCCACCCCGGACGCGCTGACCACGCTGTGCCGGTTGCTCGCCACCTTGCACGACGCGGACGGGAATGTGGCGGTCGAGGGCCTGACCGACGCCGGCCCCACCCAGGTGGACATGTCGGAGGAGCAGTTCCGCCGGGAGTCGAGCCTGCTGGACGGGGTGTCGTTGATCGGCAGCGGCACGATCACCGAGCGGATGTGGAACAAGCCTTCGGTCAGTGTGACCGGAATCGACGCCCCCACAGTGCGGGACGCGTCCAACACGCTGATCCCGGCGGCACGTGCCAAGATCAGCATGCGGCTGGCCCCGGGGCAAGATCCGGTGGTGGCGATGAAGGCGCTGCAAGAGCACCTCGACGGGCATGCCGAATGGGGCGCCCAGGTGACCGTCGAGGGCGGTCACGGCGCGCCGTGCTCGATCGACGCCACCGGCCCTGCGTACGACGCGGCGCGGGAGGCCTTCCGCGAGGCGTGGGACGGGGTGGCCCCGGTCGACGTCGGCATCGGTGGCTCGATCCCCTTCATCGCGGCCTTCGCGGAGACGTACCCCGAGGCTTCGATCCTGGTGACCGGGGTAGAAGATCCGGACAGCCGCGCCCATGGGGTGAACGAGAGCCTGCACCTGGGTGAATTCGCTCGGGCGTGCATTGCCGAGGCGCTGCTGTTGGGCAAGTTGGGGCGTACGGCCAAGAGCGGTTGAGCCGACCGCTGGCCGGTCGCGACAGGGGTTTCTCAATCTGCCGCGACCGGCTGGCAAGAGGCGAGCGGCAAGGGCTCGCGGGCATGGGCTCACGGCGCGGTGGCGACCTGGGCGTCGGGGAAAGGTCGGTCAATGCTGTTCTCAGAGATCGCCGCGGCGTCGGCGGCGGTGGGCGCGACCAGGGCACGCCGGGCAAAGGTGGATCTTCTGGCCAGTTGCCTGCGTCAGGCCGACGCCGACGAGATCACCGCTGCGGTGGCGTACCTCTCGGGTGAGCTGCGGCAGCGCCAGATCGGCGTGGGCTGGGCCAGCGTGCGCGATACCCCGCCGCCGTCGGAGGCGGCCACACTGACAGTGCGACACGTCGATCAGATGCTGGAGGAGATCGGCACGCAGCGTGGGCCCGGCTCTCAGACCCGGCGGCGTCAATTGCTGGGCGTCCTGTTCGCCGCCGCGACCTCGGATGAGCAGCGTTACCTGCGTGGGTTGTTGACCGGAGAGGTCCGCCAGGGCGCGCTGGTGGGGCTGATGACCGACGCGGTCGCATCCGCCGCCGACACCCCCATCGCCCAGGTGCGGCGCGCGTTGCTGCTCTCCGGCGACCTGCGAGCGGTGGCGCGGGCGGCGTTACGGGGCGGTGCTGAAGAGCTGGCCGGCTTCCGGCTCGAAGTGGGAAGGCCCCTGGCGCCGATGCTGGCGGCGACCGCGGCCACGGTGGACGATGCGATCGCCAAGGTCAGCCCCGCCGCCGTGGACTGGAAGCTGGACGGGGTCCGGATCCAGGTCCACAAGGACGGCGACGACGTCGCGGTCTACACCCGCAGCCTCGATGACATCACCAGCCGGATTCCCGAGGTGGTCGAAGCGGCGCGCGCCCTGCCGGCACGGTCCGCGGTGCTGGACGGTGAGGCGTTGGCCCTGGACCCGGATGGGCGGCCGCTGCCGTTCCAGGTCACCTCAAGCCGGATCGGGCAGCGCGGCGACCCGGCGCGGCTTCGCGAGCAGACGCCGCTGTCGCTGTGTTTTTTCGACCTGCTGCACGTCGACGGGGAGGACCTGCTCGACGCGCCGGCGCATCAACGCTGGACCCACCTGGCAGACACGGTCCCCGGCGACCTGCTGATTCCTCGCACCGTGGTCACCACCGTGGAGCAGGCGGCGGAGTGGTTCGCCGGCGCGGTGGACGCGGGCCATGAGGGCGTCGTGGTGAAGTCGTTGGACGCCCCGTACCAGGCCGGCAGGCGGGGTGGCAGCTGGCTGAAGGTCAAGCCGCGGCACACCCTGGACCTGGTGGTGCTCGCCGCCGAGTGGGGCCATGGCCGGCGCCGCGGCTACCTGTCCAACCTGCACCTCGGGGCCCGCGACAGCGCGGGCGGTCACGTGATGCTGGGCAAGACGTTCAAGGGCCTCACCGACGAGATGCTCACCTGGCAGACCGAGCGGCTGACGCAGCTCAAAACCCGGGAAGACCAGTGGGCGGTGTACGTGCGCCCCGAGCTGGTGGTCGAGATCGCCTTCGACGGGGTGCAGACCAGCAGCCGCTACCCCGGCGGCATGGCGCTGCGGTTCGCTCGGGTGCTGCGACACCGCGACGACAAACCCGCCGCTGAGGCGGACACCATCGAGACTGTGCGGGCTTTGCACACCGGTCGCCTGCCAAACGGCTGAGCGCCCGGCTCGGGATGGTCGTGCGGCGGCTGGTCAGCCGCGTTCACCGCGGACGTTGGTCTCGATTTCCCGGGCCGCGTACTCCAGAAGTTCATGCGCCAGGTTGGACAACGCCCGGGCGCCGGCGACCTCCTCACCGATCCGCGCCACCGGCCGGTCGTGCGGATTGCGTCGAGCCTGCCCGGCGGCGCGTAAATGCTGACCGGCCGGGGTGATCACGGTGGCGGTCGCGGTGGTGTGGTCGACGTCCTCCTCGAAGATCATGTCAATCTGCCATTGCCTGGTGGTGGCCGTGGTCATCTGAAGCCGCCTCCTCGTCTGAGGATCGAGTTGGTCTCACGTGGCGAGGCGTACCCGAGATGGCCCAGCCGCAACCAGCCGCCGATGACCCGGCCCGCGGCGCCGCTTGCGGGCGCCAGGCGCCAGGTGGTCGACGCCTCCCTGGGTCGGGGTCGGTCAGTCGCCGCTGGCGCGATGCCGGGCTTCCCGCCGGATCAGGTACGCCGGTCCCACCAGCGCGATCAACGCGAACAGCCACCACTGAACCACGTACGACGCGTTCTGGCCCGAGTCCTCGAAGCGCACCGGAATGGTCACGAAACGACCCGGTGAGGCGGGGGTCTGCTGCTGCGAGATCAGGTACCCGTGGCGCAGCTGGTACGGCATCGCGGCCTCAAATCGCGCCGGGTCGACACGCCGTGCCTGCAACGTGCCGCTGTGTTTCATGGGTCGCTCGCCACCGCTCTCCGGCAGGTGCGCCCGACCGACCACCTCGACCCGTCCCTCGGGCGCTGGCGCCACCTTCGGAGGCGTGGCGGCGCCGCCTTCGCCGGGTGGCACCCAGCCGCGGTCCACCAGCACCGCGGAGCCGTCGGGCAGCACCAGAGGGGTGAGGACCTCGTACCCGACCCGGCCGGAGACGGTGCGCCCCCGGACCAGCACCTCGTGCTTCTGGTCGTACCGGCCCACCGCTTTGACCCGTGCCCACGCCCGGTCTTCCGACGGTGTCGAGGACACCCCGAGAACCGCCGTCACCGGCTGCGGCTTGGCTCGGCCGGCGGCCTCGATTCGCTCGTTGATCGCGGTCCGCTCGTGGTAACGGGACAGTTGCCAGAAGCCCAGGCCCGTCATCACGGCGGCCAGCGTCACGGCGATCGCGATCAGGACGAGCCATCGCGGTTTGCGCAGGAAACCGTACCGCGCAGTGACGGCGGAGGTGGTCGTCGATGGAGTGGACGGGCTGTTGGACACTAGAGCACGGTACCCACCGTGGGGATGGCCGGATCTGGCGCGGTCCAGTTCGCCGGAGCGTCCGTGGTGGGCTGCCCGTGAGCAAGCACATCCCCCATGTCCCCACGAGCCGGGGCGCACACGGTTGCGGCTACGGTTCACCCCGAACGGGCCGTCTGTCTATGGAGCGTCGATGACTGCCATTCCTCGTCTTGTAATAGCGGCGCCGTCGTCCGGGCACGGCAAAACCGCCGTCTCAGTGGGTTTGCTCGCCGCCTTCGCAGGGCGAGGGCTGACGGTGACCGGCTTCAAGATCGGCCCCGATTACGTCGACGCGGGTTATCTCGGCCTGGCCAGCGGGCGCCCGGGTCGCAACCTGGACTCGCGGCTGCAAGGCGTCGACCGGGTGGCCCCGTTGTTCGCGCACGGCGCCCGGGGCAGCGACATCGCGCTGGTCGAAGGCGCGATGGGGTTGTACGACGACCTGGCGGGCCGAGCCGACGGGCACAGCACCGCCGAGATCGCGGGCCTGCTCAAAGCGCCGGTGGTGCTGGTGCTCGACGTGGGGTCGATCGGGCAGTCCGTCGGCGCGCTGGTGCACGGCTTCCGCTCCTTCGACGAGTTGCTCTGGCTCGGCGGCGTGATCCTCACCGGGGTGGTCTCAGACCGACACGAGCAGATCCTCCGGGGCTCCCTGGACGATCTTGGAGTGCCTGTGCTGGGGGTGTTGCGCCGGCGCAGCCTGGCGCCGCTGCCGGCGCGTCAGATGGGCGTGGCGCCGGTGGTTGACCGCGGCACCGACGCGGTTCGCGCGGTGCGCCGGTTGGGTTCGATGGTCGCCTCCTGCGTGGAGCTGGAGCGGATGGTGGCGCTCGCGCGCTCGGCCCCGGACCTCAACGTGCCCCCCTGGTCGGCGGCGGACGCCTTGGCGGCCACGTCGGCGGCGCCCACCACCCGGCAACTGCGCCCGAACGTGGCCCCGCCCCCGGTGCATCCGGTGAGTCCCGCGATGCCGCCGTCAGCCAGCAGAAGTGTTGAGCAGCCGGTGGCCGACAGAGCGGAGCAGGCCGCTGCCAAGCTCCCCGAGCCGGCGGCTGACACCGGGGCGGCCTCGGAGCAGGCGGTTGCAGACAAGCCCGGCGACCGGCCAGCTGCCGCTGCCGCGGACGAGAAGACCATGCTCAAGGACCCCAAGGCCGACTCCGGCGCCGAGGAGCAGCCGGCTGGCTCGCAGGCGGCCGCTGCGCCGCCCGTGCCGCCCGCGAGCCCTCCGCCGCCGCCCCAGCGTGGGCCGTCCCGGCCGATCGTGGCTGTCGCGGGCGGGGCCACCTTCAGCTATTCGTACCCGGAGACGATTGAGCTGCTGGACGCGGCGGGCGTGGAGGTGGCGCCGTTCGACCCGCTCCGCGATGAGCAGTTGCCCGAGGGGGTGCGCGGCCTGGTGGTCGGCGGCGCCTTTCCCGAGCTGTACGCCGATGAGCTGTCCGCCAACCAGGCGCTGTGCCGCGAGGTGGCGGAGATGGCGTTTCAGGGGGCCCCGATCGTGGCTGAGTCGGCTGGATTGCTGTGGATGGTGAAGGAGTTCGATGGCCGTCCGATGTGCGGGGTGCTCAACGCCTCGGCGCAGAGCACCAACGGACTGGTGTTGGGTTATCGGACGGCGGTCGCTCGGGCGTCCAGCCCGCTGACGCCTCTGGGCGCCACCGTGATCGGTCACAAGGCGCACCGCACTGTGGTGACGCCGCGATCCGGCGACAACGCGGCATGGCAGTGGCGGGGCGGCACGCCGGAGGGGTTCGTGTGGCGCAAGGTGCACGCGTCGTACCTGAATCTGCACTGGGCTGGTCATCCAGAAATCGCGAAGCGGTTCCGGGGGGCTCTCTGACGTATGGGACAGTTTGCCCGGTGATTTTCCGGCAGCATGGTCGAGTGACTCAGTTGTCCCACCGTTTTCCAGAGTTGACCGTGTCCACGCCGCGTCTGCTGCTCCGGCCGCTGTCTGTGACAGACGCCCCGCGGGTCTCTGAGATCTTCAGTGACCGGCAGGCCCAACGATGGCTTCCTTTCGCGCCACCGGTGGGTGATTTGGCGACGGTCTGGTGCTCCTCGATGGCAGAGGATCGCCGGAACGCGGGTCTCGGCGACCATTACGGGGTGGTGCGACACGAGGACGGCCAACTTGTGGGGTGCCTGTTGGCGCATCGCGCGGACTGGGTCGCCCGGGTCGCGGAGGTCTCCTGCACCATCGCGCCGGCGGTGCGTGGCTTGGGGTTCGCCACGGAAGCGATCACTGCGCTGGCGGTTGACCTGATCACCGAGCACGGTTTTGAGCGGATCGAACTTCGCATCGTGCCGGGTAACACCGATTTCCGGCAGGTGGCGGAGAAGGCCGGCTTCACGTACGACGGGCTGCTGCGCAACGCCGGGCAGGTCCACGGCGCCCGGGCCGACCTTGAGGTGTGGTCTCTGATCGCCCCGGACCTGCGTACGTCCCGTGACTAGGTCGCGTCTCAAAGCCCCGCTGGCCGGCTGCGCCGGACCGATTCGCCCGCTGGCGGCGTTGTCGGCACGCCCGGATACAACACCGGTATCCGGACGCACCTCCGCCTTGCCAGCCGACGAATCGGCCTGGGCTCGCTCGGCCGGGGACCTTGAGACACGACCCAGGGCTCGGCGACGGTGAGCGAAGCTGATCTCTATCCGCTCGGGCTGCGTCTGGACGGGCGGCTGACGGTGGTGGTCGGCGGCGGCGGGGTGGCGGGCCGGCGTACCCCCGCGCTGCTCGCTGCGGGGGCGCAGGTGCTGTTGGTTTCCCCCGAGGTGAGCCCGGGGTTGCAGGGCCTGGCCGAGTCGGGTCGGATCCGGTGGGAACGCCGCGGGTTTGTCGGCGAAGACCTGGACGGCGCCTGGTTGGCGCTTGCCGCCACCGACGATCACGCGGTGAATGAGGCCGTTTCGGCGGCCGCGGAGCAACGGCGGATTTTCTGCGTGCGGGCCGATGACAGGCGCGCCGCCACTGCGTGGACGCCCGCGGTGACCAGGCGGGAGCGGCTCACCGTCGCGGTGCTCGCCGGCGGCGACCCGCGTCGTTCCGCGGCGCTCCGGGACGCCATCGGGGAACGGTTGGACGACGGCTCGCTTGACGCCCCGTGGGGGCGGACCCCAGAACCCGGCCGCCCTGGCCTGTTCGGCGTCACCGGTACCGAGTCGTCTGCGGAGCCCCCTGTCGAGCGGCCTGCGGAGCGGGCCGCCGAGCAACTTGCGGAGCGACCTGCGGAGTCTGCCGCCGAGAAGGCTGCCAGGGTGGCTCCGCCGGTGCACCCGGTGGCGCTGGTGGGCGCGGGCCCGGGAGACCCGGAGCTGATCACCGTACGGGGTCGCCGGCTGCTCAGCCGCGCCGATGTGGTGATCGCGGATCGGCTGGCGCCGCAGCTGCTGCTGGACGAGCTGCCGGCCGCCGTGGAGTTGATCGACGCCGCGAAGCTCCCGTACAGCCGGGCGGCGTCTCAGGAGGAGATCAACCGGTTGTTGGTGGACCGGGCTCTGGCGGGCAAGCGGGTGGTGCGGCTGAAGGGCGGCGACTCGTTCCTGTTCGGCCGAGGCGGCGAAGAGTTGGCGGCCTGCATCGAGGCGGGGGTGCCGGTGGAGGTGGTGCCGGGTGTCACCAGCGCGCTGGCGGCGCCGGCGGCAGCGGGGATCCCGGTGACACAACGCGGGGTGACGCACGACCTGACAGTGGTGTCGGGACACCTGCCCCCTGGCCACCCCGGTTCGTTGACCGACTGGTCGGCGCTGGGCAGGCTGCGCGGCACCCTGGTGTTGCTGATGGCGGTGGAGCGGCTGCCGGAGATCACCGCGGCCTTGCTCGCCGCTGGACGTCCGGCTACCACTCCAGCGGCCGCGATCCAGGAAGCCGCCACGCCGCGTCAGCGAACCGTGCACGCGACCCTGGCCACGATCGCGGACACCGTGGCCTCGGAGGGTGTGAAGCCGCCGGCGGTGGTCGTGATCGGCGAGGTCGCCGGGCTGCCTGCCGTCTGGGGGCTGACAGGCCCGGCTGCGCGCTAGGGCTTGTCCCAGCCGCCAAACCTGCCGCAAGATCGCTATTAGCGGCGCGAAACAGCGATCTTGACGCAGGCGCCGGGCCCTCACGCCGTGAGATGGTCAGACCCGGTGGTACGACCAGCTGACCATCTCGCCATCCCGGTACGGCATCACCCCGTGGAACAGCCGAGGGTCCTGATCGAACACCATCGGCAGCCACTCGGCATCGCTGGCCCACATCGGGATCGCAGCCAGGTTGTCGACAGCGGCCCACACCAGGGTGCCCTCGTGATTGCCCTGGTGCGGTTGGCCGGTGAAGCTGTCGACCCGGAAGACGAAGCCGAACCAGTCCTCGCCGTGCTTGCCGAAGCCGGGCCACGAGACGGTGCCGCGCAGCGACATGTCTCCCGCCTGAAGCCCCGACTCCTCCGCGATCTCCCGGCGCGCCCCGGTGATCACGTCCTCGTCGGGCTCCAGCCGCCCGCCGAGGCCGACGTGCTTGCCGTAGTGGATGTCGTCGGGGCGCTTGTCCCGCCGCAGCAACAGCACCTGTTCCCGGTCCGGGGACAGCACGTACGCGAGGGTCGCCAGGATGGGAGTCATCGCTGTCGCAGCCGCCTGAGCCGAACCCGCTAGGCCGGCGCCTTGTCCAGCAACAGGGCGCACCGGATCAACCCCAGATGGCTGTACGCCTGCGGATGGTTGCCCAGCCCACGCTCGGTCGCGGGATCGTACTGCTCCGGCAGCAGCCCGGTCGGGCCGGCGCAGTCCAGCACCTGGTCGAACAACTCCTGGGCGTCGGCGCGACGTCCGGTGCGCAGGTACGCCTCAGCCAGCCAGGTGGCGCAGAGGTGGAACCCGCCTTCCTCGCCGGGCAGCCCGTCCTCGGAGTTGTACCGGTAGACCGTGGGGCCGCTGCGCAGCTCCGCCTCGATCGCCAGCACCGTGGAGGCGAAACGCGGGTCGTCGGTGGACAGCAGGCCGGACAGCCCGATCCACAGCGAGGCCGCGTCCAGGTCGTCCCCCCCGTACGCCGCCGTGTACGCCTGCAGCGTGTCGTTCCAGCCGTGAGTGAGCACGTTCTCGGCGATCGCATCGCGCAGCTCGCGCCATTCCGGCTGCACCGTCATGCCGTGCTTCTCGCCGAGGTAGAGGGCCCGATCCACGGTGAGCCAGCACATCACCTTGGAGTACACGTGGTGGCGGGGTGGCAGCCGGGGCTCCCACAGCCCGTGGTCGGGCTCATGCCAGCGGCGGCTGACCGCCTCCACCATGGCTTCCACGATGTGCTGCTCGAATTCGGTGACGGAGCCCCGGGCGTCAGCGACTCCGGCGACCAGGTCGGCCACCGGACCGAACACGTCGAGCTGGACCTGACGGTTGGCGGCGTTGCCCACCCGGACCGGCCGGCTCCCGGCGTATCCGGGGAGGGTTTCGATCACGGCCTCAGGGCCGAGCATCACACCGTCCACGGTGTACAGGGGGTGCAGCCACTCAGGGTGCCCGCCGGTGCGGTCGATCACCCCGGCGGTCCAGTTCAGCAGCGCCTCGGCTTCGGTGAGCGAGCCCAGGTCAACCAGGGCGCGGGCGGTCATCGTGGCGTCCCGCAACCAGCAGTAGCGGTAGTCCCAGTTACGCACTCCGCCGAGTTCTTCCGGAAGCGATGTGGTGCCGGCGGCCAGGATCGCGCCGGTGGGGGCGTAGCACAAGCCGCGCAGCACCAGGGCGCTGCGCGCCACTTCGCCGTGCGCCAGCGCCGGCAGTGTGAGCTGGCTGAGCCAGTCCCGCCACTGCGCGTCAGCGGCGTCTTGACGGTGCTCGACAGCGGTCGGGTGAGGGTCGAGATTGTCGGTGCCGCAGCGCAGCTCGATCACGTACGAGCCGCCCAGCTTGTCAAGATCGACCACAGCTTCCGCGCTGTCCCCGCCATTGCCCGACTCGCCGTTCAGGCTCCATTCCAGACCCGGGGTGTAGAGCGCGATCGGCTCGTTGGAGCCGAGCACCAACAGGCCGTCGCCCACCGGTTGCAGCGAGGTCGGCATCTGACCGAATTCTGGTTTCGGACAGAATTCAATCTTGGCCTGACCATGCCCGGCCAGCTGCCGGATCAGGGTGGTGCGGCCGTCCGGGTCGTCGTGCGCCAGCCAGTCGGTGACCGTCAGGCTGGACCAACGGGTCTCCACGGTCATGGTGCCGGGCCGGTACCGCTGCCCCAGCGGCCGGCCGTTGCGCGCCGGCGAGATCGAGAAGTGACCCGCGGACGCGCCGCCGAGCAGGTCGGCGAAGACCGCCGAGGAGTCCGGCTTGGGGTGGCAGAGCCAGGTGACCCGGGCGGTGGGGGTCAGCAGCGCCACATTGCGGCCGTTGGAGAGCATCGAGTGCCGTTCGATCGGCACCGCGTGCTCCCCGTACAGCCAGCGGCGACGCTTCTCCAGCAGCACCGCGAGCAGCCGGGCCGCCTCCACCGGGTCCTCGAGCCGGCACGTCGCCAGGGTCTCGCCGCCGCCGATCTTGACGCCGAGGTCGGGCCCGTGCAGGTGCGCGAACGCGTTCTCGTCGGTCACGTCATCGCCGAGGTACAGCACGGCGCTGACGCCCAGCTGGCTGCGCAGCGAGTCCAGCGCCATCCCCTTGTGGGTGGCGACCACGGCCAGCTCGATCACCTCTTTGCCGGTGGTGACCTGGATTCCCTGCCAGGTGGCGGGACCAGCGTGCACCGCCTCGCCCACCGTCTTGGCGACGTCGCGCTCCGCGGTCCGGGTGTGCACGGCCACGCTTGCCGGCTTGACCTCCAGGCGCACTCCCGGCTGGTCATGGGTGATCGCGGTGAGCTCGGTGAGCAACCGGTCCCGCAGCTGGGTGAGCTCTGGCGCGAGTTTGTGCACGAACCCGACGTCGAACTCGGAGCCGTGGCTGCCCACCAGGTGGATCTCGCTGGGCAGCCGGGACAGCGCGGCCAGGTCCCGCAGCGCCCGCCCCGAGATCACCGCCACCTTGGTCTGCGGCAACGACGCCAGCGCACGCAGCGCGGCCACGGTCTCAGGCAGCGGCGCGGCCTGCGAGGGATCTTCCACAATCGGGGCGATGGTGCCGTCGTAGTCGCAGGCGACAAGCAGCTGCGGCGTCCGGGAGAGCCGCGCGATGGCGCCATCCATCTCTGCGCCTAGCTGCGCAGTCGTGTCAACGAGGGTCATGCTTGTGGCTCCGTGCCAGGTGTCGGGCCGTTCAACGGCAGAGTGGACTCAGGCTTCGAATCGGGGCCCCGGTCCAGGGCGCTGGCGGCCTCGGCGGCGCCTAGCGATGTCAGGAACGAGCGGGCCCAGTGCTCCACGTCGTGGGTGCGCAGGTAGCGGCGCATCGACCGCATCCGGCGGGTCGCCTCAGCAGGTTCAGTGTTTATCGCTTGTAGCAGGGTCTCTTTCAGGCCGTCCAGGTCGTGCGGGTTGACCAGGAACGCTTGACGGAGATCAGCGGCGGCGCCGGCGAACTCGCTGAGGACGAGAGTCCCGCGTTGGTCGACACGGGATGCAACGTACTCCTTCGCGACCAGGTTCATGCCATCCCGTAACGGTGTCACCATCATGACGTCCGCCGCACTGTACAGGGCTGCGAGTTCGCTGCGGCTGTACGACTGATGCAGGTAGTGCACGGCGGGCACACCGACCTTGCCGTAATCCCCGTTGATCCGGCCGACTTGGCGCTCCACGTTCTCGCGGAGCACCTGGTAATGCCCGATGCGTTCCCGACTTGGTGTGGCGACCTGCACCATCACGGTGTCCGGCACAGCGAGCCTGGCTTCGCTGAGCAGCTCTTGGAAGGCCATCAGGCGATGTTCGATGCCTTTGGTGTAGTCGAGCCTGTCAACACCCAAAATCACAGATTTGGGGTCGCCCAGCTCGGCACGGATCTCCTTGGCCCGGGACTGCACCGCGTCGCTCGCGGCCAAGGTCTCCATCTGGACCACGTCGATCGAGATCGGGAACGCCCCCGCGCGCACGGTGCGTCCGTCCACCTGCACCTCGTTGGCCTTGGGACGCAGCCCCAGCAGATGCCGGGAGAGGCGCAGGAAGTTCTGCGCGGCCAGCGGCCGCTGGAAGCCCACCAGGTCGGCCCCGAGCAGTCCCCGCAGCAGCTCCGCCCTCCGCGGAAGCTGCATGTACAGCTCCACCGGCGGGAACGGGATGTGTAGGAAGAAGCCGATTTTGAGGTCGGGCCGCAGCTCTCGCAGCATCGAGGGCACCAGCTGCAGCTGGTAGTCCTGCACCCACACGGCGGCGCCTTCGGCGGACACCTCGGCGGTGGCTTCGGCGAACCGCCGGTTCACCCGCACGTACGCGTCCCACCAGTGCCGATGGAACACGGGGAGCTGCACCGAATCGT
>JBOGDL010000216.1:0-4763 GCA_050701815.1 Micromonosporaceae bacterium | reverse complement strand
TTGGTCATGGCCCGGTTGATGTGGGTTTTCGCCGTCAGCGGGCTGATCACCATGCGGTCGGCGATCTGGCCGTTGGACAGGCCCTGCGCGACCAGGGCGACAGCCTCGCGTTCCCGGCTGGTCAGCTCTTCCAGCCCCGAGCGGGCGGCGGTGCGGAGCGGTTGGGCGACGTAACGGTTGATCAGCTTTCGGGTGATCGACGGCGCCAGCAGGGCCTCGCCGCGCGCGGCGACGCGTACCGAATACAAGAGATCTTCCGGCTGGATGTCCTTGACGAGGAATCCGGCGGCGCCGGCGCGCAGCGCGTTGAACACGTGCCCGTCCAGGCCGTAGTTGGTCAAGATGACGACGTGCACCCCCGTCAGGGTGGGGTCGGCGGCGATCAGGCGCGTCACCTCGATGCCGTCGACAACCGGCATCTGAATGTCGACGAGCGCGATGTCGGGCAGGTGTTCCCTGGCGAGCGCCAGGCCCTCGCGCCCGTCGGCGGCCTCGGCCACCACCTCGATGTCGTCCTCGAGGTCGAGGAGGGCACGGAATCCGCTGCGAATCAGCGGCTGGTCGTCGACCAGCAGGACCCGGATCATGACCTCTTATCCAGAGGAAGTTCAGCTTGCACGCTGAACCCGCCCTCGCTGCGCGGGGCCGTGCGTAGGCGACCGCCGAGGGCGGTGACGCGTTCGCGCATTCCGAGCAGCCCGATGCCAGGCGTCGGCGCGGCGTCCGGCGCGGTGCGCGGCGCGGTGTCCGGCGCGGCCATGCCGTCGTCGTCGACCCGGATCGCGACGACGTCGGGACGGTAGTCGATCCGGACCGACGCGGTGGCGGTGGCAGCATGACGGGCGATGTTGGTCAGCGACTCCTGAACGATCCGGTATGCGGCACGTCCCACCGCGGCCGGCACGTCGTGCCGCTGCCCCTCGATCGTCAACGTCGCCTCCAGGCCGGTCCTGCCAGCCCGCTCCACCAGCTCCGGGATGTGGTCGAGCCCGTGCGGCGGGACTGTGTCGTCGTCACGTAGCGCCTCCAGGGTCGCTCGCAGCTCGCGGGCCGCCTCACGACCAGCCTCCCGGATCGCCAGCAGGGCCTCCTGCACCGGTTCACCCCGCCTGCGGGCCACATGGACAGCGACTTCGGCCTGCACCTTGATCACCGAGATCTGATGGGTGAGGGAATCGTGCAGCTCCCGTGCGATGTGCAGCCGCTCCTCGTCGGCGCGGCGGCGCGCGGTCTCCTCCCGGGTGCGCTCGGCTTCCTCCGCCCGCCGCTCCGCCTGCCGCAGCGCCTCCCCCGCGGCCCCGGCCGCGACCAGCCAGGCCAGCTCCAGCGCGCCTCGAGCCTGCGCGAACGCCTCGCCGGTGTCGTGCACGCCCGAGGCCAGGGCCGCCAGCGGAAGAGCGGCCAGCATGATCACGCTGACCGCCAGCGTGGTGATGCGGCGCCCCACCCGCATCGATGTGTACACCGCGAACAGATACGCCACGGCAGGCACGTCGAACCCGGCCGCCTGGTAACCCACAGCGCACAGCCCAGTGACCACCAGGACGGGAACCGGATACCGGCGGCGCGCAGCCAGCGCCAGACCACCGGCCGCCAACATCGCGAAGCCAAGCACGTTGAGATGCCCGGCTGGGCCCTGCCCGGACCGCCCGGCGAGCAGTAGCGCCGCCGCCACGCCGCCGGCGATCGCCCAGTCTCTGACACCGGCGGGGACACCGAACCGTCCCTTGTCCATGCGCGCACCCTAACCGGGTGTCGTCGCACCCGAATCCGACTTCAGGATGAGCGGCTTTCTACCGCGCCCGCGGTACTTTCGCCCCGCCTACGGCACCCGCAGCAGCCGGCTATCGCGTCGGCGGCAGCGTCAATTGCCTGCGTACGCAAGACGACCGGCGGTGGCCGCAGCGGACATGATCGGCGAGATCCAGTCGTACGATGCGAAGGAGCGCCTCATGTCCACACGTCATCTGGTTGCCACCGCGGCCGCCGCTCTGCTCGGGGGTTTCGGACTTGCCACACCGGCGGCCGCCTCCACCGTGGCGCAGCAGGCCGCCGTCGATACCTACACCCTGACCGCAGGACGACTCTGGGGCGCCGCGGCCGCGCTGGTGGCGCTGGCGGGCGTGATCCTCGGCGGGCTGGCGCTGGCCCGTTCCGTTCGTCGTGTCGGCAACGGTGGGAGAACGGGCGCCACCGCTGCCCTGGTGGCGGGGCTGACCGGCATGGTCGGCGGCGCGCTGAATCTCGCCGTCTCCGACGGTGGTCCCGGCACCGGCAACGGAGTGGTCGGTGGCGCCATGGCCCTACTCCTGGGGCTGCTCGCCGTGGTCCTCGGCGGGCTGGTGGTGGCCGGCTCCCGCCGCACCGGCTGACCGCGAGCGCTCGTCCAGGTCCGTCAGTTGTCACCATGCGTGATCCATCGACCACTATTAGGCTGGTACGGATGGCGCTGCCGGTCATTTTTGTGGTGGATCATGACGCGAGTTCGCTTCGTGTGCTGCTCGCGGACCTGGCGCGACGGTTTGGCAAGACATTCACCGTGACGGGCGCCGACTCGCCGGAGGCCGCGCTTGTCAAGGTGAAGGAACTGGCGCGCGCCCAGGAACCCATCGCGCTGCTGATCGTGGATGACGACTCCATTGACCTCCTTGCCCGGGCACATGAGTTGTCTCCGCACGCCAAGCGGGTGCTCTTGGTGGATCGCGACTACTCGTCGACCAGCCCGGTGGTGCAGGCGATCGCACTTGGTCGCGCCGACTACCACATCGTGCGGCCGTGGGCGGACGACGAGACGCTGTACCGCGCGGTGAGCGAGTTCCTGTCCTCCTGGACGAAAGAGCAGGAACCGACATTCCAGCTGTTCCGCGTCGTCGCCCGAGAGGGCGACCGCCGGGTGCTGCGGCTGCGCGAGGTGATGTCGCGGTTCGGCCTGCCGTACGCCCTGTATCCGGCCGAACAGGAGGCAGGACAGCTGCTGCTGAAGGAGGTTGGCGTCGACCCGTCGCAGCTGCCAGTGGTGATCCGCCATGACGGGCAGGCGTTCGTCGACCCGCGGCTGCCCGATCTCGCGCGGGCGATCGGGGTCAGCGTCAGCAACGACATCGACGTCTGCGACCTCGCCATCGTCGGCGCCGGGCCAGCCGGTCTGACGGCGGCCGTGTACGCGGCATCCGAAGGATTGGAAACGGTGCTGCTCGAACAGGTCTTCTCGGGTGGGCAGGCCGGGACCAGCCCCATGATCAGGAACTACCCGGGGTTTCCGCACGGCATCGCCGGTGGCGACCTGATGGGGCAGACCTGCGAGCAGGCGTGGCTGATGGGCGCGCACATCGTCTTCGCGCAGCAAGCCGTGGGGCTCGAACGGCGCGGCGACCGGCTCGTGGCGCGGATGCTGGACGACTCCGAGGTCAGCGCGCTTGGGATGTTGATCGCCACCGGGATCGAATGGCGGCGACTCGGCGTACCGGGCCTGGAAGCCCTCATTGGCACCGGCGTGTTCTACGGCACGGCCGTGGGTGAGAGCCGGGCGATGCGAAATCAGGATGTGTTCATCGTCGGCGGCGGGAACTCGGCCGGCCAGGCCGCGTTGCACCTGGCCAAGCACGCTCGCACGGTGACCCTGGTCGTCCGGGGCGAGAGTCTGGCGAGGTCGGCGTCGGCCTATCTGGTGCGTGCTGTCGAATCGACCCCGAACATCGCCGTCCGCCATCGGACGGAGGTCATCGGCGGTGGCGGCGACGGGCGTCTGGAGCATCTGACCCTCGCCGACCGCACAACGGACACCGTCGAGCGGGTTCCGGCAGCCGTGCTTTTCATCATGATCGGCGGGGCGCCCCACACCCACTGGCTCCCTGCGAGCGTGGCGCGCGATGACCAGGGCTACCTGGTGACAGGGCGCGAAGTCCGCGACGACTCCCCAGCAAGCTGGCCCCTCAGTCGAGACCCGATGCCGCTGGAGACCAGCATGCCCGGCGTGTTCGCGGCGGGAGACGTGCGGAAGGGCTCGATCAAACGAGTCGCCTCGGCGGTCGGAGAGGGCGCCACAGCCGTACGTCTGGTGCACGAGCACCTCGGCAGCTGAGCCGACCCGCCCCCGGGAACTGGGCCCGCTGATCGGAATATTCCCTACCGTGGTGGCCGAAAAGTGCGGAGACTCCTCTCATGCCTGACATGGGGTCGTTCCGGGAGGCGGTCACCGCGTGGGCGGCCGGCGGCCCCGGCGCCCCCCCGCGCGCGCTGGCCGCGCACCTGCACGTCCGGGCAGCCGTCCTGCTCGAAGGGCCGAGCGACGTCGCGGCGGTCAACGCGCTGGCCGCGAGCCGCGGCCGGAACCTGGCGGACGAAGGAGTCTGCGTCCTGCCGATCGGCGGCGCCATGAGCGTGGGGCGCTTCGCCCGCCTCCTCGGGCAACCCGGCCTGGGCCTTCGCCTCACGGGGCTGTGCGACCAGGCGGAGTGTCAGTACTACGCCCGCGGCCTGGAGCGGGCCAGCGGTGTGAAGCGGGCCAGCTCGGCACAGCAAGGCTTCTTCATCTGCGCGGCGGATCTGGAAGACGAACTCATCCGCGCGCTGGGCGTGACACGGGTGCAGGAGCTGGTACGAGCGGAAGGCGACCAGCGCGCCCTGCAGACCTTCCTGCGCCAGCCCGCCCAGCGGGGCCGCACCTCACAGCAGCAGTTGCGGCGCTTCCTCGGCACGAAGAAAGGGCGCAAGATCCGCTACGGCCGCGTCCTCGTCGAGGCCCTCGACCCTGACCGCGTGCC
>JBOGDL010000215.1:0-25094 GCA_050701815.1 Micromonosporaceae bacterium | reverse complement strand
GCCCGCCACGACGTGCCAGGTTGCGAGCCTCGACGAGCGCGGGGGCGTCGAGCGCCGCGTCCAACAGGCCAGCAAGCTTCATGGGGTGCTCACTCCACTCTCGGTGTGTGTCCGCGTCCTCGGTGTGCCCTGATGTGGCCCGCGCTCTTGATCATCTGCGCTGGTGGCGTGCGCTGGCTGGCGTGCGCACACGCCTGTGCCCCCTGCCATTGATGACAGGGGGCGCCTAACGCTTGCCAAGCCTATCCGCGCCCACTGACCGACTCTGCCCTGTCTGGCGAGGAGGGCCCGCTGGCATCACTAGAGAGATCCACACCTGCCTGACGTGCTCATTTCCTCCATCTCGGTTCCGGTTCACCCCGCAAGCGGCGCTGGTCCGCCGGGTTGACATTGTTGACGTCCGGCTCCGGACGGGCCGACAGCAGCGGCGCGGCGCTAAAAATCGGCTACCAGCAACTGCGTGATGTGAACCCGCAGACAAACGCCTTGATCGACTTTGGTCGCCTGAGACATGCAAGTGCATGGCCGGTTTAGGACACGGGAGTCCGGTTGTGCCGGCTGACGCCGTCGGGCATCTTGAGTTCCGAAGGAATTCACAAAAGAAAAACCCATTAGTAACACGGAGTGATCTGCGAAATCAAAAAAATCGCGCAGATCGGAGCCGAGGAAAAGCGTTCCCACACGGGCTTCGCTGTCAACAAGGAAGCCGCACCGAAGGCTGGCCGAAACAATTGATCGGAGCCATCGATGACCTGTGCCGTGCGTGTAGCCCGCCACCGCCTGGACGACAGGACCCGCGACCTCTTGGGCAAGGAAATCGCCGAGCGAGTCGCCGCGAGTGAATTGGACTCGGACAAAGATCAGGCCGTCTTGGCCAGCATCGGCGGGTACGTCCTGAATCACTTTCTCCCGGGCGAGATCTTGCAGGGACTGAAACTCTTCTGCGCCACCGGCGCGCACGCGCTGGTGCTGAGCAATTTGCCCACGCAGGAATATCCGGCCAGTCCGGTGACCGGCTTCGCGCAGGAGACCGACCTCGCGCTGACCAACGCGCTGCATTTCGGGCTCATCCGCCTGCTGGGAGTCACCCCGTTCGCGGTGGACTACGAAAACAATGGGCGGCTGATCCGCAATGTGGTGCCCAATCCCCTGATCTCAGGCGTGACCAGTTCATGGGGCGCCGACGCGGAATTCTTCTGGCACACCGACAATCCGCATTTGCGATTTGGAGAGCCCGGCACGGATCCTCGTCTGCACGTGCCCAGATATTTGACGTTTTTCGCGGTGCGTAACGACGAGCAGGTGCCGACGGAAATCGCCGCGGTGGAGGACGCTGTCAGCCGGCTCGATGATGAGACGCAGCGGGCGCTGCAGTCACCTTCGTACGCTGTGGGCCCTCCGGCGTCGAATGACGGCGGGCATGCCCTTTCCGGCGCCTCGGTGCTTGAGCAGAGCGTCGATGGGCACCGGGTCCGATACGACCGCGGCACCGTCCAAGGGCGGTCCGCTGGCGCGATCGATGTGCTTGACACCTGGTCGGCGGCCCTGACGGGAATCCCCGCGGAGGAGCTGACTCTGGAGTCCGGTGAATTCCTGATTTTTGACAACTACCGGGTGCTGCATCGCAGACGCGCATTCGCACCCGGACCCGACGCGGCAGCACGTTGGTTGCGTCGCTGCTACGCCAGCTGAGGAGAAGTCCCTCGCGAGGAGAAGGAGTGTCAGGAGATGTTTCGAGTAGCGGTTGTCGGCGGCAGGCCCGCACCCATCCACGGCGCCAAGGAAATGGGCGTCGACGTGGTCCTCGTCCACGAAGAAGGAGGGTACGAGGAGTCCATCACCCAGCATTGCGAGCGGATTGTGCACGCGCCGCTTGACAACGGGCCAGCCATTCTCGAAGCGATCAGGCCGCTGCACAAGGAGCGTCCGTTCGACCGGGTGCTGACCACCACTGAGGTGGCGGCGATCTCCAGCGGCTACGTGGTGGACGCGCTGGGTCTGCCGGGGGTGACCGAGTTCACTGGTCGGGCGCTCAAGGACAAGTCGCTCACCCGCGACTGTCTGGCGAAGCATGGCATGGCGACTGTGCGCTACCAGATCGTCAACAGTGAGCAGGACGCGGTCGACTTCTTCCGCGAGGTGGGCGGCAAGATCGTGATCAAGCCGTCCGACGGGGCGGCGAGCCTGCACATCCACCCCGCCGACAACGTCGAGGACGTTCGGCTGGCCTGGAAGCAACTCCAGAAGGCCGGCATCGAGTCGCCGATGGCGGAGGAGTTCCTCGAGGGGCCGGTGGTGAGTGTGGACTCCTTCTCCCACGAGGGGCGCCACCTGCCGATCGGGTACTCGGAATACCGGATGAACGACCGGTTCGTGGAGTGGGAAGTGAGCACGCCCAGCCGGGTCGCAACGCCGTACCTGGACGACCTGCGCGAACTCACCCCGAGGCTGCTCGACGCGGTGGGGGTCACCGAAGGGCCGTCTCACAGCGAATTCGTGCTCACGCCGCACGGTCCCAGGGTGCTGGAGTCCCACGCTCGCCTGGCCGGCAGCGGCGCTCCGGAGCTGGTGCGGCGGGCATTCGGTCTCGATCTCAACCGGATGTTCCTGACCGTGCCGCTGGGGATTGACGAGCTCCCGAGCCAGTCGCCGGCGCCCATCGGCGGCGCCACCGCTCGGTTCTTCACGCCACCGCCAGGGAAAATTACCTCAATCACTGTAGATAAGGACATTCCGGCCGTGGTGAAGCGCATCCCTGAAGGGGAAAGACCAGAAGTCTTCATGCCTTTCCTGTTTGACCTCGGCGATGTCGACGTGGCAGCGGTGATCACCAAGAACCCCGGCGACGAGGTCCCTCCTCTGTTGACCGTGGCGGACTGCAGTTCTGGATACGTGCTGGCGTCCGGGACTGATGCGGCAGATGCCGTCGCGAAAGCAGAAGAAGTGAACGCAAAGATCCATTGGAACGTCGTTTAGTGACAATGCGTGAGCAAAAAAGTCCCGGGGAACTATTACTCTCCGTCCTCATTTGCCTCACGCCCGAGCGGGCTATCGTCTCACGCCCACGCAAGAGGCTCAAGTCTTGTCGAATAGGTTTTTTTCTGACTAGAGTCAATTTGTAAAACACAAGATCAACTTGTATTGCCACTTCGGCTTCAGGAGGTTATTACCCATGGGGTCACAGCGTGCCAAACTGACGCCGCAAATGCTGCAGTACGACGACTTCGATGATCGGGCAGAGGCCAGGTGGCTTTCTTATCTGATGTATTTCCACCGAACAAATTATCGTTCGGATGTCATTAACACAGACCGATTGGGATTCCGCATTTCGCACGGCGCATCCGAACCGGCGTCAGCGGGTGGGAACATGCCAAAAGGGCCCGTCCGGCTACTTGTCGGAAGCTCCACCGCGATGGGCATCGGAGCGGAGAGCGACGCCGCCACGCTCCCGTCCCGGTTATGGTCCAAATACGCGCCTTCGCGGCCCTGGCTCAATTTTGCCGGACGCAGCTATTCCTCGGTTCAGGAGCTCATGCTGTTCATGCTGCACCGGCATCTGCTTCCCGAAATCGACGAAATCGTGCTGTTCAGCGGCCTCAATAACCTGGCAACAGCGAGACTCCCGAAATCTCAACGCGGAGAGCATGGCGCCTTCTTCAATTGTGGCGACTTCTTCGACCAGATGGACGCCCTGAAACTCCGAGTCCGTAAGGCCAAGCTGGGCCTGACCCGTCGCGCCAAATCAACTCCACCGCCAGCGGACGAACCGGTGCGGCCTTTGGACGTACGAATGTCCGATGCGGTGGAGTTGACGGTCCGGCATCTCGATTCCTGGCAGATTTTCGCACAAGCAGCCGGGGCAAGGGTCTCGTTCGTGCTGCAGCCACTCGCGACCTGGGTGCGAGAAGAGCCCGCGGCGCAGGAGAAGCTGCTGTTCGGGGAGCTCGACAAGATCTCCAACTTCTGGCAGCTGTTCGGCGACATCGCCACAAAAGAGTCCGGACGTAGGTATGCGGATGAGCTCCGCCAGGCCTGCGAGAAGCAGGGTGTGCCGTTCCTTGACATCAATCCGGTGCTGGCCGACGCGGTGACAGAGCAGAACTGGCTTTTCGTGGACCGCGCGCACTTCACCGACGAGGGGCACGACATCGTCGCCAGGCTCCTGGCTGAGCAGCTCAATCTGTCCTGACCCGCCCGTCTATTCGAGCCATCCGTCTCATCGGAGAGGTGTGATTGCTGTGTCCGTCTTACGACGAATCTTCGCCACCCTGTTTCGGCGCAAGCAAAAGCCGAAGGATGACGCCTCCATTTACCCCATGTTCTGAGGGACTCGTATCAAGCGGGAGGTGGCAGATGTCAAGCCTGATTGGGGTGGCGCTTGGCGCGGCGACCGCGCAGCCACACGCGGACGCCGTATCACGAGCCGTTTATGTGCAGTCGGCCGATCCTGAGGACGGACCGCCGGACGTCAACGCTGTCCGCGCGATTCGCGGCCACTTGCGGCGACGCGCAGCCGAGGAGACCGATGCGCGCAATGTCGACGAGTTGGTGAGCGCCATCGCGAACTGGGGCGTCGACGAGACAACCCGGTTCCTCGACCTCCTCGACCGGACAGACAGCGACGGAGGCCGCGACGCCCTGGCACGACGGGCGACGCTGGCCTGCGCGCCGCTCGCGCTGCGCTCGGGGGCGCACCTGCAATGGATGAGCGCCCCCGGCAACGCCGACGACCCGGTGGTGCTGCGGATCCTGAAGCTGTACGCCTCAGACACCGGCGTGGGCCGTCCCCGGAACTCCCGGGGAAGCGCCTACCTGGGTCTGCTGCGGCAGCTGCGGCTGGCTGAGCACGCGGCCCCGACAACCCGGCTGACGCACGACCCGCGAATCGCCGACCGGGACTTCTACCTGCCTGGACTGCTGCTGGCGATGAGCCGCCGTCCCGATGAATTTCGGCTGGAGATCCTCGGGGCCGACCTGTGCCTGCGGACGATCGGGCTGCTGCCCGCGCTGGCCCTGGTCAGGAAGGTGCACCCGGACGCGGCTGACTGGGCGGCGATCAACCTGTGCGACGTACGGGATCCCGAGGCGCCCAACGGGTTCCAGCAGAGTCGGGACGCGGTGGACGCCGCGCTGGCCGGCGCCGCCGACGGCGATCCGCAGCAGGTGCTGCTGGGCGCCCGCTGGACACTCGCGGCGGCGCGTGGCTGGAGCCGGAGCCTGCGCGCTGAGCTGGACCAGGCGCGCGATCCCGCGTACGAGATGTCTGAGCTGTTGCGGTTACGGGCTCGTGAGGGCGCCGTGTACCACCAGCGCTTCCAGCTTCGGGGGCGGCCGCTGTCGGAGTGGCTGCAGGACTGCCGCACCGATCCCCGCGAGCTGCTGGACGTGCTCGCAGGGAGCAAGCTGGTCAAACCCGGACGCTCGGGGTCGAGTTCTCTGGTGAACGGTCTGATCGGAGAACGAGGGCCGATGTTCCGGGTGTTCGCGCCCGAGGACCTGACCGTGATCCGGCGTTGGATCGACTCACTGCCCGCCCCAACGGCCGCCAGCACAGCGGAACCCACGACGGCCGCCGACACAGCCGACCCCATTAAGCCCGTCGGGCCCGGGCCTGCCGAAGCCACTCCTCCGGACCCGTCGTGCTTTGAGGTTCCGGTTGAGCTGTGCGGCCCCGAAAGCCCCGGGGCGCCCCGGGACGCCGCCCCCCACCGCGGCGCCGAAACCACCGGGCCGCGCAGCCTCCGAGAGGCGTACCACCTGTTGCAGCGGCGCGCCGCCGGCCCGGCAGCCGACCGGTTCGCCTTCGACTACGTGCAGGGCTGGTTGGCGCGGTCCCGGCACGGGATGCGCGCCGACCCGCAGCGGCTGCCCGACACCTGGGGACCGGAGGGCCTGCGGCCGTGGCTGGTGGAGCAGCACGACGCGCACGGGCGCGATTTCGAAGCCAGCTCCGACCTGCCGATGCCGTCCCGGGAAGCGCTGATCGACTCCACCGTCCAGCTGGCGCCGCTCACGTTGATCGACGGCGCGTGGCTGCAGGGCTTCACCGATTACGAGCACGCGTCCTCAGAGCACGGGAACTTCCTCTTCGAGACGTACTGGGACGAGCTCGGCAACGGCGAGCCGCGGCTCAACCATCCGCTGATCTACCGGCAGGTGCTCGCCGAGATGGACGTGCGCCTGCCGCCCACGGCCTCCCGGGAGTTCGCGGACTGGCCGGGATTCCGGGACGGCTCATTCCAGCTGCCCGTGTACTGGCTCAGCATCGGCCGCTTCCCCCGCACGTTCCTGCCTGAGGTGCTGGGGTTGAACCTGGCCATGGAGCTGTCCGGGGTGGGCGGCACGTACCGCCGGGCTCGGTTGGCGCTGAAGAAGCACGGGTTCAGCACCCGGTTCGTCGACATCCACAACACCATCGACAACGTCGCCACCGGCCACTCCGCGTGGGCCGCCGACGCCATCGACACCTACCTCGCCTCCGCGCCCGAGACCCAGGGCGCCGCGGCGCAGGCAGACATCTGGGACCGGGTGCGAGTGGGGTTCCGGTCTCTCAACCCGCCGTCGGGGCACTGGGCTCGCCGGGCGTTCCGGCGCGGGTTCCGACACGCTCACGGCGCGCGCCCCCCAGCCTTGCGGCCCGGACGATCCACGCCCAGCGAGTGATTGGAAACGATCATGGCAACTAAGGACCGCGACCTGACCCCGGACGGGGCCAAGTTGGTGCTGGGCATCTCCGCCTTCTACCACGACAGCGCGGCCGCGCTGGTGCTGGACGGCATGCCCGTCGCCGCCGCGCAGGAGGAACGCTTCAGCCGGCGTCGGCATGACTCGGCCTTCCCCTCCGAGGCGGTGCGTTACTGCCTACGTGAGATCGGGGCCGACCTGAACGACGTCTCCGCCGTCGCGTACTACGAGGACCCGGCGTTGAAGTTCCGCAGGGTGCTGGCCGCGATGGCAGGCGCCGCGCCACGCGGCTTCGGCTCGTTCAGTCACATCCTTCCCGAGTGGCTGTCATGGAAGCTGCGCACCAGGCGGACGATCGAACGCGAAATGGCCCAGCTTGACCTGGGCGACGTGCCGGAGATCGCGATCCGCCGCCATCACGAGTCACACGCGGCGTCGGCGTTCCTGCCCAGCCCGTACGAGTCCGCCGCGGTGCTGTCCATCGACGGTGTCGGCGAGTGGGCCACCACCACCATGTGGCACGGGCAGGGCAACCGGGTGCGCCAGCTGGCCGAGATCCGGTTCCCGCACTCGCTCGGCCTGCTGTACTCCGCGTTCACGTACTTCTGCGGGTTCAAGGTGGACTCGGGCGAGTACAAGCTGATGGGCCTGGCCCCGTACGGCCGCCCCCGGTACGCGGACCTGATCCGCGAGCAGCTGATCGACATCAAACCGGACGGCTCCTTCCGGCTGGACATGCGCCGGTTCGAGTTCCTCCGGGGCCGGGTGATGACCGGCCGCGCCTTCGAGCAGCTTTTCGACGGTCCCCGGCGTACCCCGGAGCGGCAGTTGACCGAACGTGAATTCGACCTGGCGGCGTCCGTGCAGCAGGTCACCGAGGAGGTCGTGCTGCGGTTGGCCCGCACCGCCCGGAACGCGACCGGAGAATCCCGGCTCTGCCTGGCCGGCGGCGTGGCGCTGAACTGCGTCGCCAACGGGAAGGTGATCGAGGAGGGGATCTTCGACGAGGTGTGGATCCAGCCCGCGGCGGGTGACGCGGGCGGCGCGCTGGGCGCCGCGCTGATGGTCGCCGCCGAACGTGGCTCCCCCCGCCCCCACCTGACGACCGGGGGTGACGCGATGTCGGGGTCGCTGCTGGGCCCGGCGTACTCGGACGACGAGATCGCCAGGTACCTGGACCGGCAGGGCATCCCGTACCTGCGGTTCGATCCGGACGGCCTGGCGACGCGGGTCGCGGCCGAGCTCGCGGAGGGGAAGATCGTCGGCTGGTTCCAGGGACGCATGGAGTTCGGCCCGAGGGCCCTGGGCGCCCGCTCGATCCTCGGCGACCCGCGGGACCGGCGGATGCAGTCCGACATGAACCTCAAGATCAAGTTCCGGGAGTCGTTCCGGCCCTTCGCCCCGTCGGTGCTGCGCTCGGACGCCGGAACGTACTTCGATCTGGACCAGGAGAGCCCGTACATGCTGGTGGTGGCGCCGGTGGCCGCCGCCCAGCGGATGACGCCGCGCGACGCCGACGTCACCGGGCTCGACCTGTTGAAAGTGCAGCGCAGCAGCATCCCCGCGGTGACCCACGTCGACTATTCGGCCCGGGTGCAGACCGTCGCCGAAGACTCGAACCCCGCATATCACCGCCTGTTGCACGCGTTCAAGGCCGCGACCGGCTGCTCGGTGCTGGTGAACACCTCTTTCAACGTACGGGGGGAGCCGATCGTCAACACACCGCAGGACGCGTACGCGTGCTTCATGCGCACTGACATCGACCTGCTTGCCCTCGGCAACCTGTTGCTGATCAAGGCGGCCCAGCCCGCATGGCGTGAAGAGGGTGACTGGCGGGAGGCCATCCCGCTGGACTAGACAGCCACACCAGATCAGCCCGCCGCGACCAGATCGGCGCCCGCGCACCTCCCGACCCGGCGACGCAGAAATGCGCAGAGAGGAATCACAGATGCGGAAACTCCTGCTGTTCCCGCTGTATTTTCTGCTGCTCACCCCGATTGGCCTGGCCTCTCGTCTGACGAGAGATCCGCTACGTCGGCGTTGGGACAGCAACGCCAAGACGTACTGGATCTACGTCCGAGAAGGATCGTGATCGCGTTGGTCACATCACAAGGGACGCGCAGCGCCTCGCCCAGGAAACGCGCCACCGGTGTGCTATTCAAGAGTCGTGATCGGTATCGACGCGGCCCTGGGCATAGGAGCGATCGCCCTGGCCATGGTCTTGACCCCCGGGCCCAACATGATCTACCTGGTTTCCCGGTCGGTGACGCAAGGGCGCCGGGCGGGGCTGATCTCACTGCTGGGCGTCGCTGTGGGCTTCCTGGTGTACCTGGTGGGCGCCGCCGCAGGGATAGCGACGTTGTTCGCGTTGGTCCCCCAGATCTACACCGCGATCAAAATCGCCGGCGCCGCATATTTGCTGTGGTTGGCGTGGAACGCGGTGAAGCCCGGCGGCGTCTCGGCGTTCGCGCCAAAAGATCTGCCCCAGGATCCGACCCGGAAACTGTTCACCATGGGCCTGGTGACCAACCTGTTGAATCCCAAAATCGCGGTCCTCTACATTTCACTGCTGCCCCAGTTCGTCGATCCGGAACGGGGTCACATCGCGGCTCAGAGCCTGTCCCTGGGGATCGTCCAGATCGTCGTCGCGCTCACGGTGAACACGCTCATCGTGCTCTCCGCAGGGGCGGTGTCGTCCTTTCTCTCGCAGCGGCCGATGTGGCTCCGGGTGCAGCGTTACCTGATGGGCACGGTGCTGGGCGGGCTCGCTCTGAGCATCGCGTTCGACCGGTCGCACGCCCCGTCCGCCGTGTCCTGACCCGCCGCGGCCCAGGGCGTCTCGCACGCAGCCCGGGCCGGCACTCACGCGATCCGGGCGCACCGGTCCCACCACGCAGCCCGGGCTGGCACTCACCCGGCCCGGGCGCACCGGTCCCACCGCGTTCCGGCAGCCGGGCGACCCCCGCCGGGAGCCTCCGATGAGCACCACGACATCGGAGATCACCACTGACGCCGAAAGCCTGCTGCAGCTGGCTCATGAGGTCGTCGCCAGCAGCCGCGACGGCAGCGAGCCACTCACCCAGGCTGCGCTGCACCTGATCAACTGCGCCGCCGAAGCCGTCGGGTTGCTGTCGCGGGGCGACCCGGACGCGGCCCAACAGGCGCTCGGATGCGCCCGGGCGGCCGTCACCACCGCGACGTACGCCCTGCTTCACAGCCACCAGGACGACCGGATGGAGCAGCCATGAAGCCTCACATTCTGGTGATACACCGCTGGCGCGACCAGCACGCCCTGTACGAGACCTATCTCGACCACCACGCCAACCGCGTCTCGTACGTGACCACGGACCTGGCCCGGCAGTCCATTCCCGCCGGCGCGGCCGACGTCATCTCGGTGTCGGCGACGGACGACTTCCACCAGGTGCTGGCCGCGATTGAAAAACTGGCCGAGAGGTTCGGCCACCCGGAGCGGGTGGTCGCCCTCAACGAGGGCGACCTGGACACCGCCGCTGAGCTGCGCCAACACCTGGGCTGCCCCGGGGACGACCCGGAGCGGGTGGCCCGGTTCCGGGACAAGTTGACGATGGCCCAGATGGTGGCCGCCGCGGGGATCCCGATCCCCGCTTTCGCCGACGCGCCCGACCTGGACGCGGTGCTGCGGTTCGCCGACGAGCATGGTCTGCCGGCGATCGTGAAGCCCCGCCGGGGCACCGCGAGCCGCGACGTGCTGCGCGTGGACAGCGTGGACGACCTGGAGCGGCTGTGTCAGCTTCCAGCCGAACCGCGCCTGGTGCAGGAGTACTGCGGTGATCCGATCTACCACGTGGACGGCCTGTGGACCGGGACGACGCTGGGCCCGTGGCGGGCGTCGCGATACCTGAACAACACCTGCATGGAGTTCGCCACCGGTGACACCCTCGGTTCGGTGGAGGTGGACGAGCCGGAGCTGCTGGGCCTGCTCGGGGAGTTCACGGCGGCGGTCGGCGCCGCGTTGAGCGACCAGCCGTGGGTGTTTCACCTCGAGGTGTTCGTGGGCGTCCACCCGGACGGGTCGCCACGACTCAGTTTCCTGGAGGCGGGGGCCCGGGTGGGAGGGGCGGAGATCCCCTTCGTGTGGCGGGAGGTTCACGCTGTGGACCTGATGGCCGCAGCCATGGACATCCAGCTCGGCAGGACGCCGGCGTCCGACCCTGCTCAGACGCGTCGCGTCGGCGGCTGGCTGCTGGTGCGCACGTCGGTGCCGACACCGTGCCGTGTCGTGGCGGCTGATCTCGCGGTGAGCGAGGGCCGGGCTCCGTACGCTAAGGTCGTCCCGACTGTCGGCCAGCGGGTGCCGAAGGTGGGCGGCTACGAGCACGTCGGGGCCCGCTTCCGATTTCAAGGCGCATCCACTGACGACGTGGAGCGGGCGATCACGGAAACCGCAGCCCGGTTCTGGTTAGAGTGCGTGCCCGACTAGGGCGGGACTGTGCGGAGGGCACAGTCCTCAGCGCCGCCGCCGGACAGCGGCCGCGCATAGCTTGGACGCTGGTGAGGTGGGCGGGAAAACACGCGGTGAAGAGCCGGCTTCGCAGCTCAGCGAAGCTGAACTCGCCGTGTACCAGCACGCGGTCACCCACGGTCATCTGGACCCACGGTCAGCACCCAGCGACCTGAGCCTGGACCTGAACCCCGCGGAGATGGCCCGGGCGTGCCAGTCCCTGGTGCGGCTCAAGTTGCTGAACAACCATCGGAATGACGTCCTCACGCCGGTGCATCCTGACCTGGCGCTGATGACGTTGAATCAGCCGCTGGTCGAGCAGATCAGGGAGCGCGAACGGGCAATGGAGGGCAACGGCCGCCAGCTGCAGCGGATCTCCGACGAGTTGGCCCGGTCGTCGGCGCGCGCCCGCGACGCCGGGAGCGTCCGCGTGGTGGAGGACCCGGTCCAGGTCCAGAAGGAGATTGACGCGGCGACACTGCGATGCGCCGACGAGCTGGTGATGACGCAACCCAGCGGACGCGGATCGCGTTACGACTTCGCCACCTTCTATCCGGACGGCCGTTCCATCCTGAAGCCAGGGGTCAGCCTGCGGGCGTTGTGCCCGCACGCGGCACGCGCTGATTTGAAGCTCCGCTCGTACGTGGGGAAGGCGGCCGAGCACGACGGCGCGGTGCGCACCACGTCCACGGTTCTGGAGCAGATCTTCATTTTTGATCAGCACACCGCCGTGATCCCGCTGGCCCCGCCGCAGGAAGACGCCGCAGGCGCCGCCATCATCACGCACCCGGCGGTGGTGCGCTTCGTGTACCGGAATTTTGACAAGCTGTGGAGCAGCGCGCTGCCGTTCGATCACGACGACCACACGTACGACTGGGCGTCGGCGGACATCAAGATCTCGTTGCTACGGCTGATGGCGTCCGGGTTGAAAGACGACGCGATCGCAAGCCGGCTCGGGTTGGCCACCCGCACCTGCCGCCGCCACATGTCGCAGATCATGGACGAGCTGAACGTCACCAGCCGGTTCCAGGCCGGTGTCAAGATCGCGAAGCTGGACATCCTGTCGGAGTCGGAGACCTCGGCGGTGCAGAGTCACCGGGCCGACGCCCACCCCGCCTGGTGACCCCCGGAGCCCCGGGCGTCGGGTCAGCGTGCGAACAGCGGCCCCCGGTGAAGCTTGTGCTGGGCGGCCTGCGCCAGCGGGCGCACCACCAGCTGGTCGATGTTCACATGCTGCGGGAGCCCCACCGCCAGGCCGACGCAGTCGGCGACGTCTTCGGCGGTGAGGGGACGGTCGACGTCCTGATACACGGCGGCGGCCTTCTCCGCGTCACCCCGGAACCTGGTCAGCGCGAATCCTTCGGACTGGACCATGCCGGGAGCGATCTCGATCACCCGTATCGGCTCGCCGCAGAGCTCCAGCCGCAACGTCTCGGTCATGGCGTGCTCGGCGTGCTTGGCCGCGCAGTAGCCGCCGCCGCCTTCGTAGTTGACAAACCCGGCGGTGGAGGTGATGTTGACGATCGTGGCGGCATCGCTCGCCCGCAGCAATGGCAGCAGAGCCTGGATGACACGTGCCGCGCCCAGCACGTTGGTGTCGAACATCTGGGACCAGTCCGCGAGGTCGCCGGTCGCGACCGGGTCCGCGCCGAGCGCGCCGCCGGCGTTGTTCACCAGCACGTCGAGCGAGGTGAGCGCGTCGGCGAGGCCCCGTACGGCTTCAGGGTCAGTCACGTCGAGCGGCAATGCCCGGCCGCCGATCTCCTCTGCCAGCGACTGACAGCGCTCGACCCGACGGGCGGCGACCAGCACCCGGTAGCCGTCCCTGGCGAGTCGGCGCGCGCAGGCCGCGCCGATGCCCCCGCTGGCCCCTGTGATGAGTGCGGTTCGCTCCATGTCGTCGTCCCCTCCTGCGGTCGTAGAGTCCAGCGGGAAACGTATCAGCACGCGGGGCCCAGGCCCTCTGGACGAATCAGCGAGCCGCCAGGTCCGCCGCGAGTCACCTCGGCGCCAACCGCGCCAGCGGCGGCTGGCCGGGCCCGCGAAAGGCGCTAGCGTCAGCGGCCGGCCTCAGCGGGCGAGTTGGCGAAGAAGGCCAACACGTAGTCCTGGAGCAACGGCACCTGCCAGATCGCGGCGATGAACGCGGCCACGGTGAGCGTCGGCAGCAGGGCGCCTCGTTCGAAGTTCCCCCCGGCACGCACCGCGATCTTGTCCGGGAGCGAGAACTCGAACCACGTCTCACGCTTGATCGGAACCGGCCAGAGCACCGGGCAGCCGGCCCGGGTGATCATGTCACCGAGGGTGTGCACCAGGCACCCCACCCCGACCGCCGCGCCGAGCAGTGAGTGATCCACGCCGTCGGGCAGCGATTGCAGCGCCAGAATCGTGGCGGAGATCGACACCAGGGTGGTGAGCAACCATCCGCTCTTACGCGCCCAGTCGGCCATCAGGCCCCGCACCGCGAGCCCCACGGTGAAGAACAGCGCGCCGATCACCACGGGCTCGCCGTAGCGCCGGGCAAGCAGCGTCAAGCCAACCCCTAACAGCGCGGCGAATACCCAGGTGTGCGTGAACGTCCGGTGCCCGTTGCGCCGCTTCCCGTCCTTCTTGGTACGGGTGATCGAGTAGATGCCGAGCGAGAGCTTCTCCACGCACTCGGCGAGAAACAGCGACACCACGCCGAACGTGCGAGCCACCGTGGCCCCGCCGCGGTTCGCGGTCACCTTGCCGGAGCAGTCAAGGTCAGGCAGCAGGGCGGAGCCCGCGCAGACAGCGGTGAACACCGCCAGCTCAGCGGGCGTCTGCGGACGACCCAGCAGGGATGTGGTCACGCCCGCGCCGGCCAGCCAAGCCACCGCGCCGGAGATCGCGTGGGTCGGACCCATCACCATTGTCAGCGCCTCCATAGTGGATCACCTGTGGTTCGGACCACGTTAAGCGACGTCCTCCACTGCGGACATCGAGCCACGCCGATGCCAATTGCCCGCGCGGCTGTGCAGCTGATCACCCCAGATCGCGCTGGTGCTCGCCCCCGGTCTCCCCAGGTACGCGGTCAGCCATACGCGGCGATCGGTCAGCGGTTCGTCAGCACGCTTTGCAACCGTCGGACTGCTCAGCGAATCACCCCCTTCCTGGAGGAGAAATGCTCAAGTCCCCAGTGCTCACCAGAATGGCCGCCGCGATGTTCGCCATCGCCGGGATGGTCGCGGTCGCTCCGGCAGTTGCCGCAGCATCGCCCCAGCAAGCGGCCCAAGGACAGGAGTGCGTCGCGTACGCCGGCGCCGCCGAAATGCGGTGCGCCGCGCCTGACCAGATGTCAACCCAGGCCGCCTGCGACGCGGTGCCTGGCTACATCATGGGCGCCAGGTTCTTTGACGCCATCGACTACGGCGGGAACACGCTGACGCTCTGCGTGCCGCGGCAATGCTCGGCCAGCTATGACAACGAAGGGGCGCTGTTCAACTGGCCAGACCTGTTCGAATGGAACAACCGGGCGAACTCGGTGAAGACCTTCAACAGCTGCGATGTGAAGTTGTTCGGCTTGGAGAACTTCAACGGGGAGTCCTCCACCTGGATCGACGCCCGGGCCAACCTCGCCAGCGTGGGCACCGGCTGGAACAACCGCGCCAGCTCGGTCAAGCTCAGCTGACGATCGGCAGCGCTGAGGGCGCCCCAGCACCAACCAGCGGGCGCCCTCCCAGCTCCGCCGACCTACACCTCACGCTGGTACTCGCCCATCCGCTCCACGGCGCGGAAACCCATGGCCCGGTTCACCGCCATCATCGGGGCATTCTGCTCGGCGTTGAACGTGTGGACCCGGTGGCGATCCGGGTGGGCCAGCGTCATCGCCTTCAGGTTGGCCGCCTTCATGGCCACACCCAGCCGATGCCCCCGATGGCTGGGCAGGACCAGGGTGTCGTTCTGGTACGCCTGACCGGGGTCGTGACCGGCCACCAACAACTCGGTGTGGCCCACCAGTTCGTCACCGGCGCCGATCGCCACCGTGATGTACCCGGTACGGGCTTGATCAACCCGCTTCTGCTCCTCGGCGCGCAACCGCTCGACGTCCCAGCGGTGCGGCTCGTAGTCCAGGTCCCCGAGCGGCACCTCGGCCATGAACTGGCTGAGCAGCTTCACGTACCCGCCAACCAGTTCGTCAGGGCATGAACCCACCCAGGTGCGGAGCTGGTAGTCGGCGTGAAACGGCGCCGCGTCACGGGCCATGGATTCCAGGCGCCCCGGGTCGACCGGCAGGTCGAGCACCGAATGCAGCTCCCGGTTGCGGCAGGTGAAACCGCGTTTCTCCGCGAACGGGGCCCCTTCAGTCGGACCCTTTCCTCGGTACGCCTCCACAATCGGAGTCAGCAGGCTGGACCGGCCCTCGGCGCGGGCCAGATCGAGAATCCCCTGATAGAGCGCGGATCCGACACCGTGCCGCCGCTGCGCAGGCGGCACCGCGATCTCGAACTCCAGCAGCCTCAGGTTGTCCCGCACCGGCAGCAACGCCAGGGCCCCGCCCGTCGTCCGTCCCTGTTCCACCGCCGCGTAGGCCCCCAACCGGTACGCGCCCGGCTTCCGAAGCGCCACCGCAAGCTCCGGCAGGGTCCAGTTCGCGGGGTGTTCTCGACCGGCGGCCCGCCCTGATCCAAACGCCGCGTGCCAGTCAGCGAGCGCCTCGTCATCCTGCGGGTCGACCTTCACGATCTCCATTGCCGACATCCTTGCCGGCCCGGCACGTGACGGCGACGGAATTTCACCGGGCCGCCGGGTTCACCGGGCCGCCAGGAACACCACGACGTGATCGAGTTCGCGTCGCTCGGCCGCACCGAACACGTCCCGCATCTGGAGCCGAACCTGCTCCAGCACCTGGTCCGGCAGCGCCATCGATCGCGCAATCCGGGTGGGGCGTCTCCCGCCGTGCCACGCGACCACCAGCCGGCCACCGGGACGCAGCACCCGACGCAGCTCACGCAGACCCCGGCCCAGGTCGGACCACATCGGCAGGTTGTTGACGGAGACCACCGCGTCGAAGCACCGATCGGGGTGGCCGACGCTCTCGGCGTCCCCCGGTTTGACCTCGGCCCGGCCGTCCCCGATCGCCATGCTGAGTCGACGCCGGGCCATGTCGCACATCACCGGGGACGGATCGACCCCCGCTGCCGTCGCACCGCTGCCGATGATCAACTCCAGCAACGCGCCGGGACCGTGGCCGACCTCGAGGATCCGCTCCCCCGCTCGGGGGTTCAGCGCCTGCAGCACGTCCCGTTGCTCGACCAGGTTGCCGGCGCCCATCACCCAGCCCATCAGCCGACCCAGCCTGCCCTGGGGCAGCGCGAACCCCCTCAACTGCCGGCCGTTCAGCCAGGATCGACGTACCTGCTGATCATGGGTTTCGGTCATAGCGGCGATGGTTGCGCTTCAAGTCGGCTTGAAGTCAACTGAGGGGATGGCGGCAACCCCGGATCTGGTCCCGATCGGCGAGGCGGCGCGGCGGCTCGGCGTGGCGGCCTCGACGTTGCGCTACTACGACGAGCGCGGAGTGGCACGCCCCGCGCAGCGCCTCGCCGGACGCCGCATGTACGGGCGCGACGAGCTGCGGCGGCTGGCGTTCGTGCAGATGACGCAACGACTCGGACTCGACCTCGACACCATCGCCGCGATGCTGGACGACTCCGGGCCACCTTGGCGCGCCGTGGTGGAGCGCCACCTCGACTGGCTCGAGGAGCGAATCACCCGGGCTGAGTCGGCCAAGCAGATCCTGGTGCACAGCCGTTCCTGCACGCATCCGCGGCCGTGGCGCAGCTGCCCGTACCTGTTGCGGGTGCTGGACGACTGGCTGGACGACCCCCCGGTTGAGGCAGGCGTTGATGGGCGGGGCCGCCGGGCGGCGGGCCGGCGGCTGGTGGAACTCAGCCACGTGATCCGCCACGGCATGATCACGTATCCGGGGCTGCCCGGCCCGGAGATCACCGATCACCTGAGCCGGGAAGCGTCCCGGGGCCATTACGCGCCGGGTGTCGAGTTCCAGATCGGGCGGATCTCGATGGTCGCCAACACCGGCACGTACCTGGACACGCCCGCGCACCGGCACGCCGCCGGACCGGATCTGGCCGCGGTCCCCTTGCAGCGCCTGGTTGATCTCGACGGAGTGGTGGTCAGGGCCGGCGGCAGCACCGCGATCGGTCGTACGCAGCTCGAGGGGCGTCGGGTCGCCGGGCGGGCGGTGCTGCTGCACACCGGATGGGACACCCACTTCGGCGCGGAACCGTACGCCGCTGATGATCACCCGTACCTGGCCGGCGACGGCGCCGCCTGGCTCGTCGAGCAGGGCGCCACGCTGGTCGGCATCGACTCGGTGAACATCGACCGCAGCGGGCCGGCGGCCTCGGGCGAACGGCCCGCGCACAGCCTCCTGCTCGCGGCGGGAATCCCGATCGTGGAGCACCTGCGCGGCCTGGAGCAGCTGCCGGACGAGGGCTTCCGGTTCACGGCCGCGCCACCCATGGTCGCCGGGATGGGCAGTTTCCCGGTGCGGGCGTACGCCATCGTGGGTTGATCACCGGCCTCCCCAGAGCGCGGCAGATCGAAAGCCACCACCCCGGCAGAAATAAAATGGATCTTCGGCAGAAATAAAGCCACCCCCTCGGCAGACGTAAAGCCCGATGATAGGTTGGCGTGGTGCGTAAGGCCGTGGATTACCTGCCCAGACGGGCCACAAGCTTGATCCAGGAGGCACTCTCCGACACCCGGGTGGTAGTTCTTAACGGCGCCCGACAGGTGGGCAAGAGCACGCTCGCGGAGATCGTGCTGCGACAGGCGCCAGACGGCATCGCCCGATACCTCGATGAGCCCGCCACCCGGGAAGCCGCCCTTGAGGATCCGGTCCGGTTCGTACGCCACGACGGCCTGATGCTGATTGATGAAATCCAGCGAGCGCCGGAGCTATGGCTCGCGATCAAGCACCAAGTGGACCGCGACCCCAGGCCAGGGTCATTTCTCCTCACCGGCTCAGCGCGCTTGCTGGCGCTGCGCGGCGTGACGGACGCGCTGCCCGGCCGAACCGAGACCACCGAGCTGTGGCCCCTGTCGCAGGGAGAAATCGACGGCGAACCGGACGGGTTTGTCGACGCGGCTTTCAGACTCGGCGCGGAGCTGACCGCCGAGTCGTCTCCGCTGTTGCGGAAGGACTACGTGAGCAAGGCGGTCCGAGGCGGGTACCCGGAAGCCGTACGACGGGAAGCGCCACGCCGTCGCGCCAGGTTCTTCGACAGCTACCTCTCCGACCTGCTCGCGCGGGACGTGAAGCAGGTGGCGGACATCTCGCGCGCCACCGAGATGCGGCGGCTCATCGCGCTGCTCGCCGCACAGACCAGCGGGCTGCTCAACGTAAACCGGCTAGCCAGCGAGCTGGCCGTCACCGCCCCCACCGTGAAGACCTACATCGAGATTCTGGAAACCATTTTCCTGGTACGACGCATTCCAGGCTGGTCTGCGAACCTGACGACCAGGGCAGTCTCCACGCCGAAGATCATCTTTGTGGATTCGGGCCTCGCGGCGCACCTGGCCACCGGCGCCCTAGCCAGTTCGCCGGTGGGGAATCTGCTCGAGAACCTTGCGCTCAGCGAGATCGCCCGGCAACTGACCTGGTCAGAGACGCCGGTGCGACTGAGCCATTACCGCGACCGCGACCAGCACGAGGTCGACGGTGTGCTGGAAGACAACGCGGGACAGATTGTCGGTGTCGAAGTGAAGGCGGCCGAGACAGCGCGTGCCGAGGATTTCCGCGGCCTGAAGGTGCTTGAGCGCAGACTCGGTGATCGATTCCGCGCTGGCTTCGTGCTGTACTGCGGCGCGCAGTCGTTGAGGTTCGGCGAAAAGCTCGGTTGCCTTCCGATATCGGCGCTGTGGACGACACCAAGACCCAACCAATGAACCCTGAGAACCCGGCCTTGGTTGTCGAGCGCAGACGTGAAGGCCGGCCGCTGCCGGGCGTGAGCAGCGGCACGTCCGCTCTCTGGGAACTGGGCACATCGCTCACATCAGCCCCGGCTAGCGTGAATTGCCCCGTGCCTGGGAAGTAACGGGAGGCGAGCGCGGAGCCGGCCAAAGGCGGCACGGATCCGGCGAGCCATACGAAGGAGAGAAGTCCATGCCTGGTGCGGGACCTGCCGAGCCGACCGAACCCAGTGACGGGGAGAGCAAGCCGGGCCGCGCCGCGACGCCGGCCGAGCCGGGCCACAGCCCGGTGCCCGGGACCGCCGAGACCCATGCCGCGACCCCGGACGGCGACGCCGACGCGGCGTTGCGGGCGGACATCCGCAGGCTGGGCGACCTGCTGGGACAGACCTTGGCGCGGCAGGAGGGGCAGGCGCTGCTCGACCTGGTGGAGGAGGTGCGCGCGGGGGTGCGCGCGGACGCCCCCGGCGCCGCCGCGCGACTGGCCCAGCTGGACGTGCCGACCGGGATCAGGTTGGCCCGCGCGTTCTCCACGTACTTCCATCTGGCCAACATCACCGAGCAGGTCCACCGGGCCCGCACCTTGCGACGGCTGCGGGTCGCGCACGGCGGCTGGCTACGCCGGTCAGCGGACCTGATCGAGGCCCGCGGCGTGCCGGCGGAGGAGATCGCCGCGGTGGTGGACCGGCTCGCGGTGCGCCCCGTCTTCACCGCGCACCCGACAGAAGCGGCACGCCGGTCCCTGCTCACCAAACTGCGCGGGATCGCGGACCTGCTGGACGCCGAGGCCGCCGAGGCGGCGCTGTTCGGGGACGGCGCCGCGGACGGGCGCTCCGTCGACCGCCGGATCGCTGAGCTGGTGGACCTGATCTGGCAGACCGACGAGCTGCGGCTGGCGCGGCCGGCGCCCACCGACGAGGCCCGCAACGCCGTCTACTACCTGGCCGAGTTGTACGCCAGCGCCGCGCCGCAGGTGCTCGCCGACCTCGCCGACACGTTCGCCCGGTTCGGGGTGGACCTGCCGCCGACGAAGCGTCCGCTGAGCTTCGGCACCTGGATCGGCGGAGACCGGGACGGCAACCCGTACGTGACCCCCAAGGTCACCGCGGACGTGCTGCAGATCCAGCACGAGCACGGGATCCGGGCCGCGGAACGGGCGATCACCATCCTGATTGACGACCTGTCGGTCTCCCGCCGGCTGCGCCGGGTCTCCAACGCGTTCGCGGTGAGCCTGGCCAAGGACCTGGACCTGCTGCCGGAGCTGGCGGAACGGTTCCGGCGGGTGAACGCGGAGGAGCCGTACCGGCTGAAAGCCCGATGCATCCAGCTCAAACTGGCGAACACCCGGGCCCGGATCGCCTCCGGCGGCGCCCACAAGCCCGGGCGCGACTACCTGGGCAGCGCGGACCTGATTGACGACCTGGAGGTGATGCGGGCATCGCTGGCCACGCACGGCGGCGCCTTGACGGCGCACGGGGAGCTGGGCGCCGCGATCCGCACCGTCGCCGCGTTCGGGCTGCAACTGGCCACCATGGACATCCGGGAGCACGCCGCCGCACACCACGCCACGCTGGCCCAGATGTACGACCGGGTGGAGGAGTTGGACCGCCCGTACCAGGATCTTGACCGTGCCGCCCGCACCGAGGTGCTGACCCGGGAGCTACGCGGCCGGCGTCCACTGTCCAGCGCGGCGCTGACTCTGGACGAGCGGGGCAGCCGCACGTACCGGGTGTTCGAAGCGATCCGGGAAGCCCAGGACCGGTACGGCCAGGGCGTGATCGAAAGCTACATCGTGTCGATGACCCAAGGCGTCGACGACGTGCTCGCCGCCGCGGTGCTGGCCCGGGAAGCCGGGCTGATCGACCCGCACGCGCCCCACGCCCGGATCGGCTTCGTGCCGCTGCTGGAGACCGTGGACGAGCTCGACACCGCCGGGGAGCTGATCGACAACCTGCTCAGCACGCCGACGTACCGGGCGGTGACCCGGGCCCGGGGGGACGTGCAGGAGGTGATGCTCGGCTACTCCGACTCCAACAAGCAGGCCGGCATCACCACCAGCCAGTGGGCGATCCACCGGGCGCAGCGGGCGCTGCGGGACGTGGCCGCGAAACACGGGGTGCGGCTGCGGTTGTTCCACGGCCGGGGCGGCGCCATCGGGCGCGGCGGCGGACCCACCCACGAGGCGATCCTGGCTCAGCCCTGGGGCACCTTGGGCGGCGAGATCAAGGTCACCGAGCAAGGTGAGGTGATCTCCGACAAGTACACCCTGCCGGCGCTGGCGCGGGAAAACCTGGAACTCACGGTGGCGGCGTCGCTGCAGGCCACCCTGTTGCACACGGCGCCGCGCGCGCCGCAGGCCGACATCGCCGGCTGGAACTCCGCGATGAACCTGGTCTCCGACAGCGCGGCGGCCGAGTACCGGTCGCTGGCGGAGCACCCGGACCTGCCCGCGTACTTCTGGGCGGCCACCCCCACCGAGCTGTTGGGGGCTCTGAACATCGGCTCCCGTCCCGCCAAGCGCCCTGACACCGGCGCCGGTTTGGATGGCTTGCGGGCGATCCCGTGGGTGTTCGGCTGGACCCAGACCAGGCAGATCGTCCCCGGTTGGTACGGCGTCGGCAGCGGCCTGGCCGCCGCGCGGGAAGCCGGGTTGGCCGACGTGCTCAGCGACATGTGGCAGCGGTGGGAGTTCTTCCGCACGTTCCTGTCGAACGTGGAGATGATGCTGACCAAGACCAACCTCGAAGTCGCCGGACGGTACGTGTCCGAGCTGGTCGGCGCCGAGTTGCAGCCGCTGTTCACGAAGATCGTCGCGGAGCACGAGCTGACGGTCGCCGAGGTGCTGGCGATCACCGGCGAGAAGGAGCTGCTGCAGGCGGCCCCGGTGCTGCAGCGCACGTTGGCGGTGCGGGACACGTACCTGGAGCCGCTGCACCACCTGCAGGTGTCGCTGCTGGGTCAGTACCGTGCCGTCGCATCCCCGGGTGGGTCCGGTCAGGACCCGCAACTGGAACGGGCGCTGCTGACCACGGTGAACGGGATCGCGGCCGGGATGCGCAACACCGGCTGACCCCGCGCCGTCGCCCTTCGGCAGCGATCGATCGACGACAGCCACAGCCCAGGGCTGCCCGCGACTCGAGGAGCGGAAGTCGGACGGCCGCCGCTCCCCGAGTGGTCCGCTAGTGCCCCGTCCAGGGACGTTAGCGGGGCACTAGACGGTGAAGCCCCCGTCAACGGCGATCGACGCGCCAGTGACGTACCCGGCTTCGGCGCTTGCCAGGTGAGCTGCCATGGCGGCGATTTCCTCTGCAGCGGCGTAGCGGCCCAAGGCGGTGAAGCCCTGGATCGTCTCAGCGTTCGGACCGTCAGCGGGGTTGGCATCGGTGTCTGTCGGACCAGGGTGGATCAAGTTGACGGTGATTCCGTCAGGGCCCAGATCACGGGCCAGGCCCTTGGTCATCCCCTCCAACGCGCTCTTGCTCAGCGCGTACAGCGAGAACCCGGGGAACACGGTGCGAGAGGCGATATTGCTCCCGATGTTGATGATCCGGCTGCCGTGGCTCATGTGACGTGCTGCGGCCTGGGACGCGACGAATGGCCCCCGCACGTTCACACCGATGGTGCGCTCGAACTCGGCGAGGCTGAGGTCACCAACCGGGCCAACTGTGAACACCCCGGCGTTGTTCACCAGAATGTCGAGCCGACCGTATGTCTCGGCAGCCTCGTTCACCGCTGCGATGATCTCGGCGACGTCGCCGCTGTCCGCTTGTATGGCCAACCCCCGACGTCCGCGGGCTTTGATCTGGTCCACCACCGCACTCGCCCGGTCAGCGCTCTTCTGGTACGTCAGCGCAACGTCGGCGCCAGCTTCGGCCAGCCGCAACGCCACCGCAGCTCCGATCCCGCGGCTGCCTCCGGTGACAAGGGCGACCTTTCCTTCAATGTCAGTCATGCGCTCGAGTCTGTCCGCGGGAACTGGCGCCGTCTGGCGGCAATACGACCTCGCGTTCTCGCCCATGAGCGGCCACTACGCGCAGACTTGAGTCATGAGCCGTCTGATGCGCAAACCGTTGACCTGGGCCGTGCTGGCAGTGGCAGCGGCAGCCGGGCTGTGGCTGTTCCAGCCCTGGAAGCTCGTCGTCGACAAGCGCGTTAATGAAACGCTGCCGACGGCGGCGGCGCCGAAGTCCGGCGAGCCCGAGAACGGCCCTGAGCTGCTCGCCGAAGGCACGTTCGTCAGCCACGAGCACGACACTGCCGGCGCCGCCAAAGTCATTGAGCTGGCCGACGGCCGCCGGGTGCTGACCTTCACCGACCTCGACACCAGCAACGGCCCCGACCTGCGGGTCTGGCTCACCGATCAGCGGGTTGAGCCGGGGCGGGCCGGGTGGCATGTCTTCGATGACGGCAAGCACGTGGAGCTGGGCCGCTTAAAGGGCAACCAGGGGGATCAGGCGTACCAAATTCCGAAACGGTTGGATCTGGCCGACTACCGGAGCGTTTCGATCTGGTGCAAGAGATTCCAGGTCTCGTTCGGCGCCGCGGAACTGACCGCGCCCTGACGCTCGCCGGCGCCCGGTCCCGGGCCCAGACCTGCCTCGACCCCGCGTCAGTCTGGCTGCGACACTGGCGGGTGCGCCAGGAGGGGGTGCCATGAGCCAGCGCAGCGAGCGAGTCACGAGGCACAGTGCCAAGGAGTCTGACAAAGTAGGTCGGGGCTCTTTTCGAGTTCCCGCGACTGGAGGGTCTGCGCGACGCTGCATGTCGCGGCGGAGCGGCCAGGTGAGGCGGACGGGCGAATGAGTGACTGGGTCTTGCCCGAAGAGGTGTTGCGGGAAGCGCCGAGCTACACCCCGCGCCCACACGAGCTTGCAGACCTTGAGCTGCTGCTCACCGACGCCTACCACCCGTTGACAGGCTTCCTGAGCCGGGACGACCTGGAGATGGTGCGGCGGCGGGGCAGACTCGCCAGCGGCGAGCCGTGGCCAGCGGCGGTGACGTTGCAGATCCCCGACGAGGTGATCGCGCGGCTGGACATGTCCGCGCCGACACGTCGGGTGCTGGTTCTCACCGACCCCGAAGGCGCCCCGGTGGCGGCCGTCGAGGTGAGCGAGGTGTGGCCGGCGAGCGCCGGCTTAAGTCACGTCGCAGGCCCGGTGCGGCGGCTCGCCGAGCCGGTGCACGGGGTGTTCCGGCGGCTGCGTGCCAGCCCCGAGGAAGTGCGCGAGACCTTGCCCGAGGGGCGGGTGTTGGGCGTGATCCCGTCCGGGCCGTTGCATCGGCCGCAGCTGGCGCAGATCGCGCACGCCGCGCGAGCGTTGCACGCGCATGTGCTGGTGATGATCCCGGTGGTGGAACCCGCCGCGGCCGGGCTGCCCCCGGAGGTGCTGGTCCGGGTGGTGCTGGCCGCGACCGACCGGATGCCCCCCGCCACCATCGTCGCGGTGCCCATCGCCTCGCGGGGCGATGAGGTCAGGGACGGGCTGCTGCGGGCCAAGGTCGCCGCCGCGTACGGCGCCACCCACCTGCTCTCCAGCGGCGTGGGAGTGGACGGCACGGCGGTGAAAGTCGTGGTGCCACGGGACTTGAAGTACGACGTGCGCGACGGTCAATGGCGTCCCGCCGATGACGTCCCACCGCCGCAGCGACGGGCGCCCCTCTCCCCGGAGGAAGTCGACGAGCTGCTGGATCGGGGGGCCAGCCTGCCTGAGTGGCACACTCCCCCGGCGGTGGCGCAGGAGCTGCGCCGGGTCCGGCCGCCCCGTGATCAACGGGGGCTGGTGGTGTTTCTCACCGGGTTGTCCGGTTCCGGGAAGTCCACCATCGCCCGCGGGCTGCACGATGTGCTGCTGGAAGACGGCGAACGCAGTGTCACCCTGCTCGACGGCGACGTGGTGCGTCGGATGCTCTCCTCTGAGCTCACCTTCTCCCGCGAGCACCGTGACCTGAACATCCGCCGGATCGGGTTCGT
>JBOGDL010000214.1:0-3880 GCA_050701815.1 Micromonosporaceae bacterium | reverse complement strand
GTCTTCGGCCTGGGTCAGGCCCTGATGGAGGAGCTCCGGTACGACTCCGGGGAGCCGATGGACACCAACCTCTCCGACTACCAGATCCCGTCCATCATGGACGCCCCGTACGTCACCAGCACCGTGTTGGAAAACTCCCGACCGGATGCCGAGCCACACGGGATCGGCGAGAGCACGGTGCCTCCGATGGCGCCGGCGATCGCCAACGCGGTGTGCGCCGCGACCGGCGCCCGGGTCCGGGATCTGCCGCTGACCGCCGAAAAGCTGCTGCGCGCGCTGCGTGAAGCACAGCCCGCCCAACCCGACGCGGACCGCCCCGCCCAACCCGGGGACGCGGACCGGCCCGACCAACCGCTGCGGAGCGTGTGATGACCATCGATCACGGTGGCCGCGTCCGGCTGACAGTCAACGGCGAGCCTGCCGAGCTCACGGTGCGGGGCAGCGAAACCCTGTTGGAGACCGTACGTGACCAGCTCGATCTGACCAGCGTCCGCTACAGCTGCGGGATCGGCGTGTGCGGCGCCTGCACGGTGCTGGTGGATGGCGAGGCGATGAGCTCCTGCCTGCTGTTGACGGCGATGCTGCGGGGCCGCGAGGTCACCACAGCCGAGGGCCTGCCCGCCGCCGGGGGAGCGCTGGCGGAGGCGCAGCAGGCGTTCGCGGACGCGGGCGCGTACCAGTGCTCGTACTGCATCCCGGCGATGGCGCTCACGGCGCATGCCGCGTTGCGAACGGATCAGACGCTGAGCCACGAGCAGCTCTGTGAGGAGCTGGCCGGCAACCTGTGCCGGTGCGGCTCGTACCCGCAGGTGCGGGAGGCGCTGCGCACGCTGCTCGGCGCCCGAGACGAAAGGAGCACAGTGCGATGAGCAGGCTGCGGTTGTCGCTCGCGGTGGGCGATTACGACATCACCAGACCCTTGTTGGACGGCGCGGTGCACCCGCAAGGGGTCGATCTGGTCACCATGGCCTACCCGTCGCCGCAGCGGCACTGGCGGATGCTGCGGCACGGCGAATTCGACATCGCGGAGATGTCCCTCGGCTCGTACGTGGCGCAGCGCAGCCGCGGCGACGAGGAGCTGACGGCGATACCGGTGTTCCCACACCGACGATTCCGACACGGGTACGTGTTCGCGTCCGCCGCCGCCGACATCAGCGAGCCCAGCGACCTGGCCGGGCAGCGGGTCGGTTTGCGCAGCTGGCAGACCACAGCCGGAGTCTGGCTGCGCGGGATCCTCGCCGAACACCACCAGCTGCCGGTGGCCAGCGTGCAGTGGCTGACGCAGGACATCGAAGACGTGCCGGTCGATCTGCCGTCCGGGGTGTCGCTCCGCCAGGTCGCTCAGGGTCAGAGCGTGGTGGAGATGTGCGTCCGGGGCGAGCTGGCCGGGTTGATCTACCCCGAGCTGCCCGCCCCGGTGCGGGACGGTGAGGCGTCGATCCGGCGGGTTTTCGCGGACCCGAAGCGGGCCGAGCAGGCGTACTTCCGGGACACCGGGATCTTCCCGATCATGCACGTGGTGGCGGTGCGCAGCAGCCTGCTCTCGGAGCACCCGTGGCTGGCCCGGAACCTGACCGAGGCGTTCACGGAAGCGAAACGGCTGGCGTTCGCCCGGTTGCAGGATCCACGCGTGGTCAGTCTGGCGTGGCTGCGCGCGTTGCAGGAAGAGGAGCGTGAGCTGCTCGGAACTGACCCGTGGCGGTACGGCCTGGACCAGGCCAACCGGCACGTGCTCGCGACATTCCTGCGGTACGCCGCAGAACAGGGACTGGGCGCCGAGGCGCTGACGCCGGAGCGCCTGTTCCACCCGAGCACGTTAGAGCAGCCGCCGGCCTATGTGTGAGCTGCGAGCCGCAGTGTCGGGCTGACGCGCGTGAAGCCGAAGGCGTACAAGTGAAGGGAATCAGGTTGTGAAGGCTCTTGTCGTCGGAGGGACCGGCCCGACCGGCCCGTACATCATCGAAGGGTTGACCGCTCGTGGCTACGAGCCGGTGATCCTGCACCGGGGCGCCCACGAAGTGGACTTCGTGGAGCGGTACGAGCACCTGCACGCCGACCCGCACTTCGCCGAGCCGGTGATCGAGGCCCTGGGTGACCGCAGCTTCGACCTGGTGGTCGCCACCTACGGGCGGCTGCGGATCCTGGTGGACATCCTCGCCGACCGCACCGGGCGGATGGTGACGATCGGGGGCACCGTGTACGCGCGCCAGCCCTGGTCACGCCCGGCTGACGAGACCGCGTCCCGGGAGCTCTCGCACAAGCTGGTGGCGCGGGTGCAGCAGACCGAAGAGGCGGTCATGGCCCACCACAAGCCGGGGTCGCTGAACCTGACGCACCTGCGCTACCCGAACCTGTACGGCCCCCGCCAGCTCGCGCCCCGGGAGTGGAGCATCATCCGGCGGCTGCTGGACGGCCGCACCACGATCCCTGTGATCGACGGCGGCTTGACCCTGGAGAGCCGGGCGTACGTGGAGAACGCCGCCCAAGCCGTGCTCCTGGCCATCGACAACCCCGAGCCTGCGGCAGGCCGGATCTACCACGTCGCCGACGAGACCACACCCACCGACGCGGAACGCGCGCAGGCGATCGCGGCCGCGATGGGGAAGGAAATCGAGCTGGTCAGCTACCCCCGGGCGGTGGGGCGGCCGGCGTACTTCTGGGGCGGCGGTCGCAACCTCGAGGCGATGGGGTCGGGGGAGCCGCCGCCGACCCATCACAAACTGCTCGACAGTTCCCGGATCCGGAACGAACTCGGGCACCGCGACGTGGTCAGCTTCCCGGACGCGGTGGCCCGCACCGTGGAGTGGTACCAGAAGCACCCGCTGGAGCGCGGCGGGCCCGACGAGCAACGCATCGGAGACCCGTTCGACTACGAGGCGGAGGACAGGTTCCAAGCGGCGCTCGCGAGCTTCGCCGAGCAGACGTCGCAGCTGGAGTTCGCCGGGGTGACGCTCACCCATTCGTACGACCACCCCAAGAAGCCCACAGCGTCCGAGTCGTGAAACACCCCTAGAACTCCCCGGCCGCCGCGCCGCGCCAGCCCCCGGCCCGCCGCCCCCGACCGGCGCGGGTTTGCGCCTCCGGATCCTGGGCACCTCGTGATCGAACGCATTGTGATGGCGCGATCACGTTGAGGCCCGAGGTGCGGAGAGGGGGCGCCCGAGATGTCCAGCGGTGCGACAGCTCATATCCGTAACCACCTGGTGGTCGGAGTCGACGGATCGACCGAGTCTGGCCGGGCGGTGCGGTGGGCCGCGTACGAGGCGGCGCTGCGCGGGTTGCCGCTGCGCGTGGTGCACGGCTTTGTGTGGCCACCCGCGGCGATGAACTTCGAGACGCCGACCTACCTGTCGGACGAGCCGGGTTTGCACAACGCGGCGCAGCAGGTGTTGGCAGAGGCGGCCGAGACCGCCCGGGAGGCAGTCCCCGATCTGACGGTGGAAACCGACCTGGTGGAGGAGGCAGGCGGGGCGGCGGCGCTGCTGCAGTACTCAGGCGATGCGGCGATGCTGGTGGTGGGCGACCGCGGCCTGGGCGGCTTCAGCGGGTTGATTGTCGGCTCGATCGCGGTGCAACTCGCGATGCACGCGCCGTGTCCCGTGGTGGTGGTGCGCGGTAGTGACCCCGATCCTTCGCGTAGCAGCGCGTCCACCGATCCTTCGCGTAGAAGCGCGTCCACCGATCCTTCGCGTAGCAGCGCGTCCATGAAAAACCCCAAGATCGTGGTGGGAGTGGACGCGTCCGACCATGCCACCGCCGCGCTGGCGTTCGCCTTCGAGGAGGCGGCGTTCCGGGGCGCCCCGTTGCACGCGCTGCACGCCTGGACCGAGCCGACCTCCACCGGGCCTGGCGACATGATCCCGCTGGTGTACGACCCGGA
>JBOGDL010000213.1:0-3169 GCA_050701815.1 Micromonosporaceae bacterium | reverse complement strand
GACCGGCCCCGGGTGAAGCGCCTGTTCGGCTTCGAGCACACGTTCGAGATCTACAAGAAGCCGGAGCAGCGTCGGTACGGGTATTACGTGTTGCCGCTGCTCGTGGACGGTCGGCTGGCGGGACGCGCGGATCTCAAACACGACCGCCAGGCTGGCGTGCTGCAGGTCCACGGGTTGTGGTTGGAAGGCGCTGGACCCGGCGACGCCACGGTGGCGTTGGGTCGGCTCGGCAAGCACCTGGGCGTGGGCGAGATCGCGGTGGGGCGGGTCGAGCCGTCCCACGAAGCGGCCGCGCTGCGGGCAGAGGTCGCCCTCGGCGCCGATGTTTCACCCGGCCCGCTCTGATCAACAAGAGCGACCCGTCCGCCGGCTGTCATAGGGTCGATGGGAGCGGGAAGGAAATACGCGGCCATCGACCTGCCCGTCCTGGTCTGCTGGGGCGCCGATGACAGCTGGGTCCCCGCCGCGCGTGGCCGCGAACTCGCCGCTGTGGTCCCCGGCGCCCAGTTGCGTGTCATCGACGCCGCTGGGCATCTCCTGCCCGAGGACCGTCCCGCTGAACTCACCGCCGCCCTGCTCACCTTCCTGACATGCGCCACGTGATGCCCGGGCCCACGGGCGGCCACCTTCGGCCCCTGCTCTGCCGTGTCAACGAGTCTGCTGCTCCCGCCGCATCCTTCTGAGCCAGAATGTCAACCAGAGCCGGGTGCCGAACAGCGCCAGAGCCAGCGCTAGGGCAATCACGTTGATCGGCCACCCAGGCTCGAGCATGGTGATGACGGCCATGACGCCGGCTGTGTACGCCGCGAATCCGACGATGTTGCGAGCCTTCTCGACCCGGCGCCGGCGCTGGAACGGCCCCGCCATCGAGAGCAGGCCCGCCTTGGAGAGCACGGGAGTTGATGGATTCGAGTCGACAGGCGCCACGGGCTCGGTGTACGGAACTCCCAGGACGGACGCGAACGCACGGCGCCGGCCGGCTGGATCTGACGACGCCGCGGACGCCTCGCCGAGCAACCGGGAGCGATCCCTGCCCGATGCGCCCGTCGCATGCAGAACCTGGCGCCTGGCGAAGGTCTCCGCCAGGTCCTCCAGTGCTCGAGTGTCAACCGTGTCGACCGGGCCGATCACGTCGCCGTCCGGCTGGAAATAGGTAACCCGGCAGGTCCGGGCGTCGGTTTCCCAGCGGAGCACCCCGGTGCCGAGCAGGCGGGCGAGGAGCGGGGCGAACCGGTCGGCGGCGGCGGCGTTCATCGGAACGGTGGTCCACCCCCCGCCCGGCGTGAATCCCTTGGTGTGGCTGATCCCGGTCCGGTCTCGCCAACCCGGCGTCAGAATGCCCAGTGCGTCGACGACGATGGCAACACTTGCTGGCGCCTGCACGACCGCGGATGTCATGTCCCGAGGCTAAGGCGTGCCCCGTGGGTCATGGGGGCGCCGAGGAGCGCTGTTCCACCACGACCGCGAGCGCACCCATGCCCGCAACGCCACGTGGCCGTGGGTGAGCTGACGGCGTCGGGCCGGTCTCAGCTCACCAGGACCCGTGCCGCTTGGACGAAGACGTCGCCGACCTCGTCGGCGAGCAGCTTGCGCAGCTCGTTGCGCTGGGCGGCGTGGCCCGGGTCGGCGGCCACGTTGCGCTGCTCGTGCGGGTCGGTGGTGTGGTCGTACAGCTCGTCGATGTCGTGCGACCGGTATGTGTAGCGGACGGTCGGGGTGCGCACCGACAGGTTCAGCGCGTCCCGTGCCAGGTCGAGGGTGTGCGGCGAGGTGTAGACGCCGTTCGCCTCGGACTCCATCTGGTACAGGCAGGTCTCGCTGGTGACGTGGTCCCGGGTGGGGGCTTCGGCGCCGCCGATCATATCGGCGAAACTCACGCCGTCGGCCGGCTCGAAGTCGACCCCGGCCAGCTCCGCGACCGTGGGCGCGACATCCACCATGGACACCAGGTTGCCGGTGCGGCCGGAGGCGCCGTCGGGATGCGCCACCAGCAGCGGCACCCGGGTCGCCTCGTCGTAGTGCAGCAGGTGGCCCTTCTCCATCAGCCGGTGGGCGCCCATCATGTCACCGTGGTCGGAGGTGTAGACCACGATGGTCCGCTCCAGCTCGCCGGCCCGCCGCAGGTGCTCCAGCACAGCGCCGACCTGGGTGTCGATCAGCGCGCAGAAGCCCTGGTAGTGCGCGCTGACCTCGATCCACTGCTGCTCGGTGAGATGCGCGAAGTCGGCGCCGAAGTGGGATTCGGCGACCTCCCGCGGCTTGGTGGCGAGCCCGGTGGCGAAGCTTTCCGGTAGCCGCACCGAGGCGCGGTCGATGAGCGTGTCGTACGGCCGCGGCACCACCATCGGGAAGTGCGGCGCGTTGTACGAGCACACCGCGAAGAACGGCCGGTCGTCCGGGCGGCGGTCGATGGCCTGCCGGAACTGGTCGGTCTGCCAGGTCTCCAGATAGTGCTCCAGCGCGATGTCGGCGGCGCCGCACATCGGGGCCTTGGCGCGCCGGTCGATCAGCGTCAGGTCGCGGGGCGTGAGGTTCTCAATGTGGTGGGGGACGATCGGGTAGCCGAGACTCCGCACGTACTCGCGGTACGGCTCGATGTACCGGCCGCGGTCCCTGCCGTCCAGGATCGCCGGGATCGCGGAGGTGTCGGTGAAGCCCATCCGCGCCGGCGTGGCGCCGGGCACGTGCCACTTGCCGTTGTAAATCGTGTGGTAGCCGGCGTCGCCGAATGCGCTGGCGATGCTGGCGTCGCGCAGCTCGGGCGCCACCTGCCGCCAGTTGCCCATCACGTGGTGGTTCCGGGGCATCCGCGCGGTCCACAGGCTGGTGCGGGACGGGCAGCACAGCGGGAACGGGGTGTGGCACTCGTCGAACGAGACCGCCCGTTCGGCCAGCGCGTCCAGGTGGGGGGTGCGTGCCGCCGGGTTTCCGGTGCTGCCCAGGGTGTCCCAGCGTTGCTCGTCGCTCATCAGCACGAGCACGTTCGGCCCTCGCCGCGGCATGTCCCACTTCCTTTGACTCGACTGGCGCAGGGTTGTGGTGGAGCTGCGAGTGGTCAGGCGTACTGATCCTCGGTGTAGTCGGCGCCGGGCTTCCAGTTCGGGAACGCCCAGTCGTCCAGGCTTGTCTTCGCGCCCTCGCCGACGGCTTCCTTGAGCGCACGCTCGCG
>JBOGDL010000212.1:0-5210 GCA_050701815.1 Micromonosporaceae bacterium | reverse complement strand
CGGCGGTTCAGCCACATCGCCAGCACGAAGCAGCCGACGGCCACGGCGCCGATCGCCCATCCGCTGGCGGGGGTGAGGCTGAGGTGGGTCAGCTGCGCCACCAGCCCCTGGTACGGGAAGTTGATCGTGCCGCGCGGGCCGAGCACGTACAACTGCAGGCCTTGCCAGCCGATCAGACCCGCCAACCCGACCACAAAGGACGGCACGCCGACCTTGGTGATGATCACCCCGTGCATGGCGCCCAGCATCGCGCAGAACAGCACCACCGCGGCGATTCCCGCCAGATCCGGGACTCCATTGCGTACGGTGAGCGCCGCCAGCGCCGCGCCAGCCAGGCCCGACATCGAGCCGACCGACAGGTCGATCTCCCCCAGCAGCAGCACCATCACCACCCCCACCGAGATCGCCCCGGTGGCGGCGATCTGCACCGCGAGGTTGAACAGGTTCTGGGGAGTGAGGAAGTTCGGGGTCAAGCTGGTGAAGACGACCCAGATCGCCACCAACCCCAGCACCACCGGCCACGAGCCGAGCTCGCCGCCGCGCACCCGCCGGGCCGCGCCCCGAAACCCGCGGTGGCCGCGCTTCGGCTCGGCCGGTTGCCGCAGATGACCGCTCAGGTCGGTTTTCGCCACACTCATCGGCGCACCTCCGCGCTCGTTCCGCGCCTCGCTCGCTGCGCTCGCTGCGATGCTCGCTCGCCGTCGGCACGCGGGCTCATTTCTCGACCTCCGCAGCGTCGGCTCCGCTGGCTCGGGACGTGCGACGTGTCACCGCGTTGTCCGCCGCGCCGGTGATCGCCTGCACTATCGCCTCCTGCGTGGTCTCGCCGATCCGAAAATCTCCCGCATTGCGTCCCAGCCGCAGCACCACCGCCCGGTCGGCGACCGCTTTCACGTCGGCGAGGTTGTGGCTGACCAGGATGACTCCGAGGCCACGGTCGCGAAGCCGCTCGATCAGGTCCAGCACCTGGGCGGTCTGCGCCACCCCGAGCGCGGCCGTGGGCTCATCCAGCATCACCACCTTCGGCTCGCCCAGCAGCGACCGGGCGATCGCCACGGACTGCCGCTGGCCACCCGACAGCGCCGCCACCGGGACCCGCACACTCGGGATCCGCACCGAGAGACTGGTCAGCAACTCGCTGGCGCGGCGCTCCATGTGGATCTCGTCGAGCAGCCCCATCCGCAGCAGTTCGTTGCCGAGGAAGAGGTTGCCGACCACGTCCAGGTTGTCGCAGAGCGACAGGTCCTGGTAGACGGTCGCGATGCCAAGCGCGGTCGCGTCGTGCGGCTTGTCGATCGTCACCGGCGCGCCCTGCCAGCGGATCACGCCGGAGTCGGCGGGGTTCACACCGGCGATCACCTTGACCAGGGTCGACTTGCCGGCCCCGTTGTCGCCCACCAGCGCGACCACCTCGCCCGGGTGCACGTCCAGCCCGGTGTCGGCGAGCGCCTGCACCGCGCCGAACCGCTTGGACACCCCGGATAACGACAGCACGGGTGTTGCCACGTCACTCATCCTTCTCATGTCGGGTGGCTCGTCGTGCCGGGGCGGTCGGGACCACCCCAGTCTCACCAGCCCTCGCACGGGCCGTGCCCTCCAGCCGGACCCTGCGGGCCTCGCGGCCTTTCGGGCCAACCCCGGCAGGGCGGGCCTCGCGGGCCAACCCCGGCAGGGCGTGGCTTGGGGGCGTGGGCGCCAGCCCCACCCCGCCGGGAGCGGCGGGCTCTGTCAGGAGATGCCGGCCGCCTTGCAGGCCTCCGCGTACTCGCCCTTGCAGATCTCCTCAGGGGTGTAGAACTTGTCGGCGATCACGGTTTCCTTGACGTTGTCCTTGGTCACGGCGGCTGGTTGCAGCAGCACCGACGGCACGTCCTTGCTGCCGTTGTTCATGGTGGTCGTCTCGCCGGCGTACTCCTTGCCGGTGGCCAGCGCGACGGCCATGTCGCCGGCGATGTCAGCCTCGGGTTTGATCGCCTTGTACACCGTCATGTGCTGATCGCCCGCCAGGATCCGCTGGATTCCGGCCAGCTCGGCGTCCTGGCCGGTCACTGGCGGAAGGTCCTTGATCCCGGCGCTCTTCATGGCCGCGATGGCGCCGCCCGCGGTGCCGTCGTTGGCGGCGTACACACCGATGATCTTGTCCTTGCCGAGCGCGGTGACGGCCTGCTCCATCTGTTGCTGCGCCTTGTCCGGAGACCAGTCTGGAGTGTCGTACTCCTTGCCGATGGCGACCTTGCCGTCCAGCACCGAGTGCGCGCCGGCTTTGAAGTCAGCGGCGTTCGGGTCGGTGGGGGAGCCGTTGATCATGACGATCTCGCCGCGTTTCGGATCGCCGCCGCGCTTCAGCTCGTCGAGCAGCGCCTTGCCCTGGACCTTGCCGACGGTCTTGTTGTCGTACGACACGTAGTAGTCGACCGGGCCGGAGGCGAGCCGGTCGTACGCGACCACCGGCACGTTCTGTTCCTTGGCCTGGTTGACGATGCCGCCGGCGGCCTTGGCGTCGACCGCGTCCAGGATCAGCGCCTTCGCGCCCTGGGTGAGCATCGCCTCAGCTTGGGACTGCTGCTTCGAGGCGTCCTGGTCGGCGTTCTGGTAGAGCAGCTCGCACTTCGGGCACAGCTGTTCGATCTTCTTCTCGATCAGCGGCCGGTCGAAGGACTCGTACCTGGTGGTCTTTGACTCCGGGAGCAGTAAGCCGATCTTGAAACCTTTGCTGGTGGACTCGCTGCCGCCCTTGCCGGGGCTGTCGGAGTTCACGCAACCCGCGGCGGCGAGCATGGCCGCGACGATGCCGATGGTGGTCAACCCGTGCCGAAAACTGAGCCGCATCGAAAGCCTCCTGGGACTGAGGTTCGCCCAGCGTGCCTGGGCCGGCTATCGGAGAGTGAAGCGCCGTTGAGCAGTTGGCGTCAAGAGTTGAAGACAACTTTCTCAAATTGCCTGAAAGATCTTTGACCTCAAAAGTGAGCGGGGTGCCGATGGCGCAGCGGGCGAGGCGCCGCGAGTGGCGGGAGCGTGAGGCGGTGGGCCCGCTACGCCAGCTGGGCCCGATCGTCGACCGGCGTCGCCGAGCGGATCACCGCCCCCAGCGCGCCCCGCACCGCCGAACCGGCGCCCAACTCGGCCCGCACCACGTCGACCATCGCCGCGGAGCTGGGCAGAGTCTGGCGGGCCAACATCTCCCGGATCGGGTCCAGCAGCAGCGTGCCAGCCGCAGCCAGCTCACCGCCCACCACCAGGCGTTGTGGGTTGAGCAGATTGCACAGCGTCGCGGCGGCTGCGCCGATCGCCCGGCCGGCGTCTGCGATCACCCGTCGGGAGCCGAGGTCTCCTTGCTTCGCGGCGCCGATCAGCTCCGGCAACGTCAACCTGGCATCGTCCCCCCGGCGCGGGAGCAGGTCCAGCAGGTACGGCCCGCCGACCACGGTCTGCAAGCAGCCCCGGTTGCCGCAATGGCAGATCCGGCCGGTGTCGTCCACGGTGATGTGGCCGAACTGCCCGGCGTACCCGGCGGCCCCCGGATAGATCTCGCCGTTGATCACCAATGCGGCCCGGACCTCGGACGACAGACTCAGGTACGCCAGCTCGGTGCTCTCCCGGCCGGCGCCCCAGATCAGCTCGCCCAGCGCCGCCGCGTGCGCCTCGTCGAACAGCTCGATCGGCAGCCCCAGCCGGTCGCTGAGCTCGTCCGCGAGATCCAGGTCATGCCATCCCGACTCGGCGGGCCGGAGGGCTCCAGCATCGCCGCGCACCGCCGCGGCGACCCCCGCCCCCTTGATCTTGCCGCGATCCACCCGAGCCTGCCGCAGCAGCGTGTTGACCAGCCACTCGGTCCGCCGCAACGTACGCTGCGCGGACTCCGTCTGGTACGGGATCCGCTCCTCAGCCAGCACCTGGGAGCCCATGTCGCAGATCGCCGCTCGCAGTTGCGTGGACGATATGTGCACCCCCAACGCCAGCCCGGCGTCACGAGACAGCGACACGCTGCGGGCCCGCCGACCTCCGCTGGAGGTGGGCGCCACCACCACCGCGCCGGAATCACGCAGCACCCGGACGATGTTCGAGACCGTGGCGGCCGAGAGCCCGGTGGTGCGAGCGATCTGGGCCTGGGTGAGTGAACCGGCGCTGCGGATGGCCCGTAGCACCCGTTGTTGGTTCGCTTCCCGCAGCGCGCTCTGCGAGCCGGGGGTCTGCGAGCCCGGGGTCTGCTCCGCCATCCGCTCTCCCTGCTTGCCGAGCCCCAGCATGGTCCCGCCTCGCCGCGCCGCCGGTGGGCGCGGGATGCTGCTGACCGGGGCTGGAGAGAACCGCCTGGTGGGGCGGCGCCAGCGTTCCGTACGCCTACGATCTGGTGCAGGCGGCGTCCCGGCGCTTGCTCGGCTGCTTGGTGTTGTGGCCTTCCTGGGGGCTGTTCTGGGGGTGCCTGTGTGTCGTGGTGATGTGGCGTGGCGATGTGCGCCAGCCGGCACGGGCTTCAGTGTACAAGCCTTGAACGCACCCCTGAGCGGGCCAACCACTGCGCAGGCTGACACCGCACCGGCTGACACAGCACCGGCCGGCGTCGCGCTGGCTAGCGCAGCGCAGGCTGACACCGCGGCACGTGAGGAGACGTGAAGCCGATGACGGGGTCCCGACAACCTGAGGCAGTGCACCGGCCCGCCGCGGAGGCGATCTTGCAGCGGCTGGCTGGGCCCGGCGCGACCCTGCGGGAAGACCAGTGGCGGGCCATCGAAGCGCTGGTGGGCAAGCGGAGTCGGGTGCTGCTGGTGCAACGCACCGGTTTCGGCAAGTCCGCGGTCTACTTCACCGCCACCTCGCTGCTGCGCGCCGCGGGCGCCGGCCCCACCGTGATCGTGTCACCGCTGCTGGCGTTGATGCGCAACCAGGTCGAAGCCGCGGCAGGGGCCGATATCCACGCCGCCACGATCAACTCGGCGAACGTGGACGAGTGGGCCGAGATCGAGTCCGCGATCGGCGCCGGCGAGCTGGACGTGCTGCTGGTGAGCCCGGAGCGGTTGAACAACCCGGACTTCAGAGACCGGGTGCTGCCGTCGCTGGCTCACCACTGCGGGCTGCTGGTGGTGGACGAGGCGCACTGCGTGTCGGACTGGGGCCACGACTTCCGGCCCGACTACCGGCGGATCGCGAGCTTCCTGGAGCGGCTCCCGGAAGGCGTGCCGGTGCTCGCCACCACCGCCACCGCCAACGCC
>JBOGDL010000211.1:0-4135 GCA_050701815.1 Micromonosporaceae bacterium | reverse complement strand
GCCGCGGCCGCGGGCAATCATCAACTGGCCGTCGACAGCATGCTGTGGCACATCGCCGGCTCGGCGATCTGGGCTGGCGGGTTGCTCGCGTTGCTGCTGACCCGCTGGGCCTGGGGCGCCGCTGGATCGGCGCCGGGCGCGTTGGCGTACCCGGTCCGGCGTTACTCGCGGGCCGCGACCTGGTGCTTCGTGATCGTCGCGGTCAGCGGGTTCGTCAACACCTTCGGGCAGATCGAGCTTTCCGACGTTCTCACCACCGGGTACGGCCGGATCGCGGCCGCCAAAGCGACCGCCCTGGTCCTGCTCGGCGCCGCGGGGCTCTGGCAGCGCCGAGCCAACCTGGCCGCGCTGGACGCTGGCCGGGCAGGCGCCTTCCGCAGGTTCGCCATCGCGGAGTTGCTGCTCTTCGCTGGCACGTTCGGGCTGGCGGTGGCGCTGTCGGCCACCCCCGCCCCGGTGACGGTCGCGGACGAGTCGTCGGCAACCGCGCTGCTCGGGTACCCGCCCCCGGACGGCTTGCCCACCGGACGCGGCATCCTCTTCGACTGGCAGCTCGATCCGCTGTTCCTGGGGGCCGCCCTCATCGCGGCGCTGCTGTACGTGATCGGCGTCTGGCGGCTGTGGCGATCCGGCGTCGAGTGGTCCTGGCTTCGTGCCGCGTCGTGGTGCGGGGGCTGGCTGGTGTTCGCCTTCGCCACCAACAGCGGCCTCGCCACGTACGCGCCACTGATGTTCAGCATCCACATGGGGCAGCATCTGGCGTTGATGACGGCGGCGCCGGTCCTGATGGTGTTGGGCGCCCCGATCACGCTTGCGCTGCGGGCGCTGCGTCCGGCCCGGCAGCCGGGGATGCGTGGCCCGCGGGAATGGCTGCGCCTAGCGCTGAACAGCCGAGTCGCCAAGGTGCTGGGGCATCCCGCGACCGCCCTGGCGGTGCTGAGCGCGAGCCTGTTCGGGATGTACTTCACGGACCTGTACCAGCTGGCGTTGCGCTCGCACCTGGCACATTTGGCGATGCTCGTTCACCTGACGCTCGCTGGGTACCTGTTCTTCTGGACTGTGATCGGCCTGGACCCCACCCCGCACCGGGTGGCGCCCCCGGTGCGGCTGCTGGTGCTGTTCGCGGGAATGGGTTTCCACGCCTTCTTCGGGGTCGCGTTGATGCAGTCGGGGGTGCCGATCGCTCCCGACTGGTACCACGCGCTGGACCTGGGTTGGCTGCCCGACCCCCTGGCCGATCAGAAGACGGCTGGCGGCATCGCGTGGTCGTTTGGCGAGATTCCCAGCCTGGTGGTCGCCATCGCGCTGGTGGTGCAGTGGATCCGGGCGGACGAGCGGGAACAGCGCCGCTTCGACCGGGCCGAACAGCGGGCCGCCGATTCGGGCGATCCGAGCTTGGATCCACATCAGGCGTACAACGAATACTTGGCGCGGCTGGCCGAAGCGGACCGCAAAGCGCCACCCGGCTGATCAGATCCTGGGTTGATCAGCTGGTTGCGCCAACGCCGGCCAGCAACCGGTCCAGCGCGGGCTGGACCCCCCAGGCGTCGACCAGCTCCCGGTACTCGTCACGCTGTTGCTGGGTCGGCGCCGCGTCGGTGCGCTCGGCGCGGAGCATCACGTTGCGGGGGGTGTGCTGCGAGGCCACGAATTCGGCCACCTCGACCCGGTAGCCCGCCAGCCGCAGCAACGCCGCTCGCAACGAGTCGGTGAGCACGTCGGCGAAGCGCTCCCGCAGGATGCCGTGCCTGGTCATCGGTGGGTACGGCGTCGACGGCGCCGTTCGCAGCTGCGCCGAGATCTCGTGGTGGCAGCAGGGCGCGGCGAGGATCCGGTCGGCTTTCCAGCGCACCGCTCGTGCCAGGGCTTCATCGGTGGCGGTGTCGCAGGCGTGCAACGCGAGCACCACCTGGGGCGGCCCTTCGGCCGGGGTCGGCGCGTCGATGATGGACCCCTCGACGAATCGAACCTGCTCGGAGCACCCCAGCTGCTCGGCCAACCGGGCGTTGCGGGCTCGTTGGTCGGGGCGGCGTTCGATGCCGGTCAGCTCGAGCTGGACCCCACGGGCCGCCGTCAGATAGCGGTACGCCGCGAATGTCAGGTACGCGTTGCCGCACCCCAGGTCAGCCACTCGCAACGGCGTGTCCAGCTGTTCCAACTCGGCCGTTGGCAGGGCGGCGTCGAGTTGCCGCAGGAACGCCTCCACCTGCCGGCGTTTCGCGGCGCTGGCGCCCACCACGTTGAACAGCGGATCGCCCGGGTCCAACAGGTACTGCTTGGCCCGGTCATGGTCGAGGTTTCTGGAGGCGGGCGTGGCCTGCCGGTGCAGCTGTGCCTGGCCGCGCTTCGTGACCCGAAGCTGCACGGTCTCCTCGGTGGTCTGCACGTGCCAGGCGCCGTACGGCTGGGCCAGCAGCTCATCGATGCGCGAAGCCGCCGTGTCGAGGGTGATGTTGCGGGTGTGGGGCCGCTGACCGTCGTACAGGCTGATCTGCAGCATGGTCCCTGACTTCAGGGCGACGGGCCGGATCTCAGCTCGCTGCCAGAGCGGCTCGCCTGCGCGTTGCCGTCCCGCGGCCACCGCACGCACCAGTCGATCCGAGTCCAGCAGCAGCGCGCGAACCTCGCCCAGCGCGGCGTCCAACGGTTGGGGCATGCGTACCAGCCTGCCACGGTTAACAATTGAGATTCCCGGCGCGACGGTCACGACCAGCACGGGGCGGGTGAGCCTGAGCGGCGGAGCGGAAAGTCCTGTGATGGGCGGTTGGCGATGGAGAGCACAGCCCCGATTGTCGTCGGGCTCGATGACGACCCAGGCGCCGCGGCGGCGTTGCGTTGGGCGGTCGAGCAGGCGAATCTGCGGAGACTGCGAATCTTGGCCGTGTACGCGTACAACGAGCCTGTGGTCGCGGACGTCAATCTGGCGCCGCTCGAGCACAGTCCCAGCCTGGAGCAGGCGCAGATGGCGGCGGAGGTGTGGCGTGACACCGCGCTGCTGGGCGTTCCCGGAGCTGCAGAGGCGGAGGTGGAGGTGCAGACCCGGGTGGGCCCGGCGGGGCCGGTGTTGATCGACGCGTCGGCCGGGGCCCTGATGCTGGTGGTGGGCAGCCGCGAGCACCATCCGTTGTACCGGCTGATGCACGGCTCCGTGAGCCACTACTGCCTCTCCCGCGCGAAGTGCCCTGTGGTGGTGGTGCCGGCGCCGGTGGAGTCGGATGCGGATCTACGCGGACGGTGAGCGCACGCCGTACGGGCGGTAGCCCAGCACCGGGGCCGCGTGGAGGCGCTTCGCCCGGCCCCGGATGCGTGCGAATCTGCAGATTGTCGATGAGCGGCCGACCCCGGCGCCGATAGGCTCCGTGTTGTGCCTACCTCGACCTGACTCTGAGGAGCTCACGTGATCGTCGCGGACATCATGACCGAAGCCAGCGTCTCCGACACGTCCCATGAAACGCTGCGCGCAGCTGGCGCGATCATGTGGCGGCAGCAGACCGGGTCGTTGCTGATCATGGACGACGGGCGTCTTGTCGGGATCCTCACCGAACGGGATCTGCTCCGTGCCGTGGCCCGGGGCGCTGATGTGGACAACACCCCGGTCCGGGACGTGATGACCACCAAAGTGCGTACGGTCGGGGCTGACGCCTCTCTGCACGAGACCGCCCGTCTGATGGCCGCGAACTGGATCCGCCACCTGCCGGTGATGGAGGGCGAGAAGGTGGTGGGCGTGGTGTCCCAGCGGGATCTGGTGGGCGTGCTGGCCGCGCTGGGCCCGAATACGAACGGGGTGGAGTTGCCGAGTGATCAACTCGTGCGAGACCGGCGACTGGCCCGTATCGAGCACGGTGACCTGGATTGACACAACGCCTGGGCCGAGGCGGCCAGACTGGTGTCGCGCCCGGAAGGCCAGCCTGACGACACGGCCCGCCTGACCGACACCGCAACGCCTGAGTGAGACCTCCCCCGGACGTTCTGGCCGACACGGCCCCTCCGCGCGATGACACGGACGCAGCGGTTCACACTGACACGGCGACCTGGACTGGGAGGAACGGCTGTGCAACACGATGACGACCGCGAGGTGCGGTTTGAGGATGAGGACATTCCGATCTTGCCGGATCAGACCGCGGACGACACCGAT
>JBOGDL010000210.1:0-6138 GCA_050701815.1 Micromonosporaceae bacterium | reverse complement strand
CGGCGCCGTCGCGACAGCGTCATCCGCGCTGGTGACGGCCGGTTCGGCGAACGCTGATGAGTCGGCCTTCCGGCATGGCGTCGCCTCAGGTGACCCGCTGCCGAACGGGATTCTGCTGTGGACCCGGGTGACGCCGACGCCTGACGCGACGCCTGGCTCCGGAGCCGGCGATCCGGCCGATGTCTCCTGGCAGGTCGCGGCCGACCCGCACTTCGAACAGATCACGGCGAGCGGCGTGTTCCGGACCGGCCCGGAACGCGACCACACGGTCAAGGTCGACGTCACCGGGCTCGCCGCCGCGAGCACGTACTGGTATCGGTTCGGGCACGGCGGCGCGTGGTCGCCGGTCGGTCGCACGTTGACCGCGCCGACGCCGGATGCGGAAGTGAGCCGGCTTCGGCTCGGCGTGGTGTCGTGCTCCAACTGGGAGGCGGGGCACTTCGCGGCGTACCGGGCCTTGGCGGACCGGGACGACCTGCAACTGGTGCTGCACCTGGGTGACTACATCTACGAGTACGGCGCCGGGGAGTTCGCGGGCGGCGGCGAGGTGGTGCGTCCCACCGAGCCCCGGCACGAGACGTTGAGTCTGGCCGACTACCGGATCCGGCATGGCAGCTACAAGACCGATCCGGACCTGCAGCGGCTGCACGCGTCGGTGCCCTGGGTGATCACCTGGGACGACCACGAGGTCGCCAACGACGCTTGGTCGGGCGGCGCCGAGAACCACGACCCCGCGACCGAAGGCAGCTGGCAGGCGCGCCTGGCGGCCTCGCGACGGGCGTACGGGGAGTGGATGCCGGTGCGGCTGTCGGACGATGGCGAGATCCAGCGTCGGCTGCGGTTCGGCAACCTGGCCGAGTTCACCATGCTGGACCTGCGCACGTACCGGTCGCAGCAGGCGTCTGGGGCAGCGGTTGACGATCCCGCCCGCACCATCGCCGGCGACGCTCAGCTGGCGTGGCTGAAGACCGGTCTGTCGGAGTCCACGGCGCGCTGGAAGCTGGTGGGCAACTCGGTGATGATTTCCCGGTTGGACGTGGCCACTCTGCCGGCCTGGCTGCTGGGCGCGTTGGGGGAGTTGCTGGGTGTGCCGGAGAACGGGGTCGCGATCTTCAGCGACCAGTGGGACGGCTACAACGCCGACCGCAATGAGCTGGTGGCGCATCTGCTCGGCGCCGACGTCCGCAACGCGGTCTTCCTGACCGGCGACATCCACACGTCCTGGGCGAACGAGCTGGTCACCAAGGCGACCGGCAGCACCGCCGCCGCGGTGGAGTTCGTGGTGCCCTCGGTGACCAGCGACAACATCGACGACCTGCTGGGCGCCCCGCCCAACAGCACCACGCTGGCGGCGTCCACGGCGATCCGGCTGACCAACCCCCACGTGCGCTGGGTGGACACCGACCATCACGGATACGGGGTGTTCGAGGTGCGCCCGGACGGGTGCCAGATGGATTACCACTTCCTGGCCGACCGCGCCGATTCGGCGTCGGCGAGCCGCTGGGCGCGCGGCTACCGGGTGGCGGACGGCGCCACCCGGCTGCAGCGGGCGACCTCGCCGATCTCAGCCTCTGGCGCCGCGAGCTAGCCCCAAGTTCCGGCCGGGCGAGCGCGGTGACGTGAGCGTGGCGTACAAAAAAAGCATTCGTGCTTGATTTTTGTACGGGTGGCGTGCAGGCTCGTCTCATGACGGACGCTGCCGTGGTGTTCGACGACCTCGAAGCCGAAGCCGACGAGCTGGACCGTCTCGTGGCCGACCTGCCCGACGCCGGCTGGGCGACGCCGACACCCGCCCCCGGCTGGAGCATCGCCCACCAGATCGCGCACCTGGCGTGGACCGACGACCGGGCGCGGTTGGCCGCCGTCGACCCGGACGGCTTCGCCAACGAGGTGCAGCAGGCTGCGCACAAGATCAACACCTATGTGGACGAGGGCGCCGAGGAAGGCGCGCGGCTGGCCCCGGAGGCGCTGCTGAAGAGGTGGCGTTCGGCTCGGGCCGAGGTGCTGGACGCCCTGCGCGCTGTGCCCCCGAAAACCAAGCTCCCGTGGTACGGCCCGCCCATGGGCGCCGCGTCGATGGCCTCCGCCCGGCTGATGGAGACCTGGGCGCATGGCCTGGACGTGGCCGACGCGCTCGGCGCCAGCCGCGAGCCGACAGCCCGGTTGCGCCACATCGCCCACCTGGCCGCCCGCGCCCGAGACTTCAGCTACTGGATGCGGAGCGAAGAACCACCCAGCGAGCCGTTCCGGATCGAGCTGACCGGGCCCGGGGGCGAGGAGTGGGAGTACGGCCCGGCCGAAGCGGCGCAGCGCGTGAGGGGGCCGGCGCTGGACTTCTGCCTGCTGGTCACCCGCCGCCGGCACCGCGCCGATCTCGGGCTGCGGGCTGAGGGCGGCGATGCCGAGCACTGGCTGGACATCGCGCAGGTGTTCGCCGGCCCGCCGGGCGCCGGACGCCAACCAGGACAGTTCGGGTGAGCGCGTCCCCCGGCGCGCCGCTGCGGATCGGCAACGCGTCCGGGTTCTACGGCGACCGCTTCTCCGCGGTCCGCCAGATGCTCTCAGACGGCCCGCTCGACGTGCTCACCGGTGACTATCTGGCCGAGTTGACCATGCTGATCCTGGGCCGGGACCGGCTCAAGGATCCGAGCCTGGGATACGCCAAGACCTTCCTACGCCAGATGGAAGACAGCCTCGGCCTGGCCATGGACCGGCAGGTTGCGATCGTGACCAACGCCGGCGGTCTGAACCCCGCCGGGCTCGCCGCCAGACTGCGTGAACTCGCCGAGCGACTCGGCCTGCGGGTCAGGGTCGCCCACGTGGAAGGCGATGACGTGCTGCCGCGGGCAGCCGATCTCGGCCTCGGCGGCGCCGGCGAGCGCGGCGGCGCTGGCACGCTTGGCGGCGGCAAGCCGCTGTCCGCGAACGCGTACCTCGGTGGCTTCGGGATCGCCGAATGCCTCCGGTCCGGGGCCGATGTGGTGGTGACCGGACGGGTCACCGACGCGTCCCTGACGGTGGGCCCGGCGATCGCCGGCTTCGGCTGGGGGCCGGATGATCTCGACGCCCTCGCCGGAGCGGTGGTGGCGGGCCACGTGATCGAATGCGGCGCTCAAGCCACCGGCGGCAACTACTCGCACTTCACGGAGCTGGCCGATCTGCGCCGCCCCGGGTTCCCGATCGCGGAGCTGCACCCGGACGGTTCCAGCGTGATCACCAAGCACGACGGCACGGGCGGCGCGGTCACGGTCGGCACCGTCACCGCCCAACTGCTGTATGAGATCGCCGGCGCCCGCTACCCGGGCCCGGACGTGACCGCGCGTGTCGACACCGTCGAACTGACCCAGGAGGGGCCGGATCGGGTGCAGATCAGCGGGGTCCGGGGCGAGCCGCCACCGCCGCAGCTGAAGGTGGGCGTGAACGCGCTGGGCGGCTTCCGCAACGAGGTCGGGTTCGTGCTCACCGGGCTGGACATCGAGCAGAAGGCGGCGCTGGCGCGGGAGCAGATGGAGGCGGCCCTCGGGTCGCGGCGCCCGGCGCACGTGCGGTGGACGCTGGCGCGTGCCGACCACCCGGACGCGGACGTGCAGGAGGAGGCGTCCGCGCTGCTGCGGCTGGTGGTGCGGGATCCGGACCCGGAGCTGGCTGGCCGCGCCGTGAGCCGGGCCGGGATCGAGTTGGCGTTGGCGAGCTACCCCGGATTCCATGTCACGGCGCCACCCGCGGACGCGTCCCCGTACGGGGTGTTCACGGCGGCGTACGTGGACCCGGCCGAAGTGGCGCACGTCGCGGTGCTGCCGGACGGGCGCCGCGTCACGCCGTCTCCGCCGTCGCGATTCCAACGGTTGGAAGAGCTGCCACCGCCCGAATTGCCGGAGCCAGCCATCAGCAACCCCGAGGGCGCGGGGGTCCCGACGCGACGGGTCCCGCTCGGTGTGGTGGTGGGAGCCCGTAGCGGCGACAAGGGTGGCAGTTGCAACGTCGGGGTGTGGGCGCACGCTGCTGACGGACCTCCCGGCGGCCCGGAACGGATCGGCGCCACCGGACGCGACAGCAGCGCCGAGCGGGACAGCCGTGCCAGGCTCGACGCCGCCGAGCGGGACGCCCGGGCCGAGCGGGTGTGGCGCTGGCTGGTGCGGTATCTGTCGGTGGCCGAGTTCGCCCGGCTGCTCCCGGAGACGGCTGCCCACCCGATCACCCGGCATGTGCTGCCCAACCTGCGGGCGCTGAATTTTGTGGTCGACGGCCTGCTTGGCGAGGGAGTGGCCTCACAGGCCCGATTCGACCCGCAGGCCAAGGCGGTCGGGGAGTGGCTGCGCTCCCGTCACGTCGACATCCCTGAGGGGCTGCTGTGAGCCAGGTTTCCGCAACCACCTGCGGTCAGCGACGGCGGCGCGCGGCGGGGGAGCCACGGCGATGAGCTTTGACACCCCGGAGCGGCAGATCCTTTGGCAGACCGCCCGCCGGTTCGTGGAACGTGAGGTGAGGCCGCACCTGGCGGAGTGGGAGCGGGTCGGCGAGGTGCCGCGGTCGTTGCACCGGCGGGCTGCCGACATCGGGCTGCTGGGGATCGGGTTCCCGGAGCAGGTCGGCGGCAGCGGCGGTGACTTCGTCGACGTGGCGGTGATGACCGAAGCCATGATCGAAGCCGGCGCCTCGTCCGGTCTGATCGCGGCGCTGTTCACGCACGGCATCGCGCTGCCGCACCTGGTCGCCGCCGGTGATGAGGCGCAGATTGACCGGTGGGCACGCCCCACCCTGGCGGGCGAGATGATCGGCTCGCTCGCGGTGACCGAACCCGACGGCGGGTCCGATGTCGCGGCCATCCGCACCCGGGCGCGGCGGGACGGCGACTGGTACGTGGTGGACGGCGCCAAGTCGTACATCACCTCGGGAGTGCGGGCGGACTTCGTCACCACGGCGGTGCGGACCGGCGGCCCGGGGCACGCCGGCGTCAGCCTGCTGGCGATCGAGAAGGGGACACCCGGGTTCACGGTCTCCAAGAAGCTGGACAAGATGGGCTGGCTGTGCTCGGACACCGCTGAGCTGTCGTTGGCTGAGTGCCGGGTGCCGGTCTCGCATCTGGTGGGCGCCGAGAACGCCGGGTTCGCGCAGCTGGCGCGGCAGTTCGTCTCGGAGCGGCTGAGCCTGGCGGTGCAGGCGTACGCGACCGCGCAACGGTGCCTCGACCTGACGCTGGCGTACGTGCGGCAGCGGGAGACTTTCGGTCGGCCGCTGATCAGCCGTCAGGTGGTGCGGCACAAGCTGGTGGCGATGCGGCAGCGGATCGAGCTGGCGCGGGCGTACACCCGCGGGGTGATTCTGAGGCTTGCCGCGGAACCGGCGGCCCGGGAGCATCTGGTGGCAGAGGCGTGCGTGGCGAAGAACGCGGCGACCGAGGCATGCGACTGGGTGGTCGACCAGGCGGTGCAGCTGCACGGTGGCGCCGGCTACATGCGGGAGTCGGAAGTGGAGCGGCATTACCGGGACGCCAGGATCATGGGGATCGGTGGCGGCGCCGCCGAGATCCTCACCGATCTGGCGGCAAGGATCTGGGGCTATTGCTAGGGCCAATCGAGGCAGCCGGAGGTCGGGCGCTCACGGTCGTCACGGACGTCTCGGATGTGGACTCGACGCGAAACCTTGTCGAGCGGGCTGGTGTACGCGTGCGGGCGGCTCGATTTCGCGGGTCCGGAGGCTTGCGGCCGCGGCTCGGGCGACGTGCGCTCAAAAAAAGCATTCGTGATTGATTCTTATGCCGTGCCATGCCAGGCTTTCCCCATGGCCGGACAGGGGCACGAGCAGCGAGGCCGCGCGGCACGCGGGGCCCGACCTCACGCGAGCCCTGCGGGGCGCTCGAGATGACCGCGCTGAGCTCGACATTCGACGGGTTGGCGGCCGAGCACGCGGCGGCGCGAGACACGATGCTGGACAAGCTCGCCGAGATCGAAGCCGAGCACGCCAAGGCGCTCGGTGGCGGTGGCCCGAAGTACGTGGAGCGCCACCACGGTCGGGGCAAGTTGCTGCCCCGGGAGCGGATCGAGCTGCTGCTCGACCCCGACACGCCTTTCCTTGAGCTGTCGCCGCTGGCGGGGTGGGGCTCGGACTACCCGGTGGGCGCCAGCCTGGTCACCGGGA
>JBOGDL010000209.1:0-10030 GCA_050701815.1 Micromonosporaceae bacterium | reverse complement strand
CGGGTCGCCGCGACAGCAGATCTGTCGCAGGCGGTGGCCGTCGAGAACCCTGACTGGGCTACGGGCATGGGCTCGTCGTTGCGGGCGGGGTTGGCGTCACTTCCGGACTCTGCCGAGGCGGTGGTGATCGCGCTGGTGGACCAGCCGCTGATCGGCGCCGAGGCGGTGCGGCGGCTACGTCGGGCGGCGGCTCGGGGGGCGGTCGCGGCGGTTGCCACGTACCAGAGTGAGCTGCGTAACCCGGTGCTGCTGGCCCGGTCGGTGTGGCCGGAGGCGGCGGCGAGCGCCGAAGCGGACCGCGGCGCTCGCGCGTATCTGCGTGCTCACCCAGCGAGGGTGACCTTGGTGCCCTGCGATGACACCGGTTCCCCGGCGGACGTCGACACCCCCGAGGACCTGAACAGGCTGCTCGATGACGAGCGCTCCGGGGACGGCGCGGCGAGGTCTCCCAGCATCTGACTCAGGTCGCGGAACGGCTCTTGACGGGCCACATTCCATGCGTTTACATACCACGGTATGCAGTTGTACGCGATGAGTCCAGAACAGCGCCGGGACGGCGGCAATGGCGTGCCGCCGTGGGGTCGGCGCCGTTGTCGCAGGGCACACGGCCCGCGGCAGACCGGGCGTCGCACCAGGACGGTCTGAGGAGTAGCCGCACAACCCCTCGACCCGCCATGACTTCCATCGAAACGAGGTGTACCGGATGCCTAAGAGTCGGCACTACGTGTTGCCAGTGGTGGTCGGTCTTCTGATGGGCATGCTCAGCGGATGCGGGGGGGACGAAGGCGGAGGCGCCGACGCCGTCTCCGGACCGCTGGTGCCGAAGAAGCTGGCTGAGCAGGCCGCGAAAGACCCGTTCAAGCCGTACCCCTCGCAAAAGAAGCTGGAGAACGTGCATCTGGCGAGGTCGATCCCGGCGCTGTCATTCGCGCCGCTGGATCTGGCGCAACGCATGAACTTCTTCGAATACATGGGCGTGAAGCTGAAGTTCACCGAGTTGAAGGCCGGGTCCACCGCGTTGCAGGCGCTGCTCGGCGGCAGCGTCGACCTGGTCGACTCGGCGTCGGTCGAGATGGCGGCGTCCACCGCCCAAGGCGCTGAAGTGATGGCGATCCAGAACACGTCGATGATGACGATGCAGATCTGCGTGCGGAAAGACTGGGCCGAAAAGCACGGCGTCGACACCTCGTCCGAACTCAAAGACAAGGTGGCGGCGCTGAAGGGCGCGAAGATCGCGATCAGCGGCCCCGGCTCCGCGTCCGACCGCAACATGCGGTGGCTGGTCGACAAGTACGCGGGCCTCAACCCCGACAAGGACGTGGACATGCTCCAGGTCGGCGGCGCCCCGGCGATGTCCGCCGCGTTGGACCGCAACCAGGTGCAGGCGTTCATGCTGTCGGCCCCGAACTGCGCCCAGTCCAAAGAGGGCATGGTGCTGTCTGAGCCGCAGGACGTGCCCCCGTTCGCCAACTACATCCACGAGGTGCTGTACGGCACCTCCGAATGGGTCGAGGAGAACAACTCCGCGGCGACCCGGGTCGCGACCGCGGTGGCGATGGGCAACAACCTGCTGCTCAACCACACCGATGTGGCGATCAAGATGCTGCAGGAGCAGTACTCCGAGGTCCCGCCAGAGGTGATCGAAGCAGCCGTCAAGGAAAGCATCGTCCCGAACGTGAAGGCGAACGGAACGATGAACCTGTCGATGTGGGAGAACACCAACAAGGTGCTGCAGGAAGCCGGGTTCATCGACGAGCCGCTCGACACTGCCGAAGGCACGCTCTGGAGCAACGACTACATCAGGAAGGACGAGGCGGAGGTGCCCGCCTGATGCTGGGCGCCTCGACGCGCCGCGCGCTTCCGGCGTTGTGGCAGCCGCAGGCTCGTCACGAGGCGCTGGCTGTGCTGCGAGAGCATGGCGATGACGCGAAGGTGGTGGCTGGCGCCACCGCCTTCGCCATCGCGTGGAAGGCGGGCCTGCTGTCCGCGACCCACCTGGTCAGCTGCACCAGAATCGCGGACCTGCACGGCATCGAGCTGCTGCCACCCGACCAGGGGCGCGACGCTGGCGCGCTCCGGATCGGCGCCGCTGCCACGTTGCAGCAAGTGGAGCGGCACCCGCTGATCCGCCGGCACGCCTCGGTGCTGGCCGCCACCATGGGTGTGGTCGCGAACCTGCGGGTCCGCAACGCCGCCACCATGGGCGGCAATCTCGCCGAAGCGGACTACTCCTCGGACCCGCCAGGCGTGCTCGCGGCCTTGGGCGCCACGGTGCGGCTGCAGAGCGCGGCAGGCAGCAGGTGGGTCGAGCTGGCCGACTTCTTCGTCGACTACTACCAGACCTCGATCAGACCGGACGAGCTGCTCACCGACGTCGAGCTCCCCGTGCTGGGCGGTGACTGGCGGGGCGCGTACCTGAAACACACCACGCGGTCGGTCGACGACCGCACCTGCCTCGGGGTGGCGGCGTTCGTGCGGATCGGGTCCGACGGCAATTGCGCCGGGCTGCGGCTGGCCGTGGTCGGGGCCGCGCCCACACCGCTGCGGTTGCCCGATGTGGAAAACCAGTTCGCAGGAGTTACGCCGGGCTCTGACGAACTCAAAGACCTGGCTCAGCGGTACGCGTCCACCGCGGACCCGATCTCCGACATCCGCGGCAGCGCCGAGCACCGGCGTCACTTGATCCGGGTCCTGATCCCGCGTGCGATCCGGGCCGCCCACGCTGGTCAGGAGGTGTCAGGGCCATGATCGGTGAACGGATGCCGATGATCGACGCCGAGGACCGGGTCGCCGGGCGGTTGGCGTACACACAGGACGCGCAGCTGCCGGGAATGCTGCACGCCGCGGTGCATCGCAGCCACACCCCGCACGCCCGGATCCTGGACATCGACACCTCAGAAGCCCGGCGCATCCCCGGAGTGGTCGAGGTGCTCACCGGCGAGGACCTGGCGAAGCTCCCGGTCCAGCCCCGGTACGGCCCGGTGTTCCGGGACCAGCCGGTGCTCGCGATCGACCGGGTCCGGCATGTGGGCGAACCGGTGGCGGCGGTGGCGGCGCTGGACCCGGCGACCGCCCGGCTGGCGGCCGAGGCGATCCGGGTCGAGTACGAAGAGCTGCCCGCCGTCTACGACACCGCCGACGCCCTGCACCCCGAGGCCCCGGTGATCCACGATCACCTTGATCCGGCGCCCGGCTTCGCCGACATCATCGTGCAGGGACAGTCCGGCAACATCTGCAACCGGTTCGTGTTGCGCAAGGGCGCCGGCGTGGAAGGGTTCGCCGAGGCTGACCACGTGTTCGAGCACGAGTTCGCGACCCCGCCGGTGCAGCACGTGTCGATGGAGACGCACGGCGCGCTGGCGCGGTTCGACGCGACTGGGCTCACCGTGATCACAGGCACCCAGACCCCGTACGCGGTGCGCGACACCCTGGCGCACATGTTCGAGCTGCCCGCGTCCCGGGTGCGGGTGATCTCGCCGGTGATGGGCGGCGGATTCGGCGGCAAGACGTACGCGAAGGCGGAGCCGGTGGCCGCGGTGCTGGCGCTGGCGACGCAGCGCCCGGTGCGGTACCTGCTCTCCCGGGAAGAAGAGTTCGTCACCCTCACCAAACACGCTTCCGTGATCCGGCTCCGCACCGGCGTGAAGCGCGACGGGACCCTGGTCGCCCGGCAGACCCGAGCCCGGTTCAACGCCGGCGCGTACACCGACATCAGCCCGCGGCTGATCAAGAACGGCGGGTACGCCACGGCCGGCCCGTACCGGATTCCGCATGTGGACATCGAGTCGCTGGCGGTGTTCACGAACCTGCCGCCGGCCGGCGCCTTCCGCGGCTACGGGGTGGCGCAAGCCGCCTGGGCGTACGAGTCGCACATGAACATGATCGCGGCGGAGCTGGGAATCGACCCGGTCGAGTTCCGCCGCCGCAACCTGCTGACCGACGGCGAATCCTTCGCCACCGGGGAGCCGGTGCACGGGGCGCGCTTCACCGAGATTCTGGATGACGCGCTGAAGCTCTTCGACGCCCGCCGCACCGACCGCGACGCCGACCGCGCCGACCGCGCCGACCGCGCCGACCGTGACGCCCGCCGCGCTGACCGCGGCGAGTCCAACGCCGGGTCGGGCGTCGGCGCGGGTGGCGACTCGGGCGGCGCAGCGGGCGTCGAGACGGCCGAACCTGGTGCGGGCGCTGACGCCGCAGTCGAACCTGGCGCGGTGCGGCGGGGGCGGGGCTGCGCCGTGATCATCAAGTCGACCATCACCCCGTCCGCGTCGAATGCTCTGCTCAAGCTGAACGCCGACGGCAGCCTGCAGCTGCTCACGTCCACCGCCGAACTGGGTCAGGGCGCGCACACCGCGCTCAGCCAGATCGCGGCGTCAGCGCTGCAGCTGCCGGTGTCGAAGATCAGCGTGGTGGGCCCGGACACCGCTGTCACCCCGTACGACTTGACCACCAGCTCCAGCCGCTCCACCGCGGCGATGGGCGCCGCGGTCCGGGCCGCGGCCGATGACCTGCGGCAACAGTTGCTCGCTGCCGCGTCTGCGCAGGTCGGGATCGACGGCGCCGAGCTGCTGTTACGTGACGGCGCGGTGTGCTCAGCCGCTGACCCGGCGGTGCGGCGCACGTACCCGGAGGTGGTGCGGGCCTCCCGGCGCGGGACCTTCATCGGCGACGGCGCCTTCCTCACCACCGGCGGGTTGGATCCCGAGACCGGTCAGGGGGTCGCCTCCGACCATTGGCATCAGGGGGCCGCCGCGGTCGAGGTCGAGGTGGACACCGGCACCGGCAAGGTGCGGGTGACCAAGCTGCGGGCCTCGGTGTTCGCGGGGACCGTGATCAACCCGATCAACGCGAAGATGCAGATCGAGGGCAGCTGCCTGTTCGGCCTCAGCCAGGCGTTGTTCGAGGAGCAGGCGTACGAGGACGGCCACGTCGCCAACCCGAACCTGTCCGAGTACGCGCTCCCGATGCTGGGCGACGTCCCCGACGTGTTCGAAGTGTCGTTGCTCGAGGACCCGGACTCCGACGAGGTGCACGGGTTGGGTGAGACGGCGCTGCCGTTGATCGCGCCCGCTATCGGCAACGCGGTCGCCGACGCGATCGGGGTCCGGATCCGCCAGATTCCCCTGCTCCCCGAGCGGGTGCTGGACGCGATCGGAGTGGCGGGCACGCCCAGCGCCGGGCGCCAGCAGATCGGAGGCAGCGATGACTGAGTCGTCCCCCACCCCCTCCGGCACGGACGGCTCGACTGCCGCGCGGGTGCGGGTACGGGTGAACGGAGTCGACCACGAGTGGGACGTGGACGCCACGTCGACCCTGGTCGACCTGCTCCGCAACCGGCTGTCTCTGACCGGATGTCGGGAAGCCTGTGGCATCGGAGTGTGCGGCTCCTGCGCGGTGCTGCTGGACGGCCGCGCGGTGAGCGCCTGCCTGACCCTCGGGTTCACGTTGGACGGCGCGACCGTGGTGACCGCGGAGGGGTTGGACGGGGCCGGCTGGCGGCGGGTGCAAGAGGCGTTCATCTCGGAGCAGGCGTTCCAGTGCTCCTTCTGCACCCCGGGGTTCGCGGTCAGCGTCGCCGCGATGCTCCAGGACCCCGACCCCGACCCCGAGCCCCAGGCAGAAGGCCAGATCGAGCGGGCGCTGGCTGGGCATCTGTGCCGATGCGGCTCGTACCAGGAGGTGTCGGCCGCTGCCCGGCGCCTGCTGCGGGAGGCGGATGTCAGCGACCACGGCCCGCGAGCCGTGGGCGAAGGGAGAGAGCATGGGCACTGAGATTGAGCCACGGCACTTCGATGACGCGACCCGCACGAATGGTGGTTCTGTCGAGCCCGAGGTGATCGCGTACCAGAGCTTGGTGAAGAAGTTCCATGCCGCGGGCAAGGAGGTGACCGCGCTCGACAACGTGTCGCTGGCGGTGCGGCAACACGAGTTCATGTCGGTGGTGGGCCCCAGCGGCTGCGGCAAAAGCACGTTGCTGCGGCTTGGCGCCGGTTTGGACTTCGCCACCTCGGGCCAGACCTGCTACCGGGGGGAACGACTCACCGGGATCAACACCAAGGTCGGGTTCGTGACCCAGGAGAGCAACCTGTTCCCGTGGATGACGCTGCGCCAGAACGTGGAGTTCCCGCTCCGGGTGAAGGGCCTCGACGCGGCCGAGCGGCGGCGCCGGGTGGACGAGCACATCCAGATGGTGGGCCTGGACGGCTTCGAGGACCACTACCCCCATCAGCTCTCCGGCGGCATGCAGAAACGCGGCTCGATCGCGCGCACCATGGTGTACGAGCCCGAAGTGATCCTGATGGACGAGCCGTTCGGGCCGCTCGACGCGCAGACCCGGATGGTGTTGCAGGCGGATCTGCTCCGGGTCTCGGCGATCTCGAAGCAGACCATTCTCTTCATCACCCACGACTTGAACGAGGCGGTCGCGCTCTCGGATCGGGTGGTCGTGATGAGCGCCCGTCCAGGGAAGGTCAAGGGGGTCTTCGACATCCCCCTGAGCCGCCCCCGGGACGTGTACCAGATCCACCGCCAAGAAGGCTTCGCCGAGGTGTACGGGGAGATCTGGGAATGTTTCCGCTCCGAGGTGATTCCCGGCCAGCACCAGTCCGGCGGGCAGTCCTGATGGCTGCGCCGACCAGTTCAGCCGCTGGCGCGGCGCCCAGCGAGGCTGCGGTTGCCGCGCGCTGGAAGACCCCGCGCGGACACCTGATCTTCGTGGTGGCGCTGCGGGTGTTGACCGGGCTCGTGGTGCTGGTGGCGTGGCAGGCCGCGGTGGCGGTCGGGTTCCTGGAACGGAATCTGTTCAGCGACCCGATCTCGGTGCTGGGGCGGGTGTGGCAGACCTTGACGGGCGCCGACACGTACGGGCACACCACGATCTACACGCACCTCTGGCGCACCTTGAAGGCGATCGCGATCGGGTACGTGATCGGCGTCGCGGCCGGCGTGTTCTCCGGGTACGTGCTCGGCCGCTCGGCGTTCCTGGGCGCGCTGTTCCGCCCGTACGTGACGGGGTTCGTGGCGATCCCGAAGATCGCTCTGGTGCCGTTGCTGGTGCTGATCTTCGGTATCGGGGTCGAGTCCGAGATCGCCAACGTGGTGCTGCTGGTCTTCATCATGGTGCTCTTCAACACCTTCAGCGGGGTGCTGGGCGTGAAGGAGGAGTACGTGAACCTGGCCCGGATCATGGGCGCCGGCCGGGTCGCCATCGCGGCGCGGATCGTGATTCCCGCCGCGATGCCGTCGATCATGGTCGGCCTTCGGACCGGGGTCTCCTTCGCCATGATCGGCGGGATCACCGCCGAGTTCATCGCGTCCAGCGAGGGGATCGGCTGGCTGATCCACCAGGCGACCGCCTCGTACGACCCGACCGGGTTGTTCATGGGGGTGGTGTACCTGGTCGGGTTGACCTGGGGCCTGGGGCAGGTTGTGCAACTGCTGGAGAAGAGGACGCTGCGATGGATGCCGTGACCAGCAGGACCTCCGGCCCGCAGACGCCGCCTTCTCCGCTCGCCGACAGCGCGCGTCGGCTCTGGCGGGCGATGCCACGTGGCTGGCTGTTGCTGAGCCAGGTGCTGCTGGGTGTGCTCCTGCTGGGCGCCTGGCAGTGGGCCACTGAGGAGAGTCTGCTCAACCCGATGCTGTTCAGCAGCCCGGAGCGGATCGCCGAGGAGCTGGCGGAGATGGCGATGGGCGACGAGATCTACAGCCGCACCATCTACGACCACATCCTGACCACCCTCAAGTCGATCCTGATCGGGTACGTGATCGGGGCGCCCGCCGCGGCGTTGTCCGGGTTCGCCCTGGGGCGTTCCAAGCTGGCTGCTGAGGTGCTGGAGCCGTACATCCTGGTGTTCTTCGCGATCCCGAAGATCTCGCTGGCGCCGCTGTTCGTGATCATCTTCAGCACGGGACTGTCATCGAAGGTCGCCATCGTGGTGATCGAAGTGTTCTTCATCGTCTTCTACAGCACCCTCAGAGGCGTGTTGCAGGTCAACGAGGAGTTCGTGCACATCGCCAAGGTGATGGGGGCGTCCCGGCTCACGGTGCTGCGCAACGTGCTGTTACCGGCGTCGCTGCCGTCGATCGTGGCGGGGCTACGGTTGGCCGTGCCGTTCGCGATGATCGGCGCGATCCTGGGTGAGTACATCGCGTCGAACCAAGGTCTGGGGTGGCTGGTGTTGTACTTCGGCTCGACCTTGGACGCCACCGGGCTCTTCGCCGCCCTGGTGTTCCTGGTGCTCGTGGTGGCGCTGCTCGACGCCCTGGTACGGGTGATCGAGGCGCGTGCGGTGCCGTGGCAGCCCCCTGGCGGGCACCAGCCGACCAGTGACGCGGTGGCTGTCTCATGACCCGTGTCCGTGATCGTGCGGGACACCCCCTGGGCGGCCCCAGCCCGAAGGGCGGTCCTTCCTCGCACAACCTCAATCGTCAGGAGTCCTGATGCCGTCCCAAAACTTTGAGCGCGAGCTGCAGGTGACCGCCGACCGGGCCAGATGCTGGGCCGTCCTGACCGATGTCGAGCTGCTGACCTCGTGGGTGGAGATCGTGCACAACACCACGGAGGTTGCCCATCTGGAGCGGTACACCGCGGTGCTGCAGGACCGGGTCGGCCCGTTCTCGCTGCGGGCTGACCTCGGCATCGACGTGAAGGTGCCCCAGCCGGAGCGGGTGATCGAGGTGTCGGCTCAGGGTGAGGATCGGCAGGTCGGCTCCCGTATCTCGGTGTCCGCGTCGCTGCGGCTGGATCCGGCCCCGAACGGGGTGACGGTCTCGGTCTCGGGCCGCTACCAGGTGACCGGCCGGGTCGCGGGCATGGGCGCTGGGATCATCAAGAAGAAGGCCGACAAGATCCTGGAGGAGTTCTTCTCCCACGCCGCCGCCGAACTGGGAGGCAGCTGAGGTTGCCGCAGCAGCCAGCTCTGGCTGAGCAGGAGGCTCCACCGGTCAACCGGTTCGGGCTCGGGGCCACGATGCTGCTCGCCATGGGGGTGGCCCCCGTGATGCAGTACGCGGTCGGGGTGCTGGCGCCCTTCCTGGTGGAGGACGCCGGGGTGACCCGGCTGCAGGTCGGTCTCTACACCTCGATGCTGTTCGTGATCGCCGCGATCGGCTCACCGGTGTTCGGGGTGTTGGTGGATCGGCTCTGGCCCCGGGCGGTGCTCTCCTCGATTTTCCTGTTCGGCGGGTTGTCCGCGGTGTTGGCGGCGGGCGCCCGCTCGTACGGCTGGCTGGTGGCGTCCGCGATGGCGGCCGGGATGCCGATGGCGCTGACCAACCCGGTCACCAACCGGCTGGTGCAGGCTCATGTCCCGGCGGGGTCGCGGGGCCGCCTGATGGGGATCAAGCAGTCCGGGGTGATGGTCGCCCAGACCATGGTGGGGTTCACGCTGCCCCCGTTGGCGCTGTGGGTGGGTTGGCGCGGCGCGTTCCTGGCGGCGCTGGCGATCACCTGTTGCGGGCTGGTGTTGACCTGGTCGACCATCCCGGCGTGGACGGCGCAGCCGCGCGCCCCGGTTGCCGGGCAGCCGCGGCGCAGGCTCCCGTCAGGGGTGCGCTGGATCGCGGTGTACGCGGCGTTCATGGGCGCCGGGCAGGCCGCGTTCAGCTCGTACCTGGCGTTGTACGCGTACCAGCGCGTGCACGTGTCCGAGGCGAGGGCTGGACTCACGGTGGGTCTGGTGGGGTTGGTGGCCGCGGCCTCGCGGATCGGCTGGGCGCCGGCTGTGGAGAGGTCCGTGTCGCTGGCGTTCCCGCTGCGACTGGTCGCGTTGGGCGCCGTGCCGGCCGCGGCCTGCCTGGCAGCGGCCGAGCACCTGGGCTGGTGGGTGCTGCTGATCGGCGCCCTGGGCTATGCCGCCAGCGGGCCGGTGTGGAACGTGCCGGGGATGTTGGCGGTGTTCCGGCTGGTGGAGGCGGACGTCACGGGCAAGGCGAGTGGCTGGATCTACATGGGCTTCTCGTGCGGTTTCATGGTCGGCCCGGTGGCGTTCGCGCTGCTGGTCGAGACCTTCAGCTACCAGGTGGG
>JBOGDL010000208.1:0-11626 GCA_050701815.1 Micromonosporaceae bacterium | reverse complement strand
GTGCAGCCGATCTCGGCTAGCGCGTTGCGCTGCTCAGCGGTCTCCACGCCTTCGGCCACCACCCGCAACCCGAGCGCGCGGGCCAACTCCACTGTGGTGCGCACGATGGCGTACGCCTCCCGGGAGTCGGTCATACGAGTCACAAAGGCCCGGTCCACCTTCACCTCGTGCACCGGGAACCGGGCCAGGAAGGTCAGGGACGAGTAGCCGGTGCCGAAGTCGTCCACCGCGAGTTGTAGCCCGATGTCGCGCAGCGCGGCCAGCACATCCTCGACGATGTCCAACTCGGTCATCATCACGGTCTCGGTGATCTCCAGCACCAGCCACTCCGGCGCCACCTGGTGCCGTTGGAGCAGCTCAGCCACCTCGCCTGGCAGGCGTCTGTCCAGCAGGCTGCGTGCGGAGAGGTTGACCGCGATCGGAACCTCAAGCCCCTGTTTGGACCAGGACGCGGAGAGCGCCAGCGCCTGGTCGATCACGTACCGGGTGAACGGGCCCACCAGCTCGCTCTGTTCCACCACACCGATGAACTCCGCCGGCGGCAGCAAGCCACGACGCGGGTGGTGCCACCTGATCAGCGCTTCGGCGCCCATGGGTCCGCCAGTCACCAGGTCGACCGCCGGCTGCAACTCCAGCACCAGCTGATCGTCCACCTCGAGCGCCTCACGCAGCTCGGCGAGCAGAGCCAACTGGTCGGTGCTGGCGGTGTCCTTGCCGGGGTCGTACGCGGCGATCGCGCACCCGGTGCGCTTCGCCTGGTACATGGCGACGTCGGCACGGCGCAGCAGCTCGGTCATCTCGCAGGTGCCGGCTGGCGCCGCCACCACCCCGGCGGATGCCTCGACCGAGAGCACGATGCCAGCCACCTCGGCAGGCGCCGCGAGACTGTTGATCAGCTGACGCCCCCGGCTGGCGACGTGCTCGATCGGCGAAGCTGTCTCTGACAGGGAGGTGATCACCAGAGCGAACTCGTCGCCGCCCAGCCGCGCCAACAGCTCGTGGGGCTCAGTCGCCTCGGCGAGCCGGCTTGCGATGATCTTGAGAACCTGATCGCCCACAGCGTGGCCGAGCTTGCCGTTGACGTCCTTGAAGCGGTTGAGGTCCAGCAGTAGCAACGCGACGTGTGCCCCGCGGCCGGACTCGGCCAGCGAACGCAGCTTGGCGTCGCCGTACTCCAGCAGACGGTTGCGGTTGGCGAGCCCGGTGAGCGGGTCATGCGCGGCCTCGTGCAACTTGAGGTTGACCATGTCCTGCAACGTGGCGTGGGTGGAGGCGTTGTGCAGCGCGACGCCCAGCGCGGCGGCGAACGCGGAGAGCGCCAGCTGCTCTCGCTCGCTGAGGCTGACCCGCTGATGGAAGAGCAGCCTTAGCTCCCCGATCGGCTCGTCGCCAACGGACAGACGCCTGCTCACCGGATGCCCGTCGGGGCACGGCGGGGCCTCCCCCGCGGTTTCGGCGACCTCGCCGCCGGGAACCCCGGTGACCACACGTCGTGGCTGCTCGGTGATGACTTCGACGGCATCGGGGGAGAACAGCCGGCACGCGCTGCGCACCGCCTCGGTCACCACCTGGCGCTCGTCCAGCCGGTTCAGGCCATGGGTGGCGTCAGCCAGGGTCTGCCAGGCGCGGCGCTCCTCCGCAGCCCGCAACCGGGCGTGGTACGCCTCGTTCAGCAGCCAGAGCAACGGCGGCACCACGACCAGCCAGCGGAAGTCGGCGATCCCCAACGAGATCACCACGATCCCGACCGCGGTGTTTCCGACCATCATCAATGTGGTGATCTTCAGACCACGGACCGCCACGGAGCGCAGCCGGCTGTTGCTGGCCGCCGCCACCACACCCGATGCGAACAACGTGGCCAGCGCGACGTACACAAAAACGGCAACGCACAACACGGCAACCGCGCGTGGAGCTAACGGGCTTGCCACCGCCGCCCCACCCAGGGCGACCACGAGCGCGGCTGCCACCGCCGCGGCGCCCTGCGCCGCAGCGTTGTAAGCCGCCTTATGGGCTGGCGCACGCACCAGGAGTTGACTGATCAGCACCCCGGCCAGCACCGCCGGCGCCACCCAAGCCGGGTGCAGCAGGCCGAAGATCACCACCAGGGCTGCCTCGCCCCAGGCGAACACGGTGCGCTCGCTGCCAATCCGGATCCGGAGGGTCACCGTCTTGGCCACCACCACCAAACCAACGGCGGTCATCACCTCAAGCGCTGACGGCGGCTGCGGGGCCAATGCGACGCTTGCCCCGACCAACCCGACGCCTGACAGCGTCACCGCCAAGACCCACCGCCGAACCCGCGGCGGAAGCGACATCAACGCGTTCCGGAAGTTGCTCAACCCAGCACTCCCGTCCGCGCCGAGGAACAGCGCCCCGGAACTCCGCGCCTGCCCCGGCCCGGCCGGGCCGGTGCGCGGGTGGTGGGGTCGCGCCACCCGGGCTGCGCAGCGCTTCGCCCACCCGCACGAGAAATTCGACCTGTCGGGACGGTCAGCTTCCTGACCCGGCGCCCCACCCGCCGCAACCGCACTCTTGTCTCCCCCCGAGAGGCGCTTGCCGGCGGCCACGCTTGAACGGGCTTTCCATCAGCCCCAGTGTGGCTCGCGCATCGGTTCGCACCCCCCCTCCACACACGGACGGGGTACGACGCCTCGTCACTGGTGAAAGTAGCGATGCTCAGGGTGCCGGGAATATGGCCGTACGGCCAGACCAAGCTGCCGGTCCGGACAAGCCATGCCATGACGTGCTGGAATTCCGATGGAGAATTCGACCGAACAAAACGGAGGCGACGCACTCTAGGCGCCGCAAAAGTAACTACCTGCAACCATGTTCTACGTGATGACCGTGGCGCCCCAGTGGACGGGCGCAGCCGGCTCGTCACGTACGTGGGCACAGGAGCTCTAGGGCCCTTTCGTGGTCCCGCCGGACGGCCCACCGGGATCCCCATCGGAGCGTTCACCTGCATCCTGGGATGGGAAGCGGTCAGGCAGCCGGCGCAAACGGCTGTTCATATTCCGAATCAGCAGCACAGTCGCGATCGCGAGCAACAGGATGATGAAGAGCCCAAGCGGCCCGGCCAAGCCTCCCGACCGGGTGTCACCGAAATTGTTCGGCCCCTCGGCGAGCAGCAACGCCATGTCCACCATTGCGCACCCTCCACCATCCGCGCCTGCGCAAGAATCGTCATCCACCGTACGCCCTAACTGAGCACGACGCGCCGGCTCACCATGCCAGGTTGGACAGAATCACATCCAACGTTCAACCTGTGGTGTACGCGCTTCTACGCGAAGGTTGGGTGTACGCGCTTCTACGCGAAGGTTCCCGTCACGCCCCGTATCCCAGCGAACAGATCTTCCTCTGGCGCCGGCGCGGGCACGACAGATTTCACCAGCTCGTAGTCTTCAGTTGGCCAGGCTTGCTGTTGAACCTTCAAGGGCACGGCAAACCAGCGGCCATCAGGGTCCACCTGAGTCGCATGCGCCCGAAGCGCGTCGTCGCGTCCCGCGAAGAACTGGGCACACGGCACGCGGGTGGTGATCCGGGGGCCCTTGTCCCACTGACCTGCGTCATCCCGATCCAGCCACTCCTGGTACGGCGACTCCAGACCCGCCGCCAGGATGGCCTGGTGCAGCGCCGTGAGACGGGCTCGAGAGAACGAGATCTGGTAGTAGAGCTTGAGCGGCTGCCACGGTTCGCCGAACTCCCGGTAGCGCTCCGGGTCACCGGCGGCGTCGAAGGCCTCCACGCTGACCCGGTTGCACATGATGTGGTCCGGATGGGGGTAACCGCCATCCTCGTCGTACGTGGTGATCACATGGGGGCGGAACTCTCTGATCAACTTGACCAACGGGGCGGTTGCGACGTCCAACGGCACCCGGGCGAACGCGTCCTCGGGCAGCTTCTCGAGATGATCCGCCTCGGTGTACCCCTCCACATACCCGGAGTCGACAAACCCGAGCCAGGCCTGCCGCACGCCCAGGATCTCGCGCGCCCGTTCCATCTCACGACGGCGGATCTCCGGCAGGTCTCGCCACACCTCAGGGCGGTCCATCTGGGGATTGAGCACGTCACCACGCTCGCCGCCGGTGCAGGTCGCCACCAGCACGTCGACGCCCTCGCTCACGTACCGCAGCATGGTCGCCGCGCCCTTGCTCGACTCGTCATCGGGATGCGCATGCACCGCCATCAGGCGCAACTGCTCTGTCACTGAAAGCTCTCCTACGCTTATGAGTACGCTTCGACTTGCTTGTCTTGGATCGCCCGCCCCAGCCCCGGCGTCGTTCGGAATCGACCAGCGATCACCTCGAACCAGGACCGGCGCGACAGCCAAGAATGACCCATTGACACCCAGAACAATGAGGATTTTCGAGCATGCCTCCAGAAGCGTCGGCAGCCGGACCAGAATTCCCTCCGGGGAGGTACGGTCGGCGCCGGTCGCCCCGCCCGCGCCGGCGCTGGGCGTCGATCTCGCTCACCGTCGCCGCGGTCCTTTTTGGGCTGGCCATCACCGCGCAGCTCTACCAGCAGTACGGCAACCCGGAGCACTCCTCCCAGGTGCTCTCTTTCACGCTTGCCGAGCGGCATGTGAAGATCCGGTTCGAGGTGCGCAAGCCGGGTGGCGAGCCAGCGACCTGCGTGGTGCGCGCCCGCGCCAAGGACGGCGCGGAGGTGGGACGCGCTGAGGTCGACATCCCCGCTGGGCGGCCAGACGACACTAGTGTGACTGTCACGTACACGCTGGCGACCAGCCGGAAACCAGTCACCGGCGAAGTCGCTGGCTGCGGCGATACCGGCGGCTAGGATCCTGGCGACCCCAGGGAGATGAGGCCGCGCGCTCGCCGACTCGCCTGATGATCACTGATCACAGGTCCGCGTCGCCACGCTGGTAACCTTGCGCCTTTATTCCGCTAAACATCCCGCGCCATCTGCTGGAGGATTTCCTGTGTCCGCGACCCACCACACGTCGTCTGGAGCCTGGCTGTCCCAGGAAGCCCACGATCGACTCAAGGCCGAACTAGACGAGCTGGTGGGTAATCGAACGGCGATCGCCGCCGAGATCAACGAGCGGCGCGAAGAGGGTGACCTGCGCGAAAACGGCGGCTACCACGCGGCGCGGGAAGAACAGGGCAAGGCCGAGGCTCGGATTCGTTACCTCACCGACCTGTTGCGCAACGCACGGGTGGGGGAAGCGCCAAAGAGCGACGTGGTCGCCCCTGGAACGGTGGTCACCATTCACTTCGAAGACGATCCGGACGACACCGAGCAGTTCTTGCTCGGCTCCCGCGAGATCTCCTCCACCACCGATCTGACTGTGTACAGCCCGGAGTCCGCGCTGGGCGCCGCGATCATGGGCCATCGTCCGGGTGAGACCGTCAGTTACACCGCGCCCAGCGGAGCTGAGATCGCAGTGAAAATCGTCTCGCTGGAAAAGTACGAGGGCTGATCAGAGCCGCGCCTCCATGCGCGGGCCCCGAGAAAACTCAGGGGTGACAGTCCGGTTCTTCACCGATTCGCGGCGCCGGCATCGGGGCGTAGCGTGAATCATGGGCCGCTGGGATGACGTGCCGCCCGCCGCTCGGGCGGCAGCGGCCCATGAAGGAGTGAAGTGACATGGCCACACATTCCTATCCCTCGTACCGCAAGCTGACGCGGCCACGCGACAACCGGTGGATCGCCGGTGTCTGTTCCGGACTTGGACGTCGGTTCGGGATGTCCCCGAACATGGTGCGGTTCCTGTTCGTGATCTCGACCCTGCTGCCTGGTCCACAGTTCGTGGTCTACATCGCGCTGTGGATCATCGTGCCGAGCGAATAGCGACTCCAGCAATCGGTCTGGCTGCGCAGCGGCGTGTCGCGCCACTGACGTCCGACCAATCGCGATCATGAAGACGTGCAAACACTGATAGTCACACTGCACGTTCTGACAGTGGTGTTCCTTATCGGACCGCTGGCCCTGGCGCCCTTTGTCGGGCTACGCGCCGTGGTACGACGTGACCCCGACGCCGTGCACCGGGCAGTGCGCGCCACGCTCGTGCTGGCCGGGGCATCGGCGCTGGTCCTCTTGCTCGGACTCGCCGCCACCGCCAACTCCGGCAGATTCAGCTACGGCACCCCGTGGATCACCATCGCGATCACGCTCTCCGTGATTGCGATCGCGGCGGCGGCGGGAGTGACGGCGCCTTCGCTGCGTTCGATCGCGACGGTGATCGAGGAAGGCGCTAATCACATGGACGACCAGTCCAGAGCCCGGCTGGACGCGCTCCGGGGACGTGTTGTCGCCACAGCCGGCCTGGCCGCTCTGGCCTGGGCCGTGGTGGCGGTGCTGATGGTGGTCAAACCCTTCGACTGAACGGTCCGACAGCCGGCCCGGAGGATCGCCCACGCTTGAACGTGGAACAGCCACCCGGCGAATCCATCAAAGGGAAGCTGCCTTGCCCAATCGAGGCCAGCCCGGAGCCTGCTGCCGCCACGGCGCCGCGGCTTCGATCTGAGCCGCGGTCGCGAGCAGCAACTCCTCGCTTCCGGGAGGCCCCACCAGCTGCACCGCTCCAGGAAGGCCGTCCCGCCGCACCCCGGATGGCACCGAGATCGCGGGCAGACCAGCGACATTCCAAGGAGCGGCGAACGGCGCGAACCGCATCGACGAGATGGTGTTCGCCAACCAGCTCTTCCGCGACCAGGCCGCCGCCCGCAACGGGGAGGCCGCCAGCACCGGCATCACCAGCAGGTCGTGACTGCCAGCCTCAAACCACGTCAGAATCCGGTCCCGCCAGCGCTGCCGATCAACCTCTCGCGACCACCGCCGCAGCCGGTGCCCGATCATCGCGTGCCGGCGGGTACGTGGTTGCAGCTCCGCCAGCTCAAACGCGGCGGCGTCCATGTCAGCGCACGCGAACCAGGTGGCGGCCGTGGACAGACCCAATGACTGGGGATAGCGAATCTCAGTGCGGTGCGCTGAGTGCCCCGCGGCCACAAGCGCCTGCACCGCGCGCGCCACCGCCTGCTTGGTGTCGGCATCGGCGCTCACGCCCAGCAACGGGCTGCGCATCGAGACCGCCAGGCGGAGCCGTCCCGGCTCGGGCAGCCGGCGCGGCGCCCGGCCCGCCAGCACCGCGAAGCCGATCGCGGAGTCCTCCACCGTGGTGGCGAGGACGCCGTTCTCCACCAGCCCGAACCAGTCGTGCTCGGACAGGTCGGCGGGGATCACACCACGCCCCGGCTTCAGGCCGACCAATCCGCAGCAGGCGGCCGGGATCCGGATCGAGCCGAGCCCGTCGTTGGCCAACGCCATCGGCGCCATGCCCGAGGCCACCACAGCGGCGGAGCCGCCGGAGGACCCCCCGGGGGTGCGGTCCAGTTGCCAGGGATTGCGCGTCACCACGTCCTCGTCGTCGGTGGTGGCGAAGAGTCCGAGCTCGGGCATCCGGCTCAGCCCCACCACCACCGCGCCGGCGCCGCGCAGCCGGCGTACGGTTTCGTGGTCTTTGTCGGCCGGATCGCGCAATGTCGCCGCCGACCCGAGGCAGGCGCGCTCTCCCGCCACCGCGAGGTTCTCCTTCACGGCGATCGGCACACCCGCGAGCGCCAGCCCCGACAGGTCGGGCAGGTCGTCGACGATTTCGGCTTCAGCTAACGCTGACACCGCCCGCACCACGCGAAAGCCACCCACGTCACCGTCAGCGGCCCCGATGTGGCGGAGGTGTTGATCGACCACCTCTGTGGCGGACGCGTCACCGCGCCGCACCGCCCGCGCTATGGATGCAGCGGTCGCGCCGACCCAGGACATCGCAAACCTCCCCTAGTGCTGTGCGGTGTCAGCCCCGAGCGTCCTGGCTACACATGCAGCGCCTGATCCAGGTCGGCCAGCAGGTCATCGACGTTCTCGATGCCGACCGACAAGCGAACCAGATCGTTCGGAACCTCCAGCGGCGAGCCAGCCGCTGAGGCGTGAGTCATCCGGCCCGGGTGCTCGATTAACGACTCAACTCCGCCCAGCGATTCGCCCAGGGTGAAGAGCTTCGCCTGATTGCACACCCGTACGGCGGCTGATTCTCCGCCGGTCAAGCGGAAACTGACCATACCGCCGTACCGCCGCATCTGCTTGCCGGCGACGTCATGTCCCACATGTTCTGACAAACCGGGGTAGAGCACACTACTCACCGCCGGGTGCCGGCACAGGTGCTCGGTGATCCGCTCGGCGTTGTCGCAGTGCCGGTCCATCCGCACCCCGAGGGTCTTGGCGCCACGTAGCGTGAGCCAGGCGTCGAACGGCCCGGCCACGGCCCCCATGGTGTTCTGGCAGAACGCGACCTTCTCAGCCAGCTCGGCATCCCGCGTGATCACGGCGCCGCCGACCACATCGGAGTGACCGCCGATGTACTTGGTGGTCGAGTGCACCACCACGTCCGCCCCCAGCGCCAACGGCTGCTGCAGGTACGGCGAGGCGAAGGTGTTGTCCACCACCAGCAGCGCGCCCCGCTGATGCGCCAGGTCCGCCAGCGCGGCGATGTCCGCGATTCCCAGTAGCGGGTTCGTGGGCGTCTCCACCCAGATCACCTTGGTGGCGTCGGTCATCGCGTCCCGGACGCTGGCCACATCGGAGATCTTCGCGGGGGTCCAGGTCATGCCCCAGCGCTCCAGCACCTTCGAGAACAGCCGGTACGTGCCGCCGTACGCGTCGTTCGGGATCACGGTGTGGTCGCCGGGCGAGCACAGCGCCCTCAGCAACGTGTCCTCCGCCGCCATGCCGGACGCGAACGCCAGCCCCCGCGCGCCGCCTTCCAACGCCGCCAGACATTCCTCCAGCGCGGTCCGGGTGGGGTTGCGGGTGCGGCTGTACTCGTAGCCTCCGCGAAGCTCCCCGACGGAGTCCTGGTGGTACGTCGAGGTCTGATAGATAGGAGGCACCACCGCGCCCGTCACCGGGTCGGGTTCCTGGCCAGCGTGAATGGCGAGCGTTTCAAAATGCATACCCACAAACTAGCCGCTGGCCATGATCACGGCGCCCACGACATCAGGAACACCGCAAGCAAAGCGGCGCCGCAGAGCGCCCGGTCGCGTCACTTGACCGCGCCGGCGGTCAGCCCGGACACCAGGTGCCGCTCGATCAGGGCGAACAGCGCCACCACCGGCACGATCCCGATCAGCGACACGATGAACAGGTACTGGTAATTGACGTCGTACTGGCCGATGAACTGGTTGATGCCCACCGTCATGGTCATCCGGTTCCGGGTGGGGTCGTTGAAGAGCGTCAGCGCGACCACGAACTCGTTCCAGACCTGGATGAAGGTGAAGATCACCGCGGTCACGATGCCGGGCTTGGCCAGCGGAAGCACCACCTGCACCATGGCCCGGAAGCGGCCCAGGCCGTCGATCATCGCGGCTTCTTCGATGTCCTTCGGGATGCTGGCGAAGTAGCCGTTCAAGATCCAGATCGCGAACGCCAGATTGAACGCGGAGTTGATCAGGATGATCGACCAGTACACGTTGATCGCGGCGTACGACGGGTCGATCTGCTTCACCAACGTGTCGGCCACCACGAATTCCCGGTACAGGCCGACCACCAGCGCCACCGGCGCGAACATCTGGGTCACCAGCACCACGGCCAGGAACGCGCGCCGGCCGCTGAACTGGTTCCGAGCTGTGAAGTACGCCGCCGGCAACGCCACCAGCAGCACGATCACGGTGGAGAACAGCGCGATGATCAAGCTCGCCCGGAGGTAGTCCCAGAGCGGGATCTTGGACCACACCTCCACGAAGTTGCCGAACGCCCAGCTCTCCGGCAGGTACGTGGCGGGGATGGAGGCCAGCTCCCGGCCGGTCTTCAGCGAGCCGATCAGCATCACCGCGTACGGGGCGATGAAGAACAGTGCCATCACCAGGCCGATCGCCGGCAGCGCGACCGGACGCCCCGCACGCCACACTCGCCCCAGCGCACGGCCCGGCCCCGAGCCGGCCCGTAGCAGCGCCCGGCCCAGCGGGGCGAGTCGACGGGCCAGCCCCTCCCCCGCGGCGGCCAGGGCACGGGGGACGGCGCCGGGCCTGCGGTCGCGGGTCCCGGCGGCGCCCGCGGACTCGCCGAACTGGGTGCGCCGCACGTAGAAGAGCACGACCGCCATCAGGAACGCCACGTTCAGCACCCCGAGCGCGGCCGCCTCATCGGCGCCGGCGGCGGAGCGGAACGCCAGCTTGTACATGTACGTGATGGCGGTGTCGGTCTCATTGCCGGGGATCTTCCCGGTGATCACCCAGATGATCGGGAACGAGTTGAACACGTAGATGGTGTTGAGCACGATCGCCACCACCAGCTGCGGCTTGAGCAGCGGCAACGTCACCTGCCACCAGGTCTGGCCGGAGCTGGCGCCGTCGATCGCGGCGGCCTCGTACACCTCTGGGCTGATGGTCTGCAGCCCGGCCAGGAACACGTACGTGGTGAACGGGATCGACACCACGATCCCCACGAACACCAGGCACCAGAACGCGGTGGCCGAGTCCTTGTACCAGTCGACCGGGGCGCTGATGATCCCGAGATCCGTGAGCAGCCGGTTCAGCGGGCCGTAGTCCAGCTCGTAGATGTATCGCCACACGGTCGCGGTCATCACCAGGGACGCCGCCCAGGGCACGATCAGCGCCCAGCGCACGTACCGGCGGCCGACGAAGCGTTTGTTCAGGAACTGCGCCATCGCCAGCGAGGTCACGATGGTCGCGCCGACCACCACCGCCACCCACAGCACGGTGTTGACGAACACGCCGCCGATCGCGTCCTCGCCGAACAGGTCGGTGTAGTTGTCCAGCCCCTTGTAGCCGCTGGCGAAGCCGATGCTGGAGACGTCCAGGAACGAGGTGCGGACCATCTCGTACGCCGGATAGACGATCACCGCCGCGATCACCAGCAGCGCCGGGCCAAGCCACAGCAGCGGCGCGCCCCTCCGGACCTTCCTCACGCCTCATCCTCTCCTCAGGCTGTCGCCGGGCGGCGCCGGCCACGTGGGGGCGACACGACTCAAGGCCGCTGTCCCGAGCGGCCGACGCCTCTCGACGCCGGGAGCCCGGGACAGCGGCCTTGATCGATGCGCATCACGTCAGCCGGACGCGACCTTCTGCAGCTCGTCGAGCACCTTCTTGGGATCCGCGCTGGGGTTCATCGCGGTGCCCAGAGTCTGACGCGCCTCCTTGGCGACGTCGGTCCACTTGGCGTCTTCCACCGGCGCGAACCGGGCGTTCGGCAGCAGCTCGATGCCGGAGGCGACGATCGGGTCTTCCTTCATCACCTCAGCCGCGGACGTGGTCACCGGCAGGAAGCCCTCGGTCTTGTTGAACATGACGTAGTTGTCCTGCTGGTAGAAGAAGTCCAGGAACTTCTTCACCGGCGCCTTGTTGCCCGGCTTCTTGAACGACATCAGGAAGTCCTGCACCCCGAGGGTCACCGACTCCTGGCCGCCGTTGGTCGGGAACGGCGCGGAATCCCAGTCGAACGGCGCGTCCTTCATGTACTTGTTGGTGAAGGTGCCGTGCGGCATGATCGCGGCCATCGCGACCCGGCCCTGCGAGAACGACTTCCAGACTCCGTCGCTGCGGTCGGTCTTGCCCGGGTTGGGCTGGGTCACCTTGTCCTTGTTCGCCAGGTC
>JBOGDL010000207.1:0-5552 GCA_050701815.1 Micromonosporaceae bacterium | reverse complement strand
GTTTGCGCTCACGCCCCGGCGACACCGAAGGCCCGTCGTACGAGCACAGCCGCCAAGGCGGCGATCGCGGCCCCCACAATTTCGGCGGCGACCAGCAGCAGCAGCTCGTTCATGATGCCTCCTCTCAACTGCTCGACGGGCGAAACGTATTGCGGGAGGGTTGCCGATCCATAGGGTTTCGGGGCGAATCGGCGTCATCCAGGTGAACATTTGGTTACGTCGCTGGCTGCGTGGCGTCAGGGCCGCTTCCGTGGCCCTCTAAAACCGGCAGATACGCCGACATCCAGGGCAATCGCCTCAGATCGGGCAGGTGAGACAGCGCCTGCTCGGGGAGGTGCGGCAGCGGAAGAACCCCGAGGATCGCCCCCGTGGCAGCCGCGCCCGTGACAATGCTCCACGCCACCGGGCCGAGCGGCCGGCAGCCGAAGAACAGGCTGGTGGGCGGCGCCTGGATGATCCCCACCATGGCGGCCGCGGAGGCGCCGGCCGCCGCCAGCACCAGTGGATCACCCCGAGAGGCCACGGCGGTCTGCGCGAGTTGGGCGCTGACCAGGCTGGCCAGAGCGACCGTGCTGGCGCGGGTCGGGGTCCCGGTGAACCTGGCCGCCAGCCACCCGGCGGTGGCGGCGACCGTGGTGGCGACCGCCCGTTGCGTGATCCCACGCGCCAAGGCGCCGCCGAGGGACCGGTCGGGTCCCTCGTGGAGCAGATCCTCTGGGGTGAGGTGGCGCGGCGGCCGAGCTGCCACCGCGATCGCGGGCAGCAGGTCAGTCACCAGGTTGATGAGCAGGAGCTGGCGCGCGTTGAGCACCGAACGGGACTGCGTCAGGCTGCTGCCGAGGGTGAACACGATCTCGCCGAGGTTGCCGCCCAACAGCAGGGCGACCGCCTCCCGTACCGAGGTCCACATGGCCCGGCCCTCCACCACCGCGTGCACGATGGTCTCGATCCGGTCGTCGGTGACCACGATGTCGGCGGCCTCCCGCGCCGCGGCGGTGGCGTTCTCACCGAGCGCGATGCCGATGTCGGCGAGGCGGATCGCGGGGGCATCGTTGGCCCCGTCGCCGGTGACGGCGACCACCCCGCCGTCCTGCTGCAGCGCCCGTACGATGGCGACCTTGTGCGACGGGTTCACCCGGGCGAAGATCGTGGCTTTCGCCGCGAGCTCACGTAGCTCGGGTTGGGTGAGCCCGTCCAGCTCGGGGCCTGTCACGACTCCATGTGGGCTGTGGATTCCCAGCTCATTCGCGATCGCCTGCGCGGTCCCCGGGTGGTCGCCAGTGATCATGACTGCGGTGATCCCGGCGCGGTGAAGCCGGTCGACGGCATCGGCTGCGGTGGCACGCACCGGATCAGCAAGGCCGAGCAGACCCCGAAACTCCAGCCGCTCGATTCGGCCGTTGTCCAGCAGACGACGTGGCGAAGCGGCGCGTTCGGCCACCGCGAGCACCCGTAGCCCTTGAGAGGCGAGCCGGTCAACCTCGGCTTCAAGCTGCCGCAGGTCCTGCTTGGTGATCGGTCGGGCCCGGTCCGGGTCGTCCGGGTGGCGCCACGCCACACAGCGAGGCAACACCGTGTCGGGCGCCCCTTTGACGCTGATCAGCTGCCCTTCCGGCAGGTCGCCGAGGACCGCGTGGAAGCCACGCCCAGGCTCGAACGGCAACTCGCGAATCAGCCGCCACCCGGTGGCGCCCGCGTCGGCTGCGACCCCCGCGTCCGCGCCGCCCGCGAGCACCGCGCGGTCCGTGGGATGTGGTGGCAGCTCATCGCCGTTGGCGGTGGGGGTGGCTCGAAGCGCGGCGGCGACCACCAGCCGGCGGTGATCAGTCAACTCGGACGCCGGCTCCTGGTCGCGTCCGTCAGAGACACCCCGCAGCCGGATCTTGCCCTCGGTCAAGGTGCCGGTCTTGTCGAAGCAGACCACGTCGACGCGGCCCAGCGACTCCAGGGCACGAAGGTGGCGTACCAACACGTTGTGGCGGGACAACCGGCGGGCAGCGGAAAGCTGGGCGACGGTGGCGACGAAGGGGAGCCCTTCCGGCACCGCGGCAACCGCCAGCGCGACCGCGGAATTGAGCGCCGTGGCCGGTTGCCCACGGAGCAGCCCTGCCCCCAGGATCATTGCCGCCGCCCCGGCGGCGACCGGGACCGACGTCGCGGCCAGTTGATACAGCCGGGCTTCCACTCCCCCGGCTGGGGTGCGGTCGGCGATCGCGTACGCGCTGCGCCCCACCTCGGTGAACGGCCCAGTCGCGGTGACCACTGCGGTGGCGACACCAGCGGCGACAGTGGTGCCCTCGTAGACCATGCTGGTGCGGTCTGCGACCGCCGCTGCCAGGGTTGGCGCCGGGCTCTTTGCCACCGGAAGCGCCTCGCCGGTGAGGCTGGACTCGTCCATCTCCAGGCCGGAGGTGTGCAGCAGCCGGCAGTCGGCCGGGACCACGTCGCCGGCCTGCAGCGTGACGATGTCCCCAGGGACCAACTCGTCTGCAGGCGCCTGTCGCGGCTTCCCGTCACGGAGCAGCCGTGCCGGCAACGACGTGGCGGAAAGCAGGTTCCGCAACGCCCGGGTGGCGGCGAGCCGTTGCGCGGCGCCGAGCACCGCGTTCGCCGCCTGCACCGCAACCACCAGGCTGGCGTCGACCAGCCCGCCGGTCACCGCCGACACTCCGGCGCCAGCGGCCAACGGAGCCGTCAACGGATTGTCGAGCTCCTCGACCATGGCGCTGAGCAGCCCAGGGGTGTCGGTCTCGACGATGATCTGGCTCCTGCGACCATCGATGTCGGACGAGGAAAGCCCCTCTTCGGACGACTCCAGCGCGCGGAGCACGTCCTCGGCGGGCAGGGCGTGCCACTGGGTCGGGTGCTCGGCCATCGGAACCGTACGCCGGCCCAGGGACGCGGCTGTCCAGACGCCGCTGACCACGTTGGCCAGCCCCGCCACACCGGTGGAGCCAGCGCCGCGCCGGCCCCCCTCGGATCTGGCGCTGGTGAGCAACAGCAGAGCACCTGCGGCCGAGCCGAGCATCGCGATCCTGGCGCTGCGGCCGCTGACCTGGCGTGCCAGGATCGCCGCTTCCAAGATCAGCCATACGGTGTCCAGATCCGGGCCCGCGAGCAGGTGCGCTCCCCACGGCGGTCGCGATGCGCGACGCACGACGCCGATTCCGCAGTCAGCGGCAGCCAGCGCGACATCGTCCTGCGCTGCCACAAGCACGACACCGCGGCCCTCCGCTTGCGCGGTGCGCACCGATTCCGTCAACCGGGCGCCGCCGGGTGTCACGCCATCGGAATGCAGCCGGTGTGCGAGCTCTGGCCTGGCGCCGGCGATGAGCACACGTCCCAGCTTCCGGGCCGTTGTGATCAAGGCCAACGCGAGCGGATCCAGCTCGGGCTCGATGGTCGCCACGGCCACCAACTGTCCTGATCTGGTCAGGCCCAGCGCACGTCGACGGCCCTGCGCGGCGCCGCCCTGGGGCGTGTGCCGGAGCCCGGCGGCGAGTTCCGCAGACAGCTCAATGTCTAGTGTGGACAGTGGTGCGAGATTCCACTCACCCCGCTGCGCGGCCCGCCGCGGCTGGTCAGGGTCGAACATCGCCAGCACCCGCGACCTGATCTCGATCTCGTCCGCGCCCGTGGCCGCGACAACGTCGCCCACCACCATCCGTCCGGTGGTGAGCACGCCCGAATCGAGCATCACCATGTCGAGGCGGTCCAGCCGGCGTAGCGCTTGCGGATCCCGTACCACCACTCCCCGCTTGGCCAGCAACCGTCCCAACTGCGCCGCGTACGCCTCCCGGCCGTGGTGCGCCGCCTGAGGGGCGCCCACCACCAGGGTGCGTGCCGAGTTGATGAGGCCACCCGGAAATGGCAGCAGCCCGCCAGCCAAGAGCAAAGTGCCGATGGTGGTACGCGAGGTGTGCTGCTCGACCGGACCGTCGGCCAACGGCTCTGAGCGCATTGGCGGAGGCTCCGATGACGAACGCGCGAAGTCAGCCTCGGCGCAGAGCGCCGGCATGGCCTGCTTCCAGGCCTGCCGCCGGGCCCACGTCTCGGACAGACGCAGCGCGTGCAGCGCGACGTTGGCCATGGGCGACAGCGGCGCCTGCGCCACCGCCGCAAGGACGGAGCCGCCGAGTGTGGCGACCGTGTCGGCCGGCACCGGCCCGATCATGCTGGCCAGTCGCTTCCGCACCTGCGGCGCCAGGCCCTCCAGAGTCGTCAGCGCGGTCAGCTCGATGGGCATCGGCGGCATCCGGAGGGCCCTGCCCACCAGTCCGACGCCAGCCGCCACCGCGTCGCCACTGAGACCGATGAGATCCAGCCACTCGGTGTCTCGATCGCTGAGCGCCTCGTCCGGCGAATAGGCGCCGAGCATGTCGTCCACCACGGCCACAAGGTCGCCCAGGTCGGCTTGGTCTGCGTCCCGGTTCACGATCACCTGACCGAGCACGCCATTGCAGGCCGCCCAACGGACCCCGGCAACGGAATGAAGGGCCGCTTCGAACTCCTCCGTCAGGTCATGCGACAGCGTCACGCCCAACTCGATGTGCGCGTGCTCATGGTGTTCCCACGCAGGTCGACCGTTGCCGTTGCTGCGACGATCTGCGAATGCGGTGGTGAGGCTCCGCGCGCCCGAGGCAGCCGTTGTCAGCCAGACGCGGAGGTCCGGAAGTTTGATCACGTGCCCTGCCCTAACGTGTACGGGCGGCGGGGCGCGCCTGCTTCGGCTTCGCGCTGTGTGGCCTCGTCGGCTGGGCGGCGCCGCTGGCCCGCGTGGTGCGGCGTTGCGTTGCCCGGTCGCCGCCATTGCGAGCCTGCGTAGCGACCCACACCCCGACTCCGATCGCAGCAGCAGCCGGCCACTCGAGCACGCCCACCGCGGCCAAGGCCCCCAAGGCGCCGTAATAGACGATTCGTCGGGGCGCCGGCAGCTTCGATTGCGCGGTCTCCACCACATGGGCCGCACGTGCCACTGCCGTCTTCGCAGGTGAGATCAGGTCGACGTGCGGCAGGTGAAGATCAGGCGTACGCATGCCGACCGGAATCGGCAGGCTCATCGTGCTCCAGCGGACGAGTGGGCCGTTGGCAGACGAGCCGGCGTTCGAGGCTCGTTGACGGGTGCTGGTGGATCGGCGAGCCGAGTTGCCCTGGCGGGCAGCGACGGATTCCCGTGCCGAGGTCTTCTTGGCCGGAATCCTCTTGGCCGTGGTCTGCTTCGCGGTGGCCTTCTTTGTTGAGCCAGCCGCTGCGCGACGCGTCGCTGTGGGCTTCCTGGCGGACTTGATGGCCTTAGCAGACTTGGCGGTTTTAGTGGACTTGGCCGCCCCGTCGGCACGGGTCAATGTCACGGTGTCGTTCTGTCGGGCCATGTTGACCTTTTTCTGTGCGTCATATTGGTCCGCGTCGTCCTTCGCGGTGTTGGTGTCGATCCCGGCGTGATCGTCGGCGGCCAGCCGGCCTGCCTGCGCCATGTCAATGACCATGAGACCCCCCTTGGGCTGTCGGCTTGTCGAACAACCTCGGCACGGCCCTGAGAGTCAGACGCGACC
>JBOGDL010000206.1:0-5689 GCA_050701815.1 Micromonosporaceae bacterium | reverse complement strand
CGAACGCCTCTTTCAGCGACGGCACCCCGGTCACCGAGAGCGCGCCCATGGTGGTGCCGTGGTACGCGCCCTCCTTGGCGAGGATCTTGTGCTTGCGAGCACGGCCGCGCAGCCGGTGATACTGGCGCGCCAGCTTCCACGCCGCGTCCACCGAGTCCGACCCGCCGCTGGTGAAGAAGACCCGTTCGAACCCGTCAGGCGCCAGGGCGACGACGCGTTCGGCAAGCTCAGCCGCGACCGGGGTGGCGACGCGGCCCCAGATCGGGAAGAAGGCCAGCTCGCTGGCTTGCGCGGCCATCGCCTCCGCGATTTCGACGCGGCCGTGGCCCACGTTGACGGCGTACAGAGAGGCCAGCATGTCGAGGTAGCGGCGGCCGTCGCTGTCGGTCAGGTGCGCCCCGGATCCCTTCGCCATCATCCGGACCCGGCCGCTGCCGGTGGCGTCGAGCGGGCCGAAGTGTGGCCACAGATGCTCGGCGCCCTGCCTGGATTCGCGCATCCCAACCTCCACGGGTAGCGGCCCTTACTCGTACTCAGATTATAAAATGTCTAGCATGCTCGCTCTCCCTTTTACAGAGGGCTAGCGACCTTGTGAGCGCTCGCACCTCGGCGATGGAAGTGAAGGTCCGGCGCCAAGTCCCCTCGCACACGCTCGATAACTACCTGTTCACGCCGTATCAGCACGCCTCCTGGTTGGCCCGAGCGAGAGTTCGGTTGCTGTCGCTTTGACGTGTGCGACCTCTTGACCTCGAGCTCTGATTATGGAAAATAAAATGATCCTGGCCCAGGAGGGACGACCATGACGACACCAGCCGAACGCCCGTACCGGGTTGGCGTGGACATCGGCGGCACGTTCGTCGACATCGTCCTGCAAGACGTCCGCGACGGGCGCCTGACAGCGGCCAAACGGCTCTCCGACCCCGCGGACCCGGCGAGCAGCGCGCTGGCCGGCATCGACGACGTGCTGCAGCGGGTGTCGGCGTCACTGTCCGACCTGAACCAGGTCGTGCATGCCACCACCATCGGCCCCAACACGATCATCCAGCGCAAAGGCGCCGCGACGGCGTTCCTGGTGACCGAGGGCTTCGGGGACGTGCTGCAGCTCCAACGCCAACTCCGGCACAGCCCGTACGACCTCTCGTACCAGCGCTACGAGCCGCTGGCGCCGCAGGAGCGGGTGTTCACCGTCCCGCAGCGGACCCGCTTCGACGGCTCGACACACCGTCCACTCGACGAGGCGGCGGTGCGCGACATCGCGGGCCGGCTGCGTGCCGCCGAAGTCGCCGCCGTGGCGGTGTGCCTGCTGCACAGCTACGCGAACCCCGCCGACGAGCAGCGGATCCGCGAGATCCTCGCCGAAGAGCTCGCCGACCTGCCGGGGTTGTCCATCTCGCTCTCCAGCGAGGTGGCGCCGCTGCTGCGGGAGTACGAGCGGGCGAGCACCACCGTGGTCAACGCGTACATCGAGGGCGCGTTCCGCGACTACCTGACGCGGATGGAGGACTCGCTGCAGCAGCGGGGCTTCGGCGGCACGTTCTACCTGATGCAGGCCAACGGCGGCCTGGCGACCGTCGGCCAGGTCAAGGCGATCCCGATCCGAGCCCTCGAGTCAGGCCCGACCGCGGGCGCGCTGATGGCCACCAAGCACGGCCAGCAGTGCGGCGCCGACGACATCATCGGCTTTGACATGGGAGGCACCACCGCGAAGGCCGCGGCCTGCGTCGACGGCGAGATCCCGCTGGTCAACCTGTTCGAGCTGGACCGCACCCTGATGCGCCCCGGCACCGGGATCCCGGTGATGATGCCCAGCTTGGACCTGGTGGAGATCGGGGCCGGTGGCGGGTCCATCGCCCGGGCCGCACTCGGCGTGGTCAGCGTCGGTCCACAGAGCGCGGGCGCGGTCCCCGGCCCGGCCTGTTACGGCAACGGCGGCGAGCACCCCACCGTCACCGACGCGAACCTGCTCCTCGGATACCTCAACCCCGACTTCTTCAACGGCGGCGAGATGACGCTCGACCTCGCCGCGGCGCAGCAGGTGATGAAGACGCACGTCGGCAGCCCGCTCGGCCTCGACGTGGTCGACGCGGCATGGGGGGTGCACGACGCCGTCACCGGCGCCATGGCCAACGCCATCCGCGCGGTCTCCCTGGAACGGGGCCACGACCCGCGTCGCTTCGTGCTGGTGCCCTCCGGTGGCGGCGGTCCGCTGCACGCGTCCCGGATCGCCCGGGAACTGGGAATCCCCCGGGTGATCGTCCCCGCCGCGGCCGGGGTGATGTCCGCGGTCGGGCTGCTCGCCGCTGACCCACGCTTCGACCTGGCCAAGGCCGCGTTCCGGCAGCTGACCGCTGAAACGCTGGCGGAGATCGAGCAGATCGCAGCCGACCTACGCGTGGAGGCTGACGCTGAGCTGGACCGCACCCGGTTGCCGGGCGAGCGCACGTACCAGCGTTCGATGGAAATGCGCTACGCCGGGCAGGGGCACGAGATCACCGTGCCGGTCCCCGACGAGCTGGGCGACGATCCCACCGCCGCGGTGGTGGACGCCTTCTCGGCTCGCTACACCCAGCTGTACGGCTTCGCTGAGCCCGGGCCGCTGGAGATCACCTCGGTGCGGCTGACCGCGCAGATCTCGGCGGCCCCGCTGGCGCCGGAGACGCTGCCCCTCGGCACATCCTCAGTCGAGCCGCACTCCACGCGTCTGGCGTACTTCCCCGAGACCGGCGGATTGGTGGAAACCAAGGTGTACCGGCGCACCGACCTGGCCGCCGGCGCCACCATCGCCGGCCCCGCGATCATCGAGGAGAAAGAGTCCACGACGCTCTTGCTCTCCGGGGACCGGGTGACCGTCGACCCGACCTCGAACCTGGTTGTGGAGATCAACGGAGCGACCCATGTCTGAGATGAATCGCGGGTCGGAGGCGAATCGCGAGACCGCTCGCGCGATCGACCCGCTCGCGCTCGGCGCTCTCTGGCGCGGCCTCGCCGCGGCGGCGAACGACGGCGGTCTGATCCTGCAACGCACCGCGTACTCCGAGGCGGTGCGGGAAGGCCGGGACTTCTCGGTCGCGGTGTTCGACGCCCGCGGCCGGATGATCGCCCAAGGCGACTTCAGCCCCGGTCACCTCGGCTCGATGCCAGGAATGATCGACCGGATCCTTGAGTGCTACCCGCGCGAGGACATCCGCCCCGGCGACGTGTACGCGTTCAACGACCCCTGGATGGGATCCGGTCACCTGCCGGACTGGATGGTCGCGGCGCCGTTCTTCCACGACGGCGAGCTCGCCGGGTACGCGGTGACGTGCGTGCACATGATCGACGTAGGCGGGGCGTCCCCCGGGTCGCAGCAGGTCGTCGGGATCAGCGAGAACTACCAGGAAGGCGTACGGCTCACGCCGACCCGGCTCTGGCGTGAAGGCGAGCCCAACGCCGAGGTGGTCCGGCTGCTCGAGGCGAACGTGCGGGTGCCGGACAAGCTGCTGGGCGACCTGCGCGCCAACCGCAACGCCGGACGCGTCGTCGGGCAACGGGTGACCGAGCTGGTGGCCCGGTTCGGGCGCAAGGCGTACGACGAGGGCTGCGACGCGTTGCTCGACCTGTCCGAGCAGGCGCTGCGGGACGCGATCCGGGACATGCCCGACGGGGTGTACCGCGCCTTCGACCACCTCGACGACTGCGGGCCGGACACCGACCCGATCCGGATCGAGGCGGCCATCACCATCGACGGCGGCGACCTGACGCTCGACTTCACCGGCTCCGACCCGCAGACCAGGTCGGGGATGAACGCGGTGGAGAACTACACCCGGGCGTACTGCTACTTCACGATCAAGGCGATCACGCATGGCTACCGGATCCCGCAGAACGTCGGCGCGCTGCGACCGATCCACTGGATCGCGCCCGAAGGCACGATCGTCAACCTGAAACGGCCGGGTGGCAACGGCGGCCGCGCGATCATGCAGCAGCGCATCGTGGACGTGCTGATGCAGGCCTTCGCTCAGGCGGTGCCGGACCGGGTGGTGGCGCCGTCGAGCCACTGGGCGAACCCGATCATCAGCGGCACCGACCAGGCCACTGGCAGGCGGTTCGTCTTCTACGACGTGATCGTGGGCGGCTTCGGCGGCCGAGCTGACAGCGACGGGCCGGAGGCGATGTCGGCCTCGTTCAACATCGACACCATCCCGACCGAGGTCAACGAGCACTCGTACCCGGTGGTGGTGGAGCGCTACGAGCTGATCCCCGACAGCGCGGGCGCCGGCCGCTTCCGGGGCGGGCACGGGGTCCGCAAAGAGGTCCGGGTGCTCGGCGAAGACCTGCAGCTGTCGAACCTGGCCGAGCGGCAGCGGATCGCCCCACCGGGAGTGCGCGGCGGCGAGGCGGGCAGCGTCGGGAAGACCGTGATCGTCTCCACTTCGGGTGAGCGGCGGCAGGTGCACTCCAAGGGGACCTACCCGTTGCAGACCGGCGACCTGGTGTGCCACACCGTGTCAGGCGGCGCCGGTTACGGCGACCCGCGCGAACGCGACCCAGAAGCGATCGAACGTGACCTGCGGTTGGGGCTGCTCACCCCTGAAAAGGCCGCCCGAGTGTACGGCCACCCGCAACGATGAGGCTCTTCTCGCCCTTCGCCTGCCGGGACGTGGCAGCGCGCAACCGGATCGCGGCCTCGCCGATGTGCCAGTACGCCTCGGTCGACGGCCGGCTCACGGACTGGCACCTGGCGCATCTGGGACGGCTCGCGATCGGCGGCGCCGGGATCGTGTTCACCGAGGAGACGGCCGTCGAGGAGCGGGGGCGCAAGACGTACTCCTGCGCGGGGATCTGGGACGACGGGCAGATCGAGTCGCATCGGCGCGTCGCGGAGCTGGTCGCCGCGATCGCGGCGGTCCCGGCGATCCAGCTCGGGCACGCCGGCCGGCGCGCCTCGTCGCATGACGCCCAACACGACTGGACGCCGCTGCGGGAGGCGGACCGCGCGTTGGGCTTCCCGCCCTGGCAGGCGGTCGGGCCGAGCCCCGTCGCGGTGGACGAGAACTGGCCCGTCCCGGCGGAGCTGATCCCGTCCGACATCAGCGATCTGGTGCAGGAGTGGGCGGCGGCCGCCCGCCGTTCGATCGCGGCGGGCTACCAGATCGTGGAGATCCACGGCGCCCATGGCTACCTGCTGCACCAGTTCCTCTCGCCGGTCGCCAACCGGCGGACGGACGGCTACGGCGGGTCCCGCACCGGTCGGATGCGGCTGGCTGTCGAGATCGCAGACGCGATCCGGGCCGCGCTGCCCGCCGGGGTCCCGCTGTTCTTCCGGGTCTCCTGCGTCGACGGACGGGGTGGGGCCTGGAACTTGGACGACACCGTCGAGTTGGCCCGCACCCTCGCCGGGCACGGCGTCGACCTGATCGACTGCTCGTCCGGCGGGATCTCGGGAGACTCGTCGATGCCAGTGGTGCGACGAGTCCCCGGCTACCAGGTCGAGTTCGCCAGGGCCGTACGGGAGCGTGCGGGAGTGCCAACCCTGGCGGTGGGACTGATCACCAGCGGCCACCAAGCCCAGCAGATCCTGGACTCGGGCGCCGCGGACCTGATTGGGCTGGCACGCGAGCTGCTGGTGCGGGGCGACTGGCCCCAGGCGGCGGCCGTGGAGCTGGACGAGCCGGACGCGTACCACGTGCTGCCCGGCGAGTACGCCTTCCGG
>JBOGDL010000205.1:0-10149 GCA_050701815.1 Micromonosporaceae bacterium | reverse complement strand
GCGGAGGCGGGGATGGTGCCACGGTTGCGTCTGGTCGCGGAGGAGCCCAAACGTCGCCACAGCGCGTGATTGCGCCGATGCTCGCGCTGCCGGCCACTACCATGGGCCGGTGCCCGCAGTTCGGTGTTCTCTACACCGGCTGCCACGCTGGCTGATCCTCGCGGCGTGGCTCACGATCGCGGTCGAAGCGGTCGTGGCAGCCGGATACCTAGCCACCGTGGGGCGTGAAACCGGAGCGCATCGGCATGCCGCCCTGGAGTCCTCGCCGCCGGGCGATGTGAAGTCGCTGCTCGACGGCAGCGCCCCGAGCGGTCACCACGTCAACGTGCGAGCCCGCACTCACGCGGTGCGGGAGCTGCTCGCCCGTCGGGCGCAAGCGCTGATGTCTCGGGACCGCGCCGGGTTCCTCGCCACCGTCGACCCGCACGCCGTGGCGCTTCGGGCTCGGCAGAAAGCCTTCTTCGACAACATCGCCTCGGTGCCGTTGTCCACCTGGACGTACGAGTTGAACCCCAATCGCCAGGCGATGCTCCCACCGGCCGTGGTCCCGGTGTACGGGCAGAGCGTGTGGGCGCCCTCGGTCCGGCTCCGGTACGGGCTGCGGGACTACGACTCCCGACCCACCGTCCAGCAGCGGCGCTACCTGTTCAACCGCCGTGGCGAGCGGTGGTATCTGGCCGACGACGGCCTGTCCCGGCGCCGGCTGGGCCAGCCCGGGAGCGGCACGGTCGCGAACCTCTGGGACTTCGGCCCGGTGACCGCCGTGGCGAGCCAGTCGGTGCTGGTGCTGGGCCACCCGGGAGCTGAGGACCTGATGAGGTCCGTGCTCGCCGTCGCGACCGAGGCCGTGCCGCGGGTGGCGCAGGTCTGGCCGGACTGGGACCGGCGGGCGGTGGTGTTGACCCCCGAGGACGCCGACGAGTTGGGGCAGCTGATCGAGGAGCCCGGCGACCTGTCCCGGATGGCGGCGTTCACCTCGGTCGACGTGCCGCACACCGGTCCGGCGGCGGGCAAGCGGGTGCTGGTGAACCCGGACGTGCTGAGCAAGCTCTCGCCGTACGGGCGCCGGATCGTGCTCACCCATGAGATCACCCACGTGGCGGCTCGACACGTCACCACCACGGCCACCCCGTACTGGCTGGCGGAGGGGTTCGCGGATTATGTCGCGTACCGTGGCGCCGGGGTGAGCGTGCGGGTCGCGGCGCGAGAGCTGGCGCGGGAGGTGCGGGAGGGGAAGCTGCCGGACGAGCTGCCGACCGCCGCCGACTTCGACCCCGGCAACCGGAGGTTGTCCGCGGCGTACCAGCAATCCTGGCTGGCCTGCAAGCTGATCGCGGAGCGCGCCGGTGACGCGGCTCTGGTACGGCTATACCGGCGGCTCAGCGCCGGTGAGGAAGACCCGCAGCGCAACCTGGAGGTGGCGCTGCGGGAAGAATTGAACCTGGGCGCAGCCGACTTTGTCGCGTTATGGCGCGACTATCTGGAAAAGCACCTGAAGGAGACCTGATGGCGCTCATGACGGACCAGACGGGGGCGCGCACGGCGGACCCGGTGCGGGCGCTCATCTCGGGCCCGGCGCGGGTGAGCCGATGACGCCGCGCGGCTGGGCGGTGCTGGCCCTGGTCTGCCTCTGCGTGGCGATCGCGGTGATGGTGGCGGTCATCGTGCCGTGGAGTGTCAGCCCTCCCTCTCGCGCCGATCAGCTGGCAGCCGTGGCTGACCTCCCCGGGGAACGGGTGGCCCGCGGCAAGCAGTTCCACGCGGCGCTGCGTCCCGGCAGCTACACCGGGATGCTGGTGGGGCTGGGGGTGGCGCTGCTGCTGGGTCTGACCCCGTTGGGCGCCCGCCTGGTGGTGTTGATGGGGCGGCCGTTCGGGGGCCACTGGCTGGCTGAGGCGCTGCTGGGCGGCCTGGCTGTCGTGCTGATTGGACAGCTGGCGACGGCGCCGTTCGCCGCCTGGCGCCACGTGGTGCTGGGCCGTTACGGCCTGTCCACCCAGGACTGGTCCGGCTGGGCCCTCGACATGGCGAAGTCGTTGCTGCTCAGCGGGGCGCTCGCGCTGGTGGTGCTGGCTGGCTTCTACACCCTGACCCGGCTGGCGCCGCGCTGGTGGTGGGTGTGGGCGGCGGTGGGCGCGGCTGGGTTGACGGTGCTGTTGTCGCTGGCTTTCCCGGTGCTGGTGGAGCCGGTGTTCAACAAGTTCACGCCGATGCAGGCCTCGCCGTTGCGGACTGAGCTGATGGCGCTGGCCGAACGTGACGGCACGCCGGTGCGGGGGGTCTTGGTCGCGGACGCGTCCCGGCGTACCCGGGCGGTCAACGCGTACGTCTCCGGGTTCGGGCCCACCCGCCGGATCGTGGTGTACGACACCCTGCTCGAGGCGGCGCCCGACGCCGAGGTGAAGCAGGTGGTGGCGCATGAGCTGGGCCACGCCAAGAACCGGGACGTGGTGATCGGCACCGCGCTGGGCGGTGTGGGGGCCGCCGCCGGGGTGTGCGCCATCTACCTGCTTGGCGGTTGGGGTGGGCTGTTACGTAGGGCCGGTCTGTCCGGTGAGTCCTCTGACCTGACCGATCCGCGAGCGGTGGCGTTGCTGGTCGCGGTGATCGCCGTGGCCGGGCTGCTGGGCGCGCCGGCGCAGAGCGCGGTGTCCCGTCAGCTCGAGATGCGAGCCGACCGGCACGCGCTGGCGTTGACTCACGATCCCGCCGGATTCGAGGCGATGCAGCGACGGCTGGCGCTGCGCAACCTCTCCGACGTCGACCCTCCGGTGCTCGAACACTGGCTGTTCGGGTCCCACCCGACCACGGCGCAGCGGATCGCCGCCGCACGCGCGGCTCAGTGACGCCCGCGCTGCCCGGCCCGGTGACGCCGCACTGCCCGTCCCGCTGAACCTGCGCCCCCCGGCCTGCTGGCGATTTCGCTGATGAGGCATTGATTCGCTGCGCAACGGGCACTGGACAGAGGGTGACCGGGCGTCAGTGAGAGGGGGCGCATGATGACCGACACGCACATTCGCCAGATGTCGGACGGGGCGAGCCATATGTCCACGGCTGCCCTGATCAGGCAGGGCTCGGAGCAGCTTTCTCGGCTGGTCCGGGACGAGATGCAACTGGCGCGCGCGGAACTGCGGGAAAAGGGTAAGCGAGCCGGTGCCGGGATCGGCCTGTTCAGCGCCGCCGGGATCACCGCCTTGTACGGGGTCGGCGCGGTGCTCGCAGCGGCGGTGCTGTTGTTGGCCCTGGTGTTGCCGGGCTGGGCGGCGGCGCTGATCGTCGGGGGAGCGCTCTTGGCGATCGCTGGCGTGATGGCGTTGATTGGCAGGCTCCAGCTGCGGAAAGCCACCCCGCATCTGGACGCGATCGACAGCGCCAAAGCCGACGCGCAGCTGCTGAGGGAGAGGGTCAGGCAATGAATCACCGATCCGGCGAAGACCCTGCGGTGGCTGGTGGCTGGTCAACCGAGAGCATCCCCGATGACCCAGAGCTGATCAGAGCGGACATCGCGCGCACCAGGACCGCGCTCGGCGAGACAGTGCAGGCGTTGAGCGCGAAAGCGGACATCAGGGCCAGAGCCCGGCAGGGTTTTGAGGGCGCCCGGGCTCGGCTCGGGGGCGCCAGCGGCCGCGCCAAGGACCACGGCCAACCCATGGACGGGGGCAGACCAGCGGTGGTGGGGGCCGTGGCCGGCGCGGTGCTTGCCGCTGGCCTGGTGGCGCTGCTGTTGGTGTTGCGGGGCAGGAGGAGACGGTGACGAAGCTGCTCTACAAGCCGGTGGGTCTCGCTGTCGGAATCGCCGGCGGCGCGCTGGCCAGTGTGATCTTCACCCAGCTCTGGAAGCGCATGGCGGGCGAGAAAGACGCGCCGCGGGCCACTGACGAGACCCGGAGCTGGACTGAGGTGCTGGCGGCCGCGGCGCTGCACGGCCTGGTCTTCGAGGTGGTGAAGGCCGCGGTGGACCGCGGTGGCGCCGTCGGGGTGCGCCGGCTCACCGGGGCCTGGCCAGCCTGAGCGGGTCAGGCCGTGTCGGCCGGCCTGAGCGGGCCGGCGCGGGCCAGGGTCCTACCATCGCCGGGTGACTCGCACCCTGTTGGTGACCAACGACTTTCCGCCCCGGCCGGGGGGGATCCAGTCGTTCGTGCATGGCCTCGCGATCCGGCAACCCGCGGATTCTTTAGTGGTGTACGCGTCCACTTGGCGCGGCGCGGCCGAGTTCGACGCCAAGCAGCCGTTCGAGGTGGTCCGCGAGGACACCGGGGTGCTGCTGCCCACCCCCGCGGTGGCGCGCCGGGCCGCCGAACTGGTCCGCAGCCACGGGTGCGACACCGTCTGGTACGGCGCGGCGGCGCCTCTCGGGCTGTTGACGCCCGCGTTGCGGCGAGCCGGGGTGCGGCGGGTGCTCGCGCTCACCCACGGCCACGAAGTCGGGTGGGCGATGCTGCCCGGCGCCCGTACGGCGTTGCGCCGGATCGCGCGGGAGGCTGACGTGGTCACGTACCTGGGGGAGTACACCCGGGTGCGGCTGGCCCGCGCGCTGGCGGGGTTGACCGAGCTACGGCAGCTGGCCCCGGGTGTGGACGTGGACCAGTTCACCCCCGCTGTCAGCGGCGAGCAGGTGCGACGCCGGCACGGGCTGACCGGACGCCCGGTGGTGGTGTGCGTGTCGCGGCTGGTGCCGCGTAAAGGCCAGGACGTGCTGGTGCGGGCGCTTCCGCGGATCCGCCGCGCGGTCCCTGACGCGGCGTTGCTGCTGGTCGGCGGCGGTCCGCACCGCAACGCCCTGCGGCGGCTGGCCAGCCGGGAGGGTGTCGCCGACCATGTGATCTTCGCCGGCTCTTCGCCGCATGAGGAGCTTCCCGCGCACTTCGCGGCGGGGGACGTGTTCGCGATGCCGTGCCGCACCCGTAACGGCGGTCTGGACGTGGAAGGGCTGGGGATTGTGTTCCTGGAAGCGTCTGCCACCGGCCTGCCGGTGGTGGTGGGGGACTCGGGCGGGGCCCCGGACGCGGTGCGTCACGGTGAGACCGGATACCTGGTGAACGGGCGCGACGTGGCCGCCGTGGCGGATCGGGTGTCGACGTTGCTGGCTGACCCGGACCTGGCGGCGCGGATGGGCAAGGCGGGCCGGGCCTGGGTGGAGCAGCAGTGGGGTTGGCAACGGCAGGCCGACCGGTTGCGCGCGCTGCTTGCCGGCTGACCCGAGCGGGCCCGCCGCCGCTACGCCTCAGGTGCGGCCGGCGCAGCGCCTCGGCGCGGTCGGTGTGACGTGCGTCCCAAGAGTCATCCGGGTGAAAGAGCTCCTTGATCGGCGACGTTGCGCGAGGTGAATGAGCTGCTGGGGTCCGTCGACCCCAGCCTTGCGTCTTCAGCCCCGCGGCGACCGCGCCAGGGGAACACATCACTCTCCGCACAAGGAGCTGGTCCATGGCTGTCCCGACGACCGCGCCCGAGTCTGGCAAGACTGCCGGGGAAACCCCGCTGGTGATCGCCGCGGCGTTGACGACGGTGGTGCTCTGGGCCTCCGCTTTCGTCGGGATCCGGGCCGCGGGCGAGCAGCTTTCGCCCGGACCGTTGACCACGGGGCGGTTGTTCATCGCCGCGGTTGTGCTCGGAATCCTGGTGCTGATCAGGCGGGAGCCATTCCCGCCCCGGGCGGACTGGCCGCGGCTGATCGCCTTCGGCGTGCTCTGGTTCGGGGTGTACAACCTGGCGCTCAACGCCGCCGAGCGGACGATCGACGCCGGGACTGCCGCCATGATCATCAGCATCACGCCGATCCTGATCGCCATCCTCGCCGGGTTCATGCTGCACGAGGGGTTCCCGCGCCGGCTGCTGGTGGGCCTGGGTATCGCCTTCGTCGGGGCGGTGTTGATCGGTCTGGCCACCGCCAACCTCGGCGCCGCCGCCGGGCTGGGGTGCGCACTGGCGTTGGTCGCGGTGCTGGCGTACGCGGGGGGCGTGATCAGTCAGAAGCCGTTGCTGGGGCGCACCTCCCCGCTGATGCTGACCTGGCTGGCGTGTGTGATCGGGCTGGTCGTCAGCCTGCCATTCTCTCCTGACCTGATCGCCGAGCTGGGCGCGGCTGACCTGACCGGCATCGGATGGATGATCTACCTGGGCGTGTTCCCGACCGCGATCGCGTTCACCACCTGGGGGTACGCGTTGGCCCGATCCACCGCGGGCCGGATGTCGACCGTCACCTACCTGGCGGTGCCGGTGGCGCTGGTGATGGGCTGGGTGATCCTGGGGGAGACGCCGCCCTGGCTCGCGGTGGCAGGTGGAGCGCTGTGCCTGGCCGGGGTGGCGTACAGCCGGTCCCGGGGTCGTGCCGCGGCCCAGAAGGCTGAGACGGAGGCGCCTCGGCTGGAGCACTCCGCGCCCGCGGTCAAGTAGCTGCCGGGCGCCAGGAGCGCCCCGGGCCAGCTGGCCACCACGGCCACGCGGCCACTCCGCGGTCGGGACTAGAACTTGGGCGCGTCCGGCGCTTCGAGCAGCCCCAGCCGCAGCGCCGTCATCAGGGCCTGCGCCCGGTTGGCGGCGCCCAGCTTCTCGTACAGCTTGGAGATGTGGGTCTTGGCGGTGGACTCGCTCACGTACAGCTGCTTGGCGATGCCGTTCACGCTCATGCCGTCGGCGAGCAGTTTGAGCACCTGGCTCTCCCGAGGAGACAGCTGCGGCCCCGACGGCGCCAACCGGCGCTTCATCGCCTCCGCCAGGTCAGCCGCGGTGAACGCGTTCGGCGACGACGCGGCGTGCCGGGCCGCGGCGACCACGTCGTCGGCGGGCGCGCTCTTCGGCACGAACGCGCTGGCGCCCGCTTCCAGGGCGCCGAAGAGCTGGTCGTCGCCGGCGTACATGGTCAACACCACGATCCCCATCTCGGGGTGCGCCTTGCGCAGTTGCCGGGTGGCCTCCAGACCGCTGCCGTCCGGCAGCCGCAGGTCCATGATCACGACGTCCGGAGACAACGCGGCGGCCTGCCGCACCCCGTCGCCGACGGAGTCGGCCTCGCCGACCACGTCGAACTGCGCGTCACGTTCGAACGCATGGCGCAACCCTTTGCGGATCAGATCGTGGTCGTCGACCAACAGGATCTTGGTGGGTTCTGGCGGCATCGGGCTGGTGGCCATGTGTTGTGCACCTCCTGTGCCGACACGCTATCGCGTCGACTTCTCCGCGCCGAGCATGACGGCGACGGTGGTCCCCCTGGGGTCACGGGATCGGATCTCGAGCTGGCCGCGAATCCGGTCCGCCCGTTCCGCCATGATCGACAAACCATACCGGCCCTCGGGTGGGTCCAGCGAGATCCCGCGCCCATCATCAGACACCTCTATCCGCGCGTACGGGGGATCAACCACGCACATCACCCACAAGTTCTCGGCCTGGGCGTGCTTACGCGCGTTGGTGATCGCCTCCTGGGCGATCCGGAGCAGCTCGGCCTCGCTGGCCGCGGGCAGCCTGGCGGTGGACTCGTCCAGCGAGAGGTGCACCCGCAACCCGGCTGACGCGCCGACGGTGCGCGCGTACTCAGCGATCGCGCTGGTCAAGCCGCCGTGGCGATCCACCTCGCTGCGCAACTCGAAGAGCGAGAGTCGCAGCTCGGTGATCACCCGGGTGACCTCGGCGCGCAGCATCCGCAACTCACCCGCGGCGTCGGAGTCGGGCAGCTGCGCGAGCGCGTTGTCGATGCCGTACCCGACCATCACCAGCTCCTGCGCCACCCCGTCGTGGATCTCGCGGGCCAGGCGTTGCCGCTCCTCGCTAGTGGCCAGCGACCGGACGTCGTCGAACAGCAACGCGGCCTCTAGGCGCAGCGCTGCCGGCGCCGCCAGTTCGGTCACCGCGTCGACCACATCCCGCTGGTACGCGTTGGGCTGATCGCACTCCACCACCGCCAGGCCCACCGTGCGAACCCCGGCCACCAGCGGCGTGACCAGCACCGAGACGTGACCCTCCGCGGGGCGGGACCGGGACAGCGAGCGTGCCGCCACCTGCGGCTGCTGGCTGGCCCAGGCTTCCGCCACCGGGGTGTCGGCGTCCAGCGAGGTCTCCCAGTCGATCCGCTCCGAGCCGTACTGGGCCAGCACCACCAACCGGCCGCCGCCGCTGGTGGAGAGCACCGCCGCCCGGTCGGAGGGTGCGGCGGCCCGCATCTCCTCGAGCAGGTGCATCGCTATCCCGCCCGGGTCCAGAGTGCCGCCCGGGAGGTGGCGGGCCACCGTGCGCAGCTGCGTCAACAGCCGGGTGGCCTCCGCGTACGGCTGCGGCCGGGTGGGCGCGGAGTACGCCCGCCGCAGCCACGTCACCAGCACCGTCCCGCCCGCCGCGATCGCCAACCACGCGGTCGCCGACGCGACGTACTCGGGGCCGGCCAACTGGCCCGTGGCAAGCCCGGCGACGATGGCGCCGAACGCCGCGACGGCCACCAGGCCGAGGCCTTCCCGGCCCCCTCGATACACCACGGCGCCCACCACCGCGACCACCACGTACGCCAGCGGCGCCCCGCCGCTGTGGGGCAGCGCGGCCGCGGCGATCGCCGCCGTCAGCACCTCGGCGAGGCGTCCCAGCCGGCTCGCTGTCGAGTTGGCCGGAGTCAAGAAACCGGGAACCGCCGCGATCGCGAGCAGAGCGCACCAGAACGCCGCCCGGGGGAGTTGTCGCTCAGCGCCGGGGGGCGCGCTGGCATCCCAGATCGCCGCGGTGATCAGAGTCAGCGCGATCACCAGGCACAGCAAACTTATCCGGAGCGTGCGCGCCGCCGGCCCGGGGCGTTGCACCCCGGAGGTGACCGCGCCGCCGACGTCTGACAGTGATGGCCGTTTCGTCGCAGTGCTCCTTCTCGCCGAGGGCGCTTGCCGTGTTCCCGGTTCGTCCGGGCTTGCGGAGGGCGCCCAGCGCTGGAATCCCGATGCGGCTCGCGACTGCTGACCCTGGGATGGCGCCCCAGGGTTGTCGCTCTGACACGGGGTTGCCGCCGTTGCACATCGTATGTCCAGCGCCATCCGTGGCACTCTGATCGGGTGCCACAGGTTGATCTGGTCGAGGAGACCTTTCTCGCGGCGGACCTCGCGATGGTGTGCGCACGGTTGGCGACGGTTGCGTTCGCCCGTCAGATCTGGCCAGATCTGCGGCTGCGGGTGGCCGAGGATCGCGGCGTGGAGGGTCTGCGGTTTATGGTGCACGGCGAACGCGTCGGCAGCGCCGAGGTGTGGTTGCAAGAGTGGGCCGACGGGGTGATCGCGCACATCTACCTGAGGATCGATCGGGCAGACCGGAAACAGGCTGAACGGAAACAGGCTGAACGGAAACAGTGGCCGCGCTTCTACGCGGAAAGACGGTCGGCACGAGACGCCGCGCGGGAGCTGGCTCGTCGACAGCGGGAGATCAAGTCTGCGCTGTGGGCGATCAAGGACGAGCTTGAGGGCAGTCGGCGCCCGGGCGAGGCAGCGAGACGGTAGCGTGAGCGACCATGACGGAATCCTCGACCCAGTCGATCGTCATCGCCGCGCCCCCGGAACGGGTGGCGGCGGTCATCACTGACTTCACGAGCTACCCGGAATGGGTCTCGGCGGTCAAGAGCGCCGAGGTGATCGAGGAGTATGAGGACGGTTACGCGAGCCAGGTCAGCTTCTCGATGGACGCGGGCGTGTTCAAGGACTCGTACACGTTGAGGTACGGCTACACCGAGGATTTCTCGCAGATCGAGTGGTCGCTGACCGAGCCGTCGCAGGTGCAGAAGCTGCAGCAGGGCGCGTACCAGATCGACCCCAACGACGACGGCGGCTGCACCGTCACGTACACCCTCAGTGTGGAGCCGAACATCCCCATGCTCGGCATGTTCAAACGCAAGGCGGAGAAGATGATCATGGACGCCGCGCTGAAGGACCTCAAGAAGCGGGTGGAGTCGCTGGCTTGAGCAACTCGGTTGACAGCCAGCAGAGCGAGCGAGTCGGTTGGTCCGGCGCCGGCTTGGTTCGCGAAGAGGCGGAGCGGCTCGCCGTGGCGGTGCTGGCCCGCCTCAGCGCCGCCCAGGCCTCCGATGTCGTCTCCCGTGCCACCGGCTGGGATCCTGACCACGCCCGTCGCGTCACCGCCGCGGCTGGCGACGTCGCGGTGGCGGTGACCGGCCTGCTGCGAGAGTTGTCCCGG
>JBOGDL010000204.1:0-5186 GCA_050701815.1 Micromonosporaceae bacterium | reverse complement strand
GCTTCAGATGCCCACGTGAAGAATCATCTGGAGCGGGGCGGAGTGCACTGCCTCATCAGCCAGGAAAGCCGGATCATAGGCTTCTCCATTCTCGATGGCCCCACGGTCGACCTGATGATGGTCGACCCGGAACACCACCGTCGGGGGCTGGGTCGTCTCCTGCTGCGGCACGCGGAGACAGCACTCCTCGGCCAGTACTCAACTATCCGACTTGAGAGTTTCGCGGATAACTCCGCGGCCAACTCGTTCTATGAGGCGTGCGGTTGGTTACCCGGGGGCCGGCTAACAGGCGAGGGACCGGCCAAGATCGAGTACAACAAGAGCGGCAGGAGCGGCTGAGGGTCGCTCATGTCGGGTCTTGTGAGGCGTTGGCGTGACGGCTTCACGCCACAGCCTGGTCTCCCGCGTCGACGCGCCGCCGTTGTCGCAGCACGTAGGAACGGCCACGCCTGCCGTTCACCGACCTCGACCACGAGCAGCCATCGATCTTGTCGAGCCCTGCCTGTCCTGCCACGAGTCGTACTCTCCAGATCGGGCGTCGACGTCGCAACCGATGCCGCAGCGGCAGAGGGCCCGGGACTTCTACCTGCTGAGGTTCGGGGCGCCGTACTCGAGGTACGTGGTCTGCCCGAGCTGGCGTGCGTCCAGGGACGCGATCACTCGATCGACGAGCCGCTGAATCGTCAGCTCAGGTAGCTCATCTCTGGAGACATAGCGGTACGCCGCGATCTCACTCGCCTGGAGTTTGATCGACTCGTGCTGGGCATCATCCAAGCGTCCGCCGTCGAAGATGAAGTGCATTTTGTCGCCGTCGGTGGCGTACGGCGCCCAGTCCACAGCGAGCAGGCGACCTAGCGTAGGCCGGATTCCAAGTTCTTCAGCGACTTCACGTCGGCAGGCCCGGAGCGGGCTCTCTCCGGACTCGACGTACCCGCCAGGCAGATCCCAGTACGACTTGTAGGTGGGCTGCACGAGCATGACCTGCTCGTCGTCGTTGACGAAAAGAGCGCCTGCTGCCATCGCGGCGCGAGCGAACGGCGGATTCTCGATGCGTGCCTTGACCACCCAATGACTGTACTGACCGCGCCCTGCCGCGTGCCGCTGCGCGGCGATCGGCTGCACCGCGTCAAGGGAGGATTCGTTCGAGGTCAAGCTTGGCTCGCCTGACCGTCCGGTGGTGGCAGTTAGGCTGCCGGGATGGCCGGACCCCTCGTCATCGCTGTGGACGAGATTCTTGAGGACCATATTCAATGAGTCTGTCCACGGCGAAGAGCGCAGCTTGCCAGGGGAAATGAGGGATCCGTTCACTGCCCTCTCCTGGCGGATGCGGTTGGTGCCCGTCGTCGCCAAGCAGGATCTGGATTCCCTCGGCGCGAAGCGACTCAACCGACTTCCGAAGCGGCAGCCGGGCCGCCAAGGCGCTATTGATGAACGGCAGCACCACGATTGGCACACCGGCTCCCACGCACTCAGCGAGCACACCCAACGCGTAGTTGTCGCTGATCCCGGTTGCGAGCTTGTTGATCGTGTTGAATGTCGCCGGCGCCACGATCACCGCGCTCGCGTGTGGCAGCCTCGACCGTTGCTCTCTGGGACTGCGGTACGCGTGACGTACGGGATGGCCAGTGCTGCGCTCGATCGCCTCCGTGTCCGCAAAGCGCAGGCCTTCGGGCGTGGTGATCACGTACGGGTCCCAACCATCGGCTCGGGCCGCCGTCAACAGCCGGCTCACCTCGTGAGCGGGACCAGCGGCGCACACCACGACGTACAGCACCCGGCGTGACGACTGTTCGTTCACCGTGCGGCACACCTCCTGCTACGTGGCGGCAAACCCAGCTGCGGGGGCGCTGTGGCGGACCGCCAGGTCTCGCCACGCGAGGTGCTGAGCGACAATCGCGGGGTCGGTCAGCTTCTCGTAGCCAAGCAGCTCGTTGTTGTCGTTGAAGCGGAGGATGACGATGCTCTCACTGTCGAACATCCACCAGTCCTGGTTGGTGGGTAGGCCGAGCTCCACGGCACGCGCGCGTGGCATGTACCGCAGCTCCTCGCCGGCTCTACTGTTCCAGCTACCGACCCACATCTCCCACCGCTGGTAGTCAGTGGGAGGTTCTGCCAGCAACCTGACGCGGCCCACCCGTTTTCCGGCGCCAGTCTGCTTGGTGATCATGTCTAGCCAAGGCTTGAACCACTCCATGTCCGGCGGCTCAATGAGCAGGTCGCCGGACAGGAATCGTTCATAGTCCTCGCGTTCGTAGGACATCGCGTACGCATCACGGGTTTCCAGTCGCCACGCCTCCACAGTGAAGTTGTGGAATAGCGAATCGAACTCCGCTGCGCCAATCGGCACGCTCACATCGCGCTCCCAGATTTAGCGATCACTTGGAGGATTCATCGAGGAATGTCACGGCATTTCGTTCGTTGGGGAATTGCGTTCGCAACTCGTGACCAAGTTCAGCAAGACACATTCGGAGTGATGGCAATGATTTGCGATTGGCTTGCAGTGCTTGGCGGCCGTATGTCACAGCTTTTTCCAGGTCGCGATTTCTGGCGGCGATGATGCCGAGTGTGATTCTCGCTTCGGCGCTACGCATAGGGTTTCGGTCCTCGCCGTTGTTCTCCGTGGATGAGCGAATCACTTCGTTTGCGTAAACCTCAGCTAGCTGGTTTTCACCAACCAGTCGATAGCAGTCCATGGCGTAGAAGTCGAACTTCGCCGGGTCAACGACAAAATGGTGTTCGATGTTTTCCGGATACGGCAGCGACTCCAGTACCTTGCGGCCTTCATCGAGGGCCTCCTCCACTTGTCGGCGATCACCAATGCGACTCCATGCTTTCGCTCGCTGTGCCGCAAGTTGGACAGAAACACTGTTGTGTGGTGCCAGGGATTCGCCAGCTTCGGCTGCGGCGATGACGCCTCGGTAGTCGCCTGTAGTGAGTGCTTGCCAAGCCCGAATTTCGTACGCCCACGCCATCACGTCGTTTTTGCCTGCTTCCTCGCCAAGTGACAGTGCCGCTTGCCGAGTCCCATAGGCAGCTCTGGGTTTGCCCATGTCATATTCGACGCAGCCCAGCAGTAACGCGACCTGCCCAGCTAAGGCCAGCACCTCTTGGTGTTGGGCAAGTGTCAGTCTTCTATCGAGGAGCGACGTTATGTGGCGTAGCCAGGATTGGCCTTCAACGCGGAGCTGTGCGGCCTCCATGTGCGGGTATTCGCAGCAAAGTCGGTCGGCTTCGATTCGCAGGGCATCTAGTATCGCGGGGGACACGTCCGAGGCGCGTAGGCGGGACAGTATTTCAAGGGTGTTTAGCCCCGTGTCCGTGATGAGTTCGCGATCTGCGTCACGATGCGGGGGTCGTGGGAAGAAAGCTGCGGTCACGGTTCCGAATGTCTTTGCGATCAGCGGTCTATAGAACTTGTCTGGCTCAACTTCCCCGGCTTCCCACCTTTTCCAGCTACGAAGCAAGCTGCTGTCGCTTGGCAAGGGAATGGCCGCGTGGGTCCTCATGGAACGAATGGCATCAGCTTGAGACCAACCGCGCGCTCTGCGCTCGGCGTGGATCCTGTAAGCCCACCTGGGTCGCTTGCCTTCGTTTGTCGGCTCCGCGCTCACCTGTCTAGTATCGGCCCGATCGTGAGAGGACAAGCGACTGTCTAGAGACGAGGTCTTCAAGGAGAGTGCCAAAATGAGCCGACTCGCTGTGAAGACTGCCGCCTGCCAGGGGAAATGAGTGCCCTTGGCGGATTTCTTGCGGCGCTGTACTGGTCAACGTTGAGCCGCATCAGGCGCCCGGAAGGCACCTTCACGCCTTGATCTTGGACGCCAAGTGGTGTCACTTGTTATCTCATCTGCTCGGGGTGTCGCATTGCGGGATGGCCGTCCACGCCAGCCGTTGCGACATAGCAGTAAGCGAGGGTCTGTTCGTTGTCTCCGAAGGTATGCATGGTTTCGCCGAGCCGGATGCAACCAAGTCGCTCGTACAGGCTGATTGCTGCCCGGTCTTTCGCCATGACGTCGAAGACGATGTGTCGATCATGTTCTTTCGCGTAGCTCCACGCGGCTGCCGCGAGTGCTGTGCCAGTGCCTTGTTCCCGTGCAGTGGAGATCACGAAAAGGCGAGCGATGACAGCGATTTGGTCTTCGCTCAGGTCTGACTGCTCGATGAGCATGGACGCAGCGGCCTCGCCTTCGGGCCGGCAGATAGCGGTGTGACCGACGATGTTGTCGGGAGGTCCAGCCACCCAGGCCTGAAGAAGATTGTCGGGGTGCAACCACTTCTCAGCTTGTGCCACACCCTCCACGGGGTAGCCGTCTGTTCTGTAAACATCGCGTAGCGCCTCGACGCATCCGGGGATGTCTGCCCCAGTACGAATGCGTATGGGAGTCTCTTGGTTGGTCATTCTCAGTCCTCGATGGGCATGTTGTAGTCCAGGGCGTTCGCGTATGTACCAGCCACTTCCGTGCCGGCGATCTAGCAAGCCTTCACGCTGCAAGTGCGACAGTGCCGCCGCTGCTGTGTTGCGGGCAGTGGAGAACTGTGAAGCCAGCTTGGGGAATTGCGTGCGCAACTCCTGTCCAAGTTCACCGAGACACATTCGAACCGATGGCAGTGATTTTCGCTTGCCTTGTAGCGCTTGGCGACCATGTCCCACAGCTCTTTCTAGATCACGATTTCGAGCGGCGATGATGCCTCGGGGCGCCGGCGGCTCGGCGGTATGCAGCAAGTTCGCTTCCCAGCAAACGGCGGGCCTTGGCCACATCTGGATCGGACACCGTAAATGTCTCCTGTCGCTAACCCGGCTGCTCCGGCCGCCCCGCCGATTGGGTCAGGATACGGCGGTTCTTCATTGCGATCCTGATGCGAAGTGTCAGCGGATTGTCCAAAGGCTGCGAAAGAAACTTTGACAAGTGCGGCGTGCCCGGCCATGCAGGCTTAGTTGACGAATGCTGTGCAGTAGGCGACTGTGGCGTCGTCGGTGGCTTTGCCGCGTTTCCAGCGATCGGCGGCCGGGTCGCTGTGTTCGGCGGCGCGGGTCTGTTTGATGAGGGCGTGAGGTCCCTGTGTCGCGAGGATGTTGAGGAGCTTTGTCCAGTCGAGCAGGTCGAAGCGGTCTACTAGGCGGGTCGCTCCATCGCTGAGGGCCGCTACAGAGCGGAGCCCCGCGAGAGGTGTCGAGCCGGTGAGCG
>JBOGDL010000203.1:0-6451 GCA_050701815.1 Micromonosporaceae bacterium | reverse complement strand
CGACGGAGATCGCGGGCAGAGCGCCGACGATGTGGCGCTACCACGAGCTGCTGCCGGTACGTGACCAGCGCAACGTCACCACTCTGGGCGAGGGGATGTCGCCGCTGGTTCCGTTGCCGCGGCTGGGCAGTCAGCTGGACATTCCGCGGCTGCTGATGAAGGACGAAGGGGTGTTGCCGGGCGGCTCGTTCAAGACCCGCGGCGCCGCCGCCGGGGTCTCCCGCGCCCGTGAGCTGGGCGTGGCTGGGATCGCGATGCCCACCAACGGCAACGCCGGGGCGGCGTGGGCCCTGTACGCGGCGCGCGCCGGGCTGCCCAGCCTGATCGCGATGCCCGAGAACGCGCCCGAGATCACGCGGCGGGAATGCCGGGCCGCCGGCGCCGACCTGCGCCTGGTGGCCGGCCACATCGGCGACGCCGGGAAACTCATCGCCACGGAACTGGCTGACCGGCCCGGCTACCAGGACGTGTCCACGCTGAAGGAGCCGTACCGCATCGAAGGCAAGAAGACGATGGGTCTGGAGATCGTCGAGCAGTTGGGATGGCGTACGCCGGATGTGATCGTCTACCCCACCGGCGGCGGCGTCGGCATCATCGGGATTCACAAGGCGCTGGGTGAGCTGCGCGAGCTCGGCATGCTCGACGGCCCGCTGCCCCGGCTGGTCGCGGCGCAGGCCGCGGGGTGCGCGCCGATCGTGTCCGCGTACGCGGAGGGCCGGTCGAGCAGCGAACCCTGGCCGGACCCGCACACGGTGGCGTACGGGATCAACGTGCCCAAGGCGCTCGGGGATTTTCTAATTCTCGATGCGGTACGTGACACCGACGGGTGCGCGGTCGCTGTGGACGACGCCGAGATCCTGCGCCAGCAGACAGACTGCGCCCGGCTGGAAGGGGCCTTCATCTGCCCGGAAGGGGCGGCTGCCCTGGTCGCGGCCGGGCAGCTGCGCGCCGACGGCTGGATCGGAGCGGACGAGCAGGTCGTGGTGCTCAACACCGGGACCGGCCTGAAGTACCCGGAGACGTTTCCTACCTGACCCGCCCCGCCGCTGCTGCGGCTGCGCGGCCACCTCGACGCCTGACTTCGACCCGCCGCGCCGCGCGCTCGGTTCTAGCTGTTCGAGGATTCGGGGGTGGGGTGGAAGCTGAGGATCTCTGAGAGTGCCAGCTTCATGTCGTGAAACCGGTCTGATCCCAGGATGCCGCCCCAGTGGGACTCCTGGTCGGCGAAGAAATCAGCAGCCACGGCGGCAGCGGCGGCGCCGCGGTCGGCGTAGACGACCACCCGACCCCGACGATCAACGGGGTCGGGGACTCTCCGCACGTAGTCACGTTGTTCCAGGTAGCTGATGAGATCCCCCATCGCCTGCGGCGTCATCCCTGCCCGGCGGGCCAGGGCGGTGGGTCTGGTGCCGTCGCAGTCCATGAACCGGAAGACGTTGAGGCAGTGGGTGGGTCGCAAATCCTGATAGCCGGCGGCGACGAGGTGGCGGTGCAGATCGCGGAGGAGTCGGTCGATCACCTGGCTGATGAGTTGGGGCAGCAGCAGCGTCTCGGCAGTGGGTACTCTGGACACCTTATAAGGCTCCCTTCTAAGGTTGCCTGTTGTTCTCAACATTATCTCTAACGGAGGCGTAATGTCAGGTCCCGTCCGGAGGGCTGCCCGAGCAATTTCGGGAACGGTCCTCGCACTGCTCGGCTTGTTGTGGGTCCTCCAAGGCGCTGACATCGTCCGGATCCGGCCCATTCTGTGCGTCGCGGAGTGCCAGCCCATCACAGGGGGATCGCTCGTCTGGGCGGTCATCGGTGTGCTAACTCTGCTGGGCGGGCTCGGGCTGCTGCTCAGCGTCCTACGGCGGCGCTGACACGTCCGACCGCTGGCGTGTCAGGGGCCCGTCAACCCGCCGGAGCTGGCGTTTCGGGACTCCGCAAGCGAGAGGAGAGATGGTGGGACATGAGCGATAGGCCGCTGCTGAACCGCAGGCTTGAGGGCCACGGCTCGACAATCTTCGCCCAGATGTCGGCGCTGGCCACCGCGACCGGCTCCATCAACCTGGGTCAAGGCTTCCCGGACACCGACGGCCCAGAAGAGGTACGCGAAGCCGCGGTGCGCGCGATCCGGGACGGCCGCGGCAACCAGTACCCGCCCGGCCCCGGCATCCCCGAGCTCCGCACCGCCATCGCCGAGCACCAACGCCGCCGCTACGGCCTGACCTTCGACCCCGACACGGAAGTCCTGGTCACGGCGGGCGCCACCGAGGCCATCGCCGCCTCGATGCTCTCGCTGCTGGAGCCGGGGGACGAGGTGATCGCCTTCGAGCCGTTCTACGACTCGTACGCCGCCACCATCGCGATGGCGGGCGCCGTCCGGGTCCCGCTGACGCTGCGCGCCCCGGACTTCCGCCCCGATCTCGACGCGTTGCGGGACGCCATCACGCCACATACCCGGCTGCTGCTGCTCAACAGCCCGCACAACCCCACCGGCATGGTGCTCACTGACGAGGAGTTGACCACCATCGCCGGCCTGGCGGTGGAGCATGACCTGCTCGTGGTCACCGACGAGGTGTACGAGCACCTGGTTTTCGAGGGCAGCCACACCCCGCTGATCTCGCTGCCCGGGATGCGGGAGCGCACCGTCTCCATCTCGTCCTCGGGGAAGACCTTCTCGTTCACCGGCTGGAAGGTCGGCTGGGTCACAGCGTCCGCTCCGCTGGTGGCCGCCGTCCGGACCGCGAAGCAGTACCTCACGTACGTCAGCGCCGGCCCGTTCCAGCACGCGGTCGCGGAAGCGCTCCGCCTCCCGGACAGCTACTTCACCGACTTCCGCGAAGACCTGCGCGCCAAACGCGACCTCCTCTCCGAGGGGCTGGCGGACGCTGGATTCCAGGTGTTCCGTCCCCAGGGCACCTACTTCATCACCACCGACATCACGCCCCTCGGCGAGAAGGACGGCATCGGCTTCTGCCTCAACCTTCCGGAACGGTGCGGAGTGGTCGCCGTCCCGAACGCGGTGTTCTACGACGACCCGGACGCCGGCCGCAGCCACGTTCGCTTCGCGTTCTGCAAACGCGAAGAGGTGCTGCGAGAAGCAGCCTCCCGCCTGAAGCAGATGTGAGCCCCGCGCCGCGTCGCGGCGGCTCGGGCGGCCGGGCCGGCGCGAGCGGGCACTCCCGCAGCACGCGCCGGGCGGCCGGTGTCAGCCAAAGGCGGCGAGCTTGCGTTGCAGCAGGCCGCGCTCGCGTTCGTTGCCGCAGAGCCGCACCGCCCGCTCGATCTCTTGGCGTGCTTCGGCGACCTGGCCGAGCCGGGTGAGCAGCTCGCCACGGATGCTCGGCAACAGGTGCGAGCCAGCGAGGCTGCCCGCCGCGATCAAGTCGTCGACCAGCGGCAACGCGGCTGCGGGGCCGCGTGCCACCGAGATCGCCACGGCCCGGTTGAGATCGACGACCGGTGACGGCGCCAGCCGGCAGAGCGCCTCGTAGAGCAGCACGATCTTTTCCCAGTCCGTCTCGTCGACGGAGGGCGCGACAGCATGGCACTCGGCGATCGCGGCCTGGACGCCGTACGCGCCCAGCCCCTTGCCGACCCGTACGGCCTCGGCCAACGCCGCCCGCCCGCGCCGGATTGCCGCCCGGTCCCAACGCCGCCGGTCCTGCTGTTCCAGCAGGACCGGTTCGCCGTCATCATCCAGGCGCCCGGGAAACCGGGCGGCGGTGAGCTCGAACAGCGCGAGCAGGCCCTGCGCCTCCGGCTCGTCGGGCGCCAGCCGGGCCAGGATCCGCGCCAGCCTGACCGCCTCGCGGGCCAGGTCCTGGCGGATCAACTCATCTCCCGAGGTGGCCGTCGAGCCCTCGGTGAAGATCACATAGAGCACGCTCATGACCGAGCTGAGCCGCTGCTGACGTTCATGGGACGGCGGCGCCTCGAACGCCACGCGCGCGGCCGTGAGCGTCTTCTTGGCTCGCGTGATGCGCGCCTGCACCGTGGCGGTCGGCGCCAGAAAGGCCCGGGCGATCTCATCGCTGTTGAGGCCGCCCATGACGCGGAGCGTGAGCGCGACCTGCGCCTCGCGCGACAGGATCGGGTGGCAGGCGATGAACATCAGCCGTAGCACGTCGTCATCGATGCGGTCGGGGTCCCACAGCAGGTCCGTCTCCGCGCCTGGCGTTGCCGCGCCGGAAACGGTAGCGCCGGGAACGGCGCCGCCGGAGGTGGCGCCGCCCTCGCCCAGGTCACGGGCGAGAGCGGCGTACCTCTGGTCAAGCGCAGCGCGCCGGCGGAAGGTGTCGATGGCGCGACGTCGCCCCACGGTGAGCAGCCACCCGGCGGGGTTGTGCGGCACACCGTCGCGGGGCCAGTTGACGAGCGCCTCGGCCAGAGCCTCCTGGGCCAGGTCCTCGGCCAGCGCGAAGTCGCCGGTCTGACGCGCGAGCGCGCCGACGATACGCGCGGACTCGATCCGCCACACCGCCTCGACGGCCTGACGGCCGCTCCCCGGAGCGCTCACAGCTGGCCCGTCGCCTCCCGCCACGCCCGCTCCTTCTTGATCCACTCATTGTCCTGCGGGAACTCATCGATGCTGGCGACCCGCCGGATCTCGGTTTTCATGCCGGTGCCCAGCGGCGCCCGCTTGGCCCACGCCACGGCCTCCTCCTTGGAGGCCACATCGAGGATCCAGAACCCGCCGAAGAGCTCCTTGGTCTCCCCGTACGGCCCGTCGGTCACGACTGGAGACTCTGCGGAGTAGTCGACGACAACGCCGTGTTCCGCATCGTCCAGACCTTCCGCGGCGACGAGCACACCAGCGGAGATCATCTCGTCGTTGAACCGGCCCATGGAGTCCATGACCTCGTTGAAGTCGACGTCCTGGGAGGAGGCATAGGCCTCGTCGGTCGCCCGCATGATCAGCATGTACTTCATGGTCTTCCCCTGCTCTGTCATCAGGCCCTGGTTGGGCCCTCTCGTCCATAGGTCGAACGGCTGAGCCGCCAATCGACACCGCGCGCAAAAAAGATGGAACCAGATGGCAGGAGGGCTCCGCAGCTGGTCGCCCGCCCCCGATGGCGACGGGCGACAGAGCTGGCTTAGGAGACGCGCCCTTAGGCGAAGTTGAAGACGAACGGGAAGGCGAGGACGACCGTCCAGGCCCAGATGGCGTACACGATCACGTAACGGGTTTGCCAACGCTCCAGCCGGACGAAAGGCATCCGGCCACGTATGAAGCCGAGGAACAGCCATGCCGACCATGCCAGGTTGACGAGCAGGATGATGTTCTCACCCAGCGCCGCGGTCCGGTTGGGGGTGAAGCCCCATGCGTCCGTCATCCGGCCGGAGATCGCCAGCAGCACCATGACGTCGATGATCAAGGCGCAGACCACGAGCCCGAGCTGCAACCGGTCGAACACACTGGGCCGGGCTGTGAGATCACGCGCCGACATGGCGTACAACAGCAGACCCAGCACCACGACCAAGAGCAGGTCGAAGACGATGAGCACCTCGCGCTCGACGTCGATGCCGTTGTTGGTCCAGATCACGGCGCCCAGGAAGGCCAGCAGGGCGGCCGCGAAGAGCGGCGTGAAGACCCGGGTCAGCACCGGCGCCATGTTCTCGATGACGCTCTGCTTGGCCTCTACCAGCCATGCCGACACGATGACCGCGCCCATCGCGCCGCACGGCACCAGCCACAAGCCGATGACATCTTCGGCGTCAAGGCCGATGGCGTTGAAGGTGCCTGCCGTGAAGGCCATGAGCACGCCGCCACCCATTGCGAGCAGGGCGAAGTAGATCAGCCACTCCCCGGTGAACCGGATGAAGTCCATCCGCCTGCGGCTCGACCGCCAGTCGCCTCCCACATACGCGATGCCGACGACCAGCCACAGCGCGAGCGGTAGGTGGATCGCCGTGAGCACCATCGTGTCCGATTCATCGACCAGCGGGTACGCGTTCGCGGCGACCGCCCCGACGGTGAACAGCGCCGCGAGCACCCCGATGACGCGGAGGCCGACCCCACGTTGCCACGCGAAGTACCCGGCCAGCACAGGTAGCGCGAAGAGGCTGAAGTTCCGCATGTAGAAGCCCTCGTCGTGGTCCGGGTAGAGCCCGAACAGGACCGGCGCCTTGATCGCGAGCGCCGCCAGGACCGCGCACAGGATCATGACCGGCAACTCGCGGCGGGTACGGGCAGCAGCGGGCGCGTCTGGCTCACCGGGCAGCACGAGCTGCTTCCACAGCCGTTCGGAATGCTCGCGAGCGAACTCCCGTGACAGGTCGTCGAGGCTTCCCATGCGTTTCACCGCGATCAGGAACGCCTCGTCGGCTTGCAAGCCCGCCTCGGTCAACTCGGTGATCCGGCTCCGGAGGTGGTCTTCCAGCTCCTCGGCATCGGTGTGGTGCAGCTCCCGGCGGCGGCTGGTGTAGGTCCGCCACTCGGAGATCTGGCCCTCCAGATCACTGT
>JBOGDL010000202.1:0-8573 GCA_050701815.1 Micromonosporaceae bacterium | reverse complement strand
AGCGGGTACGCGATCCACCCCGAGAAGCCTGACAACAGAAAAGCCACCGACACCACGGCGCCGGCGGTCACCGGCCACCGCGGCCAGCCACGTTCTGTCTTCCAGTACGCCAGCACGCAGAACACGTACAGCACGATCAGGTTCTGGCTGGCGATCAGGATCAGCCGGGACAGCGAGAAGGTCTCGGTGAATTGGACCGCCACCAGCACCGCCGACGAAAGCGTCAACAGGGTGAGCAGACCCGCCACGGGCGCCCCCCGACGTGACAGCCGAGCCAGGTACGCCGGCAGCATCCCGTCCCGGCCGCCCGCGTACACCATCCGGCTGGCGCCGAACACCCAGGCGTTGGCGTTGGCCAGGATCACCAGCACCATGATCACCACCAGCGCGTCGCCGACCGGCGTGGTGGCGAGCAGCCTGGCCAGACCCGACGCGCCGGTGACGTCAACGCCGGCGACCTGCGCGCCGATCGCGGTGAGCCCGAGGGCCAGGTAGAGCGCGATCACCAGGACGAAGCTGAGCCAGTACACCAGCGGGATGCTGCGGTGCGGGTCGCGGAACTCCTCCAAGCCGAAGGACAGGCCCTCCCAACCGAGGAACGCCCAGAACAGCAGCGCGCAGACCTGCCACACCTCGACATAGCTGAACGAGCCCGCTCCTTGCACGCTGCGCACGGCGGTCTCGGCGCCAGTGCCGAGCAGGCTCATCTTGAGCACGACAATGACCAGCACCACCACCACCAGAGCGACCAGCGACGCGGTGTTGATCATGTTCGTGGCGCGCACCCCGAACAGGTTCGCGACCGTGGCCGCCGCCAGGATCCCGATCGCGAGCCACGGAATCATCCCGCTGGGCGTGCCCAGCAACTGCCCCAGGTACGAGGCGCCGATCAGGGCCAGCGCCGGCAGTCCGATCCCGAACGTTCCCGCCATCACGGTCCCGACAGCCCACGCGCCCCAACGGCCCACCGCCAACTCCGCGTACGCGGCGAGCCCGGCGGCGGACTGCAGCCGCAGCCCCAGCCGCGAGAAGATCGCCACCATCGGCGCCGCCACGGCCACCACCAGCAGCCACCCGACGGCCGTGGCGTGGACACCGGACTCAGCCAGCGCCACCCCGGGCAGACCCAACAGCCCCGAGCCGATCACCAGTGAGACCGCAAGCGCGACCCCATGCCGTACGGTGATCGTCTTCTGCAGTCCGACGGCAGGGGTGGACCCCATCGTGCACGCCCCTTGGCGAGAAGTGATTGCGAGCCTCGGCGCACCGGGTCTCACAAGAAAGCAGCGAGCAGTCTCAGCGAGCGAGCATGGGGCCGAGCGGTCGACCACCCAGCACGTGGCCGTGCACGTGGAAGATCTCCTGCCCGGCGTTGCGGCCGGTGTTGAAGAGGAACCGCCAGCCATCGCCCAGCCCCTCGGCTTCGGCCACCGCCGCGGCTGTCCGGAACACCTCCTGCGCCACCGCAGGGTCAGCGGAGGCCAACGCGGCGAGATCGCCCACGTGCGCCTTGGGGATCACCAGCACATGCGTGGGCGCCTTCGGTTCGATGTCACGAAAGGCCAGCGTGGTGTCGGTCTCGTGCACGGTGTCAGACGGGATCTCCCCCGCGACGATCCGGCAGAACAGGCAATCGGCAGTCACGACACGCATCGTATTCGCAGACGCCGACAATCTCCGCATCAGCCGCGCGCGGCATCGCGTTCACCGAGGTGGTGCGCTAGCGGCGGAAGTCAGATTCAAAGCCTTCGCGCGGGTGTACCCAGTTGAGGTCAAAACACCCTGGGGCAGGCTGTTCAGCCTGCCCCAGGGTCGCCCACCAGCCACCTCCACAGCGGATCTGCACGCGCCACAACGGCGCGGCCCGCCGGTCTGGCCGGGCTGTGTGGACAAGGCTTCGACAAGCCCGCCCCCATCAGTGCTGGTTCAGTACTGCGGTGGCCCCTGGTGGTACGGCGGCGGACCCTGGTGGTGCCGCTCCACCACAGTGTGCTGACGCCGGTTGTTGCTCATCAGGACCAGAGCGGTGACCAAGCCGACGAAGCCGCCGATCATCAAAACCCAGCCCACCACGTCCAGGTCGATCCAGTCCATGATCAGGAAGTGCCGTTGGATACCGAACGTGACGATCGCGCCGACGCAGATCATGAAAATGCTCGCGCCTATGCCCACAGGTTCGCTCCGATATTCGTTGTTGGCCTGCGATAACAGGGGCAGGATGCCATAAACCCATAGCAAATGCAGGTGGCCGACGAGAGACGAATCACACGCATCTCCAGGCCAAATCGCTGTAACGAAGAGTCAATCCCGCGCGACATATAACTCTGTGTGTCGCAGTGACGTTCGATACGCAATCCGCCGTCTTCTGTTTTCACCCTCCGGCGGCACGCCTCACCGCAGGCGACCTTTGCTCTGGCCTTCTACGAACGTCCGCCAGGACCAGAAATTTTCCCGCGAGCCGCGATTAAGCGAATCGACGCCGGAGGGTGACAGGAAATGCGCCGCCAGCTAACCCCATCGCGCGGTACGGGCGTTCACCACCGACAGCGCCGCCACCCCTGCGGTCGAGGTGCGCAACACCTCAGCGCCCAAGCGGACGCTGCGGGCGCCCGCGGCGATGAACGCCTCCAGCTCTTCTGGCGTGACCCCGCCCTCGGGGCCCACCAGCAACAGGATCTCGCCCTCAGCCGGCAACGGCGCCGCAGCCAGCGGCTCAGCCGCCTCCTCGTGCAACACGTACGCCGCCGAGGCCGCCTCCACCGCCCGGCACACCGCCTTCGTGTCCGCGGCGTCGGGGATATCCGGCAGCCAGGCCCGGCGCGCCTGCTTCGCCGCTTCCCGGGCTGTCACCCGCCACCGGCGCGCTGCCCGCTCGCCACGTTCACCCTGCCAGCGAACCACTGAACGGGCGGCGGACCAGGGCACAATCGCGTCCGCCCCCACCTCGGTCATCGCCTGCACCGCCAGCTCGCCACGGTCACCCTTGGCTATCGCCTGCACCACGCGCAGGCGCGGGTTGGCCGCAGGCACCGTGACCCGTTCCTTCACCCGCACATCAAGACCTGCCCGGTCGACCCCGGTCACCTCGCAACGGGCGATGCCCCCAGCGCCGTCACCCAGCAGCAGCGACTCCCCGGCGCACAGTCGCTGCACAGCGGCCGCGTGGTGTCCCTCCGGGCCGGTCAACCGGTGATGCTCACCTCGCGGCAGTTCCGGGACCAGAAACAACGGCGCCGACACTCATCCCCCGGACGCGACTCGACGCCCCGCCGCCTGGCGAGGGCTGATGGACACTGGCTACCTGTACGACTCAGGCGTGACCGTTGAAGGCGTCCCGCATCCGAGCGAAGAACCCACCCGGATGACGGGCGGGCTCGATCACCTCCTCGCCGCGCATCCGGCTCAGATCGCGCAGCAGCTTCTCCTGGTCGGCATCGAGCTTGGTGGGGGTGCGGATGTCGAGGTGCACGTACAGGTCGCCGCGGCCGGCGCCGCGCAGCCTCGGCACGCCTCGACCCCGGATCCGCAGCGTGGACCCTGGCTGGGTGCCCGGACGCACGTCCGCGCTCTCCTCCCCGTCCAGAGTCTTGATCGTCATCTGGGTGCCCAGGGCCGCGGCCACCATCGGCAGCACCACCCGGCAGTGCAGGTCATCGCCCTTGCGGCTGAACACGTCGTGGGGTCGCTCGTGGATCTCCACGTACAGGTCGCCAGGCGGGCCGCCGCCCGGACCCACCTCGCCCTGACCGGCGAGCCGGATCCGCATCCCGTCCTCCACGCCGGCCGGGATCTTCACGGTGATGGTGCGCCGCGAGCGCACTCTGCCGTCACCGGCGCACTTCGGGCACGGGTGCTCGATCACGGTGCCGTAGCCCTGGCAGACCGAACATGGCCGGCTGGTCACCACCTGGCCGAGCAGGGTGCGCTGCACCGACTGCACCTCGCCCCGCCCGCTGCAGGTCTCGCAGGTGCTGGGGTGAGTCCCGGCAGCGGCGCCGGCCCCGTCACACGTGGAGCACTTGGTGGCGGTGTCGACAGTGAGCGGGGTTTCCACCCCGAACGCTGTCTCCTCCAGGTCCAGCTCCAAGCGGATCACCGCGTCGGAGCCAGCGCGGGTGCGCGGACGCGGGCCGCGTTGCGCGGACGTGCCACCGAAGAAGGCGTCCATGATGTCCTGGAAACCCATGAAGGGTCCGCCTGCGCCAGCCCCGGCGGCGCCTGCGCCCGGCGCCAGTGGATCCCCACCGAGATCGACGATCTCTCGTTTCTTGGGATCCGACAGCACCTCGTAGGCCGCGTTGATCTCCTGGAACTTGTCGTGCGACCCGGAGTCCCCATTCACGTCGGGGTGGTGCTTACGCGCGAGACGACGGTACGCCCGCTTGATGTCCTCAGCCGAGGCGTCGCGGGGCACGCCGAGAATGGCGTAATAATCCTTTGCCACGTTCGCTCGCATATCCTTAGGCGTTCTGATTGTGGATCGGTCTGTAGCTCACCTGGCGAAGTCCCCGTGGCCGCCAGCCCCAGCCCCGACAGTTCAACTTTGCTCCAACAAGTCACCCACGTACCGCGCCACGGCGCGTACCGCGGCGATGGTCCCGGGGTAGTCCATTCTGGTGGGGCCAAGCACGCCGAGGCCCCCCACCACCGTCACCCCAGGTCCGTACCCGGCGCTGACGACCGAGGTGGATCGTAGATTCTCGAACTCGTTCTCGTCACCAATTCGCACCCGTAGCGTACTGGGGGAGTCCGCCTCCCCCACCAGCTTGAGCAGGATCACTTCCTCCTCCAACGCTTCGAGGATGCTACGCATCGCCCCCGACAGGTCCAACGCGCTGTCGGTGAGATTGGCTGTGCCGGCGAACGCGATCCGCTCCTCCGGCCGTTCCACCACGGTCTCGAGCAGCACGCTCGAGAGAGTGGTCATCATCGGCCGCAACTCATGCCGCACCTCGTCTAGCAGCCGTTCCACCGCCGCTGGTGTCTCCGTCAACTTGCACCCAGCCAGGTGCTCGTTGATCAAACTACGCAGAGAAGTCACGTCAGCCTCGGTGGCCGCCACCGGAAGTTCCACCACTCTCTGCTCGACCCGGCCGGTGTCGGTGATCATCACCAGCATCAGCCGGGACTCCTGCAACGCCACCAGCTCAAGGTGACGAACCTCGCTTCGCGACAAGCTCGGGTACTGCACCACCGCGACCTGGCGAGTCAGCTGCGCCAGCAGCCGGACCGTGCGGTGCACCACATCATCCAGGTCGACCGCGCCTTCCAGAAATCGCTGGATCGCCCGTCGCTCAGCGACCGAGAGCGGCTTGATCCGGCCCAGACGATCGACGAACAACCGGTACCCCTTGTCCGTGGGAACCCGCCCGGCGCTGGTGTGCGGTTGCCGGATGTAGCCCTCGTCCTCGAGGAACGCCATGTCGTTGCGAACCGTGGCGGGTGACACCGCGAGGTGGTGTCGTTCCACCAGCGACTTGCTGCCCACCGGCTCATGGGTGGCCACATAGTCTTCGACGATCGCCCGCAGCACATCAAGCTTGCGGTCATCAAGGGGCACCTTGCCACCTCCCCACTACCGACAGCGACCATCTGGCACTCATAAGGCTGGAGTGCCAGTCTACGCGTCGGAGCGAATTTAGCCGAGCGTCGAACCCAGGCCACCTGGACACGGACACGGCTTGCCAGGTCGGCACAAGTCTCCGGAGCGCGCGAGTCACGGCAAGAGGTCACGTACCACCGCGTCGGCGAGCAACCGACCACGCAGCGTGAGGACAGCGCGGCCGTCCCGAAGCGTGTCGGCTTCCACCAGGCCATCCGCTGCCGCCCGCCTCGCGGCGCGCTGACCAGCCTGGTCCAAAGCCGACAACGGGAGACCAGATGCCAACCTCAATCGCAGCATCACCGCTTCGGTGATCCGCTCCCGCTCGGTGAGGATCTCCCTGCCCTGGGCCGGCGAGCGGCCCGCCGCGAGTCCAGCGGCATGCCGGACGGGATGCTTCACGTTCCACCACCGCACACCCGCGACATGGCTGTGCGCGCCTGGGCCGATCCCCCACCACTCCCCGCCGTGCCAGTACAGGAGATTGTGCCGGCACTGGGCGGCGGCGTCGGCGGCCCAGTTCGAGACCTCGTACCAGGCGAGGCCGGCTTCGGTCAGCGCCTCCTCCGCGAACAGGTACCGGTCGGCGGCCAGGTCCGGGTCGGGCGCGGTCAGCTCACCTCGCCGGATCCGCGCCGCGAGGCGGGTGCCATCCTCCACGATCAGCGAGTATGCCGAGACATGATCGGCCGCGCCCTCCGAAACAGCCTTGGCGACCTGCGCCAAACTGGCGCGCCAGTCCTCGTCACGCTCACCCGGGGCGCCGTAGATCAGATCCAGGTTGATGTGCTCGAACCCCGCGTCCCGGGCCTGCGCCGCAGCTGACCCGGCACGCCCCGGGGTGTGCTGGCGCTCCAACACCGCGAGCACCCCTGGCGCCGCGGACTGCATCCCCAGCGAGACTCTGGTGAAGCCGGCCTTCCGCAACCGGGTGAGCGACTCCAGGTCCACGGACTCCGGGTTCGCCTCCGTGGTGACCTCCGCGCCCGGGGCCAGACCGAATGTGTCGTCGACCGCGTCCAGGATCCGCGCCAAGTCATCCGCCGGCAGCAACGTCGGCGTGCCGCCCCCGAAGAAGACCGTGTCCGCCGCAGGCGCCGCGCCGTCCAACGTGCGGCGCGCCAGAGCCAGCTCGCTGAGCACCACGTCGACGTAGTCCGCGCGGCTGACCCCCGGCCCCAACTCCTCCGCCGTGTACGTGTTGAAGTCGCAGTAGCCGCACCGGCTGGCGCAGAACGGCACGTGCACGTACACGCCGAAGCCGTTGCGACCCACGCTCGACAGGGACGCGGAGGCCAGCGGACCGTCATCGGGGACGGGCTCGCCGTCGGGTAGCGCGCCGGGCATGCGTTCCAGTGTGACGGGCGCCGGAACCCCGCTGCCACGTACCCTTCAGGTGACAGCTCACCCCCTCCCAGCCCCGGCCGGAGATGTCGGACATCGACACAACTGGAGCGCCATTGCGAGGATTCCGTGGGAGCTAGGCCACTGTTGTCCGGCGTCCTGGTTCTCGGCCTGTTGGCCGCCGCCGGGTACGCCTTTGTGCGGTTTCTGGACAATAGCCCCACGTTTCCGCTCACCTCCCAATGTCAGGTGTCGGGAGACCAATCAGTTCTGCTGCAAGCCGACCAAATGGCGCATGCGGCCACCATCGGGGCAGTGGCGGTGCGGCGAGACCTCCCCGACAGGGCGATCACCGTGGCGCTGGCCACCGCGCTGCAGGAGTCCAAGCTGCGCAACCTCGCCGGCGGCGACCGTGACTCAGTGGGCCTGTTCCAGCAACGGCCCAGCCAAGGATGGGGCACTCCGGAGCAGCTGCGGGATCCCCGGTACGCCGCCCGAGCCTTCTACAAGCATCTGGTCAGGGTTCCGGGTTGGCATCGGATGCGGCTCACCGAAGCCGCCCAAGCCGTGCAGAAGAGCGCCCACCCGGAGGCGTACCAGAAATGGTCTCAAGAGGCCGAAGTGCTCTCGGCCGCGCTCTCTGGCGCCAACCCGGAGTCGGTGACCTGCACCCTGCGGGGCGACCCGGACGGGCATGGAGCACAGGGAGCGCGAGATCTCGACAGAGCCATCACATTGGACTGGGGCCGCCGGGCGGCGGACCGCTCCACCAAGGGACGCTCCATCGAACTGGCGGTCCCCGACGACCGCTCCGGCTGGCGGCTGGCGCATTGGCTGGTGGCGCACTCCGCCGTGCACAGCATCTCTGACGTGCGATTCGCGGGACGGCGATGGAACGCCGAGGAAGGTGAGTGGTCGGGGACGCCCGCGCAGGTCAGCACGACCGAGTCCAAGACTGTGACCGCGCAGATCTACCCCGAGAACCACCTGGGCTGACCGGCCGCGATGCGCCGGCTACTTCGCCTTGGCGGGCTTGTCGTCGTCAGCGGTGGACAGCGCCGCGATGAACGCCTCCTGAGGCACCTCGACCCGGCCCACCATCTTCATCCGGCGCTTGCCTTCCTTCTGCTTCTCCAGCAGCTTGCGCTTGCGCGTCACGTCGCCGCCGTAGCATTTCGCGGTGACGTCCTTGCGGAAGGCGCGCACGGTCTCGCGCGCGATGATCTTGCCCCCGATCGCCGCCTGGATCGGCACCTGGAACATGTGCGGGGGAATGAGCTCCTTGAGCTTCTCCACCATGGCGCGGCCGCGGCTCTCGGCGCGTGTGCGATGCACCAGCATGGAGAGCGCATCGACCGGCTCGGCGTTGACGAGAATCGACATCTTGACGAGGTCGCCCGTCTCGTAGCCCTTGATGTGATAGTCGAAGGAGGCATAACCGCGGCTGAGCGATTTCAGGCGGTCGTAGTAGTCGAACACCACCTCGTTGAGCGGCAGTTCGTAGACCAGCATCGCACGCGTGCCGACGTAGGTAAGATTTTTCTGCCGGCCACGCCGGTCCTGGCACAGCTTGAGCACGCCGCCCAGATGCTCATCGGGCACCAGGATGGTCGCCTCGATCCATGGC
>JBOGDL010000201.1:0-2431 GCA_050701815.1 Micromonosporaceae bacterium | reverse complement strand
GCGTGCGGAAGGTCCTGCCTTCCACCAGCATGCGCTGCCCGCCGGCCGCGGTGATGGTGGTGGAGACAGACTCCTGGTTGCGCGCGATCCGGTCGACGATGTCGTCCGGGATGAGGTTGGGGCGGTCGGCCGTCGCATTCAAGATCAAGACCACTTTCACGCCGTTGCGGCGCAGCCTCTTGGCGAGGTCAACCTTGGCTTTCGGGCGGGGACGGACCATGAACAGCCCCGTCACGAAGTCCGCTCGGGTGGCCAGGGACCGCTGCGCGTCCTGGCTCGCCTGGTGGTACGCGAAGGGCCACGCGATCCCGGTGGTGACGAGCACGGACAGCACTGCGACCACGCAGGTGATGAGGACGGTGTGCGCCGTGATGCTGGGAAATCGACGATCTGGCGTGCCGGCGGCCACGGGCTGCTCCCCCATCGCCGGCGGCCCGCCGTACCCAGGTGCGGGACTCAACGCCGAGGGCCCTGCGGCGGACCCCGGCGCTGGACCCGCTGCCGGCGCCGACCCCAATGCTGGCGGCGCGCCAGACCCGGGCGTCGCACCCGATGCCGGCCCCAACGCGCGTGGCGGGCTTGGCGGCGTCCACAGCTGTGGCGAGCCTTGCGAGTCCAGCCGCGGCAACGGTTGGGTGGCGTCCAGGCGATCACCCATCGGCGGTGTACCCCACCCCTCGTACGGTGCGAATCGGGCTGGCTGATCCGAGCTTGGCGCGCACCTGCGCCACGTGCACGTCAACAGTTCGAGTGCCGGCGGCCGGATACCCCCATACGGAGGCGAGCAACTCGTCCCGGGTGTACACCCGGCCGGGCCGCCCCATCAAATGCGCAAGCAGGTCAAACTCGGTGGCCGTGAGGGTGACCGGGGCGCCGTTGGCGAGGACCGTACGACGCAGCGGGTCCAGCTCGACGCCGCCCAGACGGCGAGTCAGGTCACCCACTCCGGGGCCGGCGGCGCGGCGCACCACCGCTTTCACCCGCGCGGTGAGTTCCCGTGGGCTGAACGGTTTGGTGATGTAGTCGTCAGCCCCGAGCTCGAGGCCCAGCACCCGATCCACCTCGTCGTCGCGCGCCGTCAAGAACAGGATCGGTGTCCAGTCGTCCGCTCCCCGCAGCCGCCGGCACATCTCGATGCCGTCGACACGTCCCCCGGGCAGCCCGATGTCCAGCAGGATCGCCGATGGCCGCAACCGGCGTGCCGCCGCCAGACCGGCATCACCGGTGGTCTCCGCGTGCACCCCGAAGCCTTCTCGGCTGAGGTACATCCGGATCAGGTCAGCGATCGCCTGCTCGTCCTCCACCATGAGAATGAGGCCGGCGTTTCCCGTCGCGCTCAGTGACCCACCCCCTCGTACGTGACCGTCATCGGTGACGACCGGCCGCGAGCCCGACAAACCCGTCAGACGCTCCGCGCCGTGGGTCGAGATCGCAGAGCACCATTGTCCGACTCTCGTCCACAGAGCTCGGTTCGGGCCGGCGCACCTGCTGACCCGCGTGCGATGGTGCAGCCTACCGGCGCGTCCAGCCCCTCGCTGCCCGCCAGCGCTCTGCCAAGATCCATCGACCGGCACGGGAGGCGCCCGCCTGAGCAGGCTGCGACCACTCCCGACAACCCTGCAGGCGTCCCGAATAATAGGACACGGATCTTATGACCGCGCCGGTTCACACGTCGCCGCGGGCGCTACCGTGGACGGGTGAGCGGTGCCCCCCGTGCCCCGCAATCTCCAGCCGAGCTGGCAACGGCGCTGGAGCGAAGCGGATACCTCGCCGACGATGGACTCGCCACCGCCGGCTACCTCGCGCTGCGGCTCGGCCGGCCGTTGTTCCTCGAGGGCGACGCCGGGGTGGGCAAGACCGCTTTCGCCCAGGCCCTGGCCGGGGCGACCGGCGCGACGCTGGTGCGGCTGCAGTGCTACGAGGGCCTCGACGCCAGCCAGGCGCTGTACGACTGGGACTTCCCGCGCCAGATCCTGCACCTGCGCACAGTCGAAGCCACTGCGGTAGCCGCCGGTGAGCAGGTGAACACGGAGCAGATCGAAGCCTCCTTGTACCACCGCCGGTTCCTGGTGGCCCGGCCGCTGCTGCAAGCGCTGGAGACCAGCCCGTGTGTGCTGCTGGTGGACGAGATCGACCGCGCCGACGATGAGTTCGAGGCGTTCCTGCTGGAGGTACTCTCCGAGGCCGCGATCACGATCCCGGAGCTGGGCCGGATCGCCGCGACCACGCCGCCGGTGGCGGTGCTGACCAGCAACCGGACCCGCGAAGTGCATGATGCGCTAAAACGCCGCTGCCTCTACCACTGGGTGGAGCATCCCGACTTCGACCGGGAGGTGGCGATCCTGCGGGCCAGGCTGCCAGCCGTGACTGAGCGGCTGGCGGCCGAAGTGGCGCGGGCCGCTGCCCGGATGCGCCAGCTGGACCTGCTCAA
>JBOGDL010000200.1:0-8872 GCA_050701815.1 Micromonosporaceae bacterium | reverse complement strand
CGTCACCGCAGCGCCGACTGGGTGTCCGCGGCACGCATCACGGCGTACGTGAGCGCGTCGACCAGCGCGTGCCAGGACGCCTGGACCACGTTCTCGTGCACGCCGACGGTGGTCCATTCCCGATGCGAGTCGGCGCAGACGCCGTGCCCCGAGCGTGGCGCGTCGAGCCCGCCGGCGCCCTCGCGTGACTCGACCAGCACCCGGGTGACGGCCCCGGTGCCGTGCGAGCCCTCCAGGATCCGCACCTTGTAGTCGACCAGCTCCACGTCGCCGAGCTGCGGGTAGTGCCGCACCAGGGCCTGCCGCAGCGCCGAGTCCAGGGCGTTCACCGGGCCGTTGCCCTCGGCGGTGGCGATCACCCGTTCGCCGCGCACCCGTACCTTCACGGTCGCCTCGCTGACCACGGCGCCGTCTTCCCGGTGCTCCACGATCACCCGCCACGACTCCAACGTGAACGGGCGCGCCACCCCGGCGTCGCCGAGCTCGGCACGCGCCAGCAGCTCGAAGGACGCGTCCGCCGCCTCGAACGACCAGCCGCCCGCCTCCAGCTCCTTGACCCGTTCGGTCACCCGGGCCAGCGCCTGTGGATGGCCGGCCAGGTCCACGCCAAGCTCGCGGCTCTTGAGCTCGACGCTGGCCCGGCCGGCCATCTCGGTCACCAGGATTCTCATGTCGTTTCCGACAGCGGCCGGGGCCACGTGGTTGTAGAGCTCCGGGTCCACTTTGATCGCGCTCGCGTGCAGCCCCGCCTTGTGGGCGAAGGCCGACAACCCGACGTATGCCTGGTGGGTGTCGGGTGCGAGGTTCGCGATCTCCGCGATGGCGTGGGAGACAGCCGCCATCTGCTCCAGGCAGCCGTCCGGGACGACGGACATGCCCAGCTTGAGTTCCAGATTGCCGATCACGGTGAAGATGTCCGCGTTGCCGGGACGCTCCCCGTACCCGTTCGCGGTGCCCTGGACGTGCATCGCGCCGGCTTCGACCGCGGCGATGGTGTTCGCCACCGCGCAGCCGGTGTCGTTCTGGGCGTGCATCCCCAGCCGCGGCGCCGCCAACCCGGCCGCTGCGAGCCGTTCCCGCAGCTCGGTCACGATCTGCGTCACCCTGCTGGGGAGCATCCCGCCGTTGGTGTCGCACAGCACCACCACGTCGGCGCCCGCTTCGAACCCCGCGCGCACCACGTTGGTGGCGTACTCGGGGTCGGCGCGGAAGCCGTCGAAGAAGTGCTCGCAGTCCAGGAAGACCTGCCGCCCCTGGGCGACCCCGTAGCTCACGGTGTCGGCCACCATGGCGAGATTTTCCTGGTACGTGGTGCGCAACGCGCGCGTCACGTGCCGCACGTCAGCCTTGGCGACCAGACACAGCGTCGGGGCGCCCGATTCCAACAGCCCACGCACCTGGGCGTCGTCATCGACCACGACCCCGGCCTTGCGAGTGGCGCCGAACGCCACCAACGTGGCGTGCTTGAGGTCCAACTCGGTCTGCGCCCGGCGGAAGAACTCGGTGTCCTTCGGCATCGCCCCCGGCCAGCCGCCTTCGATGAAACCGACCCCCAGCTCGTCCAGCAGCCGCGCCACCGCGAGCTTGTCCGCCACCGAGTACGTGATCCCTTCCCGCTGCGCCCCGTCCCGCAGGGTGGTGTCGAAGACGTGGAACTCGGGCGTTGCGTTCTGACCGCCGTGGCCGGTGGCGGACGCGGGTTGCGGATCACGAGCGGCCGAGCGGGCTGGTCCCGACGCGGCGGGCTGCTCCGATGGCATTGTGGGGCCGTCCTTCCGGATGGGGGTGCATCTTGGCTGGGAAAAGTTGTGGCAGGGAAGATTCGTGGGTGGAAAACAAGAAGACCCCCCGCGGATCGCGGGAGGTCTGCGCGCACGAGGGATCTGGTGCGCGCTAAGGGCTAATAATCTGGCCGCTGGGGAGCGGGCGGAAGGTGCTGGTCACGTGAGGCATCGTACCTCGTAGCTCAGGATCCGGAAATCAATACCAAAATATGAGAAGAGCTGGCGGCTGCGGCACACACCACGGGCTGGCGAAATTTCGAATCCGGTCCGTGAGGTCGGGCTCCTGTCAATGAGCAGCGACCACCTGATCCGTGGCAAATTTTGCCGGCTTTAATGGCACGGATCGAATGATATTGTCCCGTCCATGTCGACGCTGGTTGACGTCCTTCATCGCCGAAGCCACGACCAACCGAACGCTTCCGGCTTCGTCTTCTTAGACGAAGCGGAAACCGAAGTCAGTTACGCCGACCTGGATCTGGCGGCGCGGATGATCGCCGCCGCCCTGTCCGACAGAGGCGCCGCTGGCAAGCCCGTGCTGCTGCTCTACCCGCCCGGCCGGGCCTACGTCGAGGGCTTCCTGGGTTGCCTGTACGCCGGCGCCATCGCGGTGCCCGCATACCCCCCGGACCCGAGACGCCTGGAACGGACCTTGCCCCGGCTACGGGGGCTCGTCGTCGACTGCGGCGCCACGCTGGCGCTGAGCGTGTCCGGGCTCGCCGACGCGGCCGCCAGCCTCGCCGACACCGCCCCCGAACTGGCCCGACTGGACTGGATCGCGACGGACACGCTGCCGCCGGAGGCCGCGGACTCCTGGCGCCGGCCGGCGCTGGATCCCGGCTCCATCGCGCTGCTGCAGTACACCTCGGGCTCCACCGCCACCCCCCGGGGAGTGATGGTGAGCCACCAGAACCTCGCCCACAACGCGGAGCTGGTGCGCACCGGATTCCAGGCCTCAGTGGAGTCGGTGGGGATGAGCTGGCTGCCGCCGTACCACGACATGGGTTTGATCGGTGGCATCGTGCAGCCGATCCACACCGGATTCCCGATCCTGCTGATGTCCCCGCTGACGTTCCTGCAACGGCCGCTGAGCTGGTTGGAAGCCGCCTCCAGACACGGCGTGACCATCACCGGCGGCCCCAACTTCGGCTTCGACCTGTGCGTGCGCAAGAGCACCCCGGAGCAACGCGCCGACCTGGACCTCTCCCGGTGGTCCGTAGCGTTCACCGGGGCAGAGCCGGTCCGCCCCGAAACCCTGGGCCGATTCAGTGAGGCGTTCGCGCCAGCGGGCTTCCGCCGCAACGCCTTCTACCCCTGCTACGGCCTCGCCGAAGGCACCCTGATCGCCACCGGCGGACGGGCCGGAGCGGCGCCGCGGCTGATCGCCGACACCGATGGAAAGCGGCATGTGGGGTGCGGCGTCGTGCTCGGGGACCAGACCGTGGCGGTGGTCGACTCGGGACAGGTGGCCTGCCCGGCCGGTGTGGAAGGAGAGATCTGGCTCAGCGGACCCAGTGTCGCGGCCGGCTACTGGAACCGTCCCGAACAGACAGCCGAGATCTTCGGGGCACGTCTCGCGGGCGAGCTTGACCGGCGCTATCTCCGCACCGGAGACCTCGGGTTCCTCGACCCGGACGGAGAGCTGGTGGTCACCGGCCGCGCCAAGGACCTGATCGTGATCCGGGGCCGCAACGTCTACCCGCAGGACCTGGAGCACCTGCTGGAGAGCGAGATCGCCGGGCTGCGTCCCGGATGCGTCGCCGCGTTCTCGGTGGAACGCGGCGATGAGGAACGCGTGGTGATCGCCGCCGAGGCAAGCGCGCAGTTCGAGCCCGGAGCGCTAGCCGAGGAGACCATCGCCGCGATCCGCCATGCCGTCGCCGCATCCCATGACATCGCGGTGGAAGCGGTGGTGCTGCTGCGCGCCGGGACGATTCCCAAGACCTCCAGCGGCAAGATCCAACGGCACGCGTGCCGGGACGCCTTCACCGCCGGGGAACTGACCCCGCAAGCGCCTGGTGTCATTGCCGCGTGGGACTGGGCTGACGGCTCGACTGCCGGCGCGCGCCAGGCCGCGGCCACCGCCGGCGCCGCCGACCCAGCTAGCGGGGTCGGGCCAGCAGGCGCCGCCCCCGGTGAGACCGACGTGATCGCGACGTTGCGGCGGTGTGTGGGCAGTGCGTTGGGTCTGGCGCCGCACGCGGTGCCGGCCACAGAGCCGCTGACCCGGCTGGGGCTTGACTCACTGCGCGCAGTCGAGGTCCGGCACGCGCTGGAGAGCGAGCTGGGCCTACGGGTCGCGCTCTCGGACCTGCTGACCGGCGTCACGCTCGCCGAGCTGGCGAGCCACGCCACCAAGCCCGACGCGGCCAAGCCGAGCGCCGCCCCGGCCCCGGCCGCCGACCCTTTGTCGGACGGGCCCACCGGCCCAGTGGAACTGCCCAGCACCCCCGGCCAGCGAGCGCTGTGGTTCGTGGCGCAATGGGCGCCGGGCAGCAAGGCGTACCAGATCAGCCGGGCGGCGCGGATCACCTCGGAGCTGGACCCGGAGGCGCTGGAACGTGCCTTCCGGGCACTGATCGACCGGCATCCCGCGCTGCGTGCCAGCCTGCCGTCACGGGGTGGTGAACCGGTGCGCCGGATCTCGCCGTGGCAGGGTCCGGCGCTGGCCCGGCATGACGCCGCCGGGCTCGACGACACCGCCCTGCGGGAGCGGCTGCAGGCAGAGGCCGACCGGCTGTTCGACTTGGAACGCGGGCCGCTGTTCCGGGCCTCGCTGCACAGCCGCGGGCCGAGTGACCACGTGCTGCTGATCTCGATGCACCACACTGTCACCGACTTCTGGTCGCTGTCGGTCATGGTCGACGACCTGCTCGCCCTGTACGCCGCCGAGCGCGCCGGAACCGTCGCGGACCTGCCCCCGCTGCCGCCGCTGCCGCCGCCGGACGCCCCCGATCAGGACCGGCTACGTCACTGGCGGGACGTTCTCGCCGGCGCCCCGCCGTCACTGGAGCTGCCGACCTCCGGCGCGCGACCGCCGCTGCAGTCGTTCCGAGGGGCGCGTCACGACTTCCGGATCGACCCGGCCACAGCGCGCCGACTGCACGCCTTCGCCAACGACACCGGGGCCACCCCGTACGCGGTGCTGCTGGCCGGGTTCGCCGCGGCGCTGGCGCGTCACGCCGGTGATGACGTGGTGATCGGGGTCCCGACGGCGGGACGCGACCACCCGGACAGCGCGCGGCACGTGGGCTACCTGGTGAACCCGGCGCCGTTGCGGATCCAGTTGGCGCCGGGCGTGAGCTTCCGCGCGCTGGTCGGTCAGGCCCGGGACGCCGTGCTGGGCGCCCTGGACAACGCGATCCCGTTCCCCGATCTGGTGGAGGCGCTGCAACCGCCCCGGGACCCGAGTCGCTCCCCCGTGATGCAGGCGATGCTGGTGCTGCAGCAGCCACCGTCCGGGCGTCCCGACCTGGGCGGGTTCGCGCTCGCCGACGAATCCGCCACGGTGCAACTGGACGGGTTGCGGGCCACCCCGCTCCGGCTGGCCGATGACGACGTCCCGTTTGACCTGTCGCTGGTGCTGGCAGCAGTCGACGGCGGCTTCTCCGCGACCCTGGAGTACTGCGCCGACCTGTTCGACCCGGCCACCGCGGCCCAGATCGCCCGGCACGTGACCACCCTGCTGAGCCGGGCGCTGGCCGATCCGGACGTCCCGGTGCGGCGGCTGCCGCTGCTGGACCGCGCCGAACGCGACCGGGTGCTCGGTTTCAGCCGCGGCCCGGTGGCGCCGCTGACCGGTCCCAGCACGCTGCACCGGCGGTTCGAGCAACAGGTCGCGCTGCATCCGGACGCGGTCGCGGCGGCGACCCCGGAGCGGCTATGGACCTACGCCGAGCTGGACGCCCGCGCCAATCACCTGGCAAGCACGCTGCGACACCATTTCCGGGTACGCCGAGGCGACCTGGTCGGAGTGTGCCTGCCCCGCGAATTGGATGCGATCGCGGCGTTCTGGGGAATCCTGAAAGCCGGCGCCGCCTATCTGCCGCTGGAGCCTGAGCTGCCGGTCAAACGGCTGCGATGGCTGCTTGACGACGCCCGTCCGGCGATCGTGCTCACCACTGAGGCGCTGGCTGACCGGTTGCCTGACGACGGACCGCCGCGCTGGCTCCTGGATGCCGACGTGGACCACGAATCGGGCCCCGCCCGCCGCCCGCTCCCCGACCCCGGCCCGCTCCCGGATCCGGGCGAGGCGGCGGAAGCGCTGGGCCCGGTCGACGTCGGGCCGAGCGACCTCGCGTACGTGATCTACACGTCAGGTTCCACCGGCCGGCCGAAAGGCGTGCTGGTGCCGCACGGCGCCGCCTGCAACAGCGGCGAGGCGGAGGCGAGCGGGTTGGGAGTCGACGCGTCCGACCGGGTGCTGGCGCACGCCTCCTGCGCGTACGACGTGTCCGTGGTGGAGATCCTGCTGGCGCATCTGCGGGGCGCCTCGCTGCACCTGACCCCACCTGAGGCGCGGATCCCGGGGGCGGAGTTGAACCGGCTGCTGGCCCAGCAACGCATCACGGCGGCCACGTTCTCCCCGTCGGCGCTGGCCGCGCTGCCGGAGGCGCCGTTGCCGGATCTCAGCAAGCTGATCGTCGGGGGCGAGGCCTGCGGCGCCGAGGTGGTGCGGCGGTGGGCGCCCGGACGCCGGTTGATCAACGCGTACGGGCCGACCGAGACCACGATCAGCGCGTCGGTGGGCGAGTGCCAGGTCGACGAGGCCCACCCGTCCATCGGCGCCCCGATCCCGAACTCCCAGGTGTACGTGTTGGACCCGTTCCTGGAGCCGGTGGGAGTCGGCACACCTGGCGAGCTCTGGATCGGCGGGGTCGGCGTGGCGCGGGGTTACCTGAACCAGCCGAAGTTGACCGCGGAGCGGTTCCTGCCCAACCCGTTCAGCGCGGTGCGCGGCGCCCGGATGTACCGCACCGGGGACCGCGCGCGATGGCTGCCCGATGGGCGTCTCGACTTCCTGGGTCGCCTGGACGATCAGGTGAACATCCGCGGGGTCCGGATCGAGCCGGGCGAGATCGAGGCGAGGTTGCGGGAGCTGCTGGGCGCCCCCGAGGTGGCGGTGGCGGCGCGCACCGGGCCGGGTGGTGAGACCGAGCTGGTGGCGTACCTGGCTGGCGGCCAGAGCATGCCGTCGGCGGCGGAACTGCGGGGCCAACTGCGCGCCGAGTTGCCCGCCGCGCTCACCCCCGCCGCGTTCGTGCGGCTGGACGCCTTGCCGTTGACCGTGAGCGGCAAGGTCGACCGGCGGGCCCTGCCGGCGCCCACGGCGGCCGACCGAGGGGTGCTGGGCCGGGTGGCGCCGCGTACCGACATGGAGCGGACCGTGGCGCAGGTGTGGTCCGCGGTGCTGGGAGAGCCAGAGATCGGGGTGCGGGACCACTTCTTCGACCAACTCGGCGGCACGTCTTTGCTGGTGGCGAAGCTGACCAGCCAACTCAGCCAGCGGTTGGCACGCGCGGTGCCGGTGACCTATCTGTTCGAGCACCCCACAGTGGAGTCGCTGGCGCACCGCCTGGAACAAACCGAAGCCGCCGCCTCCGACGTGGAGGCGACGGCAGCAGCGGCGGCCGAGGACGTCGCGGCGGCGCGGCGGCACGCGCTACGTCGACGAGCCAGGGCCCGAGATTGAGCAAGCCATCAGGTTGGTTGGGCAGCTCACGAAGCTGACAGACATTCCTGGGCACGGGTGGACCAGGTCACGACGCAAGGGAGCGCAGTGCGATGGCCCAGGACGGCATCACCGGCAACGAGATCGCCATCATCGGCCTGGCGGCCCGGTTTCCCGGCGCGCCGGACGCGGCAGGGTTCTGGCGCAACCTGTGTGACGGAGTGGAGTCGATCTCGTTCTTCGACGACGCCGAGCTCGAGGTCTCCCCGCTGTTCGGCGCCGACGTGCAGCGGGCCGCCGGTTTCGTGGCGGCGAGCGGGGTGATCGAGGGCGCGCAGGAATTCGACCCCGGCTTCTTCGGGTTGAGCCTGCGCGAGGCGCGCTGGATGGACCCGCAGCAGCGGGTCTTCCTGCAACTGGCGTGGGCCGCCCTGGAGGACGCCGGGTACGACCCGGGACGCTGCCCCGATCGGATCTCGGTGTACGCCGGCGCCGCGTCCTCGGGGCATCAGCTGGCGTTGCTCAGCCACATGGCGAGCGACCCGGCCTCGGCGTACGAGGGGATGGGAAGCGCCAGCGCGGAGAACCTCGCCACCAAGGTCTCGTACCTGCTGCGGCTGCGGGGCGAGAGCATGAACGTGCACACCGCCTGCTCCACCGGCCTGGCCGCGGTGCACCTGGCGTGCCAGAGCCTGCTGCTGGGGCAGTCTCGGATGGCGATCGCCGGAGCGGCCCGGATCTCGCTGCCGCAACGCACCGGGTACCTGCATCAGGAAGGCATGATCCTGGCCCCGGACGGGCACTGCCGCGCATTCGACCACCGGGCCGCTGGCACGGTGCCCGGAAACGGGGTCGGTGTGGTGGTGTTGAAGCCGCTGTCGAACGCGCTCGCAGACTCCGATCAGATCTACGCGGTGCTCAAGGGCTCGGCGATCAACAATGAGGGCCACCGTTCCGTGGGGTACACCGCCCCCAGCGTCGCGGCGCAGGCCGAGGTGATCGCCGAGGCGCTGGCGTTCGCGGAGGTCTCCGCCGCCGATATCGGGTACGTGGAGGCCCACGGCACCGGAACCCCGTTGGGGGACCCGATCGAGATCGCCGCGCTGACCAAGGCGTACCGGCGCAGCAGCGACCGGGTGGCCGACTGTCCGATCGGGTCAGTGAAGACCAACATCGGTCACACCGACACCGCGGCCGGGATCGCCGGTCTGATCAAGGTGGCGTTGATGCTGCGCCATGGCGAGATCCCACCCAGCCTGCACCTGGAGCAGCCGAACCCCGCGATCGACTTCGGCAGCAGCCCGTTCACGGTCAACACGACGAGGCGGCCATGGTCGGCCGGCGCGACACCGCGGCGTGCCGGAGTCAGCTCGTTCGGCATCGGCGGCACCAACGTGCACGCCGTCCTGGAAGAGGCGCC
>JBOGDL010000199.1:0-8916 GCA_050701815.1 Micromonosporaceae bacterium | reverse complement strand
TGACGATCTCGTTCACGCCGGGTCGTGAGGAGTTGCCCTTGACGTACGAGGTGTTGTTGCCCCACGGCTCGTTGTAGACCTCCAGCAACACCTCGTCGTCGCCTTTGAACGCGGTCGCGAGCCGCTGCATCGCCCGCTTGGTCCGGAACGTCGGAACCCCGGACTTCTTGTCGTACGAGCCGATGCCGCGATCTCCGACCCAGACGTTCTCGGCGGCCTTGAGGCGGTCATAGTTGAACAGCGCGAGCTGGACCACCATGCCCTTGCCGCGTGCGCTGGCCACCGCCCGCTTGAGGTTCCGCAGGTAGGTCTCCCCCCAGCGGGCGCCGTCGGCGTCGCGCCGATTGAACAGCGCCGACTTGGGATCGAGCATTGCCTGACCCAGGTTGAACCGGACCGTGTTGGCCTTCCAGTTCCGCTTCGCGAGGTCCATGGCATCCAGCGGGTCGGTTGCGTATTCGCCTCGGTGGAAGTAGTAGTCCTGGGCTTTGACGTGGCGCTCGCAGAACGTGTTCGCCGCCGCCACGGCTTTGGGGCCGATTCCTGGTTTGGTGCGGCAGGCGCGCATCGCTTCGAGCGGGAATTGGAAACCCTCGACGATGATGCCGCGCGTCTTGAACTTGTGGCTGTTGCCGTCGGAGGTTCGTCGGCGCACCTCGTTGCCGCGCACGAAGATCCCCCCACCTCCTGCTGCGTCTACTCGGGACGCTGCCTGTTTCTGCTCTTGCCGGGTGCTGGCAAGAGAGGGCGCCACCAAGGCGGACACGGCGGCGACCACCACCAACACGATGATCCCCCGACGCCTCCGGGTCAGCTTCATCAACCTCTCCGTCTCCCCACGTGAACGACCTCAAGTGGTGTTGAGTCCCAGGTGGTGCTGGTCACGACATTTGCATGAGCCCGCAAGCCAATTCGGGTGGACTCGTGTATCGAGGTGTCGTCCGCGCTAGTGGTGATCTGGCAATTTCGGCGACGGTGGTCGCAGACCTGACGCAGACGCCGCTGTGTGTGCACCTGTCCGCGATCCCGCTCGTCGGGATTGTTGTCGCGCGACCGCTCGCGGCCGCCGTGCACTGGCGTGATGTCGGCCTTGGGACCTAGCGGCCCGCCCACTCGAAGAGGGCACAGTACGAACACCTTCGTGACCGTTGTGGGATCCCCGGGAGTCGCGCGGGCTGGGAGGGAGTCGCTACATGACTTACGGTCGGTAGCGCAATACACACGTCTTGTAATTGTTGCCACAAAGGCATTTCGCAGCCTTTCTGTAAATTCGCCCTGCTATCCAGTGATGTCCAAAGTGGAGAGACCTCGTCTACGGTGACGTACTCAGCACAATTTGCTACGGCTCAGACACAGAATGTGTCGGTCGCCGTGGAATGGAGGCAGAGCCATGGACGCTAACTCACGCGAGCCAAGTCCTGACCAGGACACCGAAGTCGTGATCCCCAACATCACCATCGACGACTTCCAGAAGCTGGCCGAAGTCTTTCGCGCCGACGGCGGAGGAATCACTGGTGACAAGGAGGGGATCGCCGAGAACGCGGGCTTTGGGGCGAAGTTTCGGTATGACAGAGACTCCAAGCTCCTGGTCCTTGACCCGTACCGGTCTATGCCTGGCCTGGGGCCACACCGGCTGCGCCGCACCGTTGAGGGGATGATCGCGCCGCCCGCCGAGCCGCTGATTCTCGAGTCCGGTGAGCAGCTCCCTCAGCCTCAACCGAGGGAGTGTGGCGTCTACACCTGGGTGATCGGGTTCATCGACAACAAGAGCGGTGGTGTCCTCACGTACTCGGACAGCACCAATGACCACGGGTACGTCAACACGGCTGTCAACAAGATCAATCCCGGGGAGACGCCGGATTCCCATGCGGACGGTTTCTGGGTCATCAAATCCTGGAACGGCTCCATGGACGGCTGCTTCGGCTCCATCTCGTATCAGTTCGGAGATGGGATGACCACGATGAAGCTGATTTACGGGCTGAACGTGGCGGGGTCAGGGCCCTCGCCGTATGCCCACGCCGGCCTCAACGGGCAGAACGCCCCCCGGTACACCGCCACATGCGAGACGAACGCGGTCTACTCCTCAGCGAAGGCGAGCAAGTACCTCTACGTCTACCTCACGGTGACCCGCGAGTAGCGACTGTCCCGCGTCGAATTCATGGCGCGCGCCCACTTCAGCACTGGAACGTCCCATCGGTCGGTTTCGCCTCGGAGGTGCGTGGCATGTGGATCCTCGACGACAGTCCTTCAGACAACGCGTGGGGCGTCGACTTGGTCGATCCCGTGCTCGTCAGCCATCAGCAATGCCTGGTGCTCATTGCGCGTGAACGCGATGTGCCGGTGGGCACGCTGTACTTCCGTGTTCTCGACCCGGCCACGGCGCCTGGAGGCGACGATCTCGACGGTTGGAATGGTTGGTACCGCTACCGATTCCCGGAGGGGATCGCCACCTCGCTGCCGGCGAACGCCGAAACCGCGAATGCCGTCCATGCCCGGGAGCTACGGCTCGCGGGCATGGACCTGCTCACGGTCCCGCCGCTGGGTGAGCCCGTGCAGCCGGCGAACGCCCCGTTCCGAGTGGTCAGCGAAGGTAACTACCTGTCGGTCTACCGTCAGTCCTCGGCCGGGACCGTGCTCCTCAACCGCCTCGGGTTGCTGGCTCGGACCGATGACGTGGACGGCAAAGGCACGAAACGTTACGCCCTCGAGCCGGCCTGGGAAGTCCGGTTCCGCCGCAGCGGGCTGCGTGACGTCCCCCTCGACGAGATCGACAGGCAGGCCTATCTGGACCCTGTCGGCGACCCCTTCTACGAACCCACGATCGAGTTTTCCCGAGTCACTGACGTGTCCAGCGGTGCATTCGACGTCGCCCGAGTGCCGACCGCGGCGGCGGAGGTCAGCGTCCTGTACTTGGCAGTCGCGACGTCAACGGGGGTGCAACTCCATCAGGCACGTCAGTCGGGCGGCGCGCTCACTGACTACACCGAGGAAGCGGTGACCTACCCACCATTGCGTCCGACGCTGCGCGACGGCGGGGACCCGCTGACCCCTATCCGGGGGCTGGCGCCAGCGCTCGTCTTCTACGCAGAGCACGAGGCGGCGTCAGGCCCCGACGGGGAGGCGGCCGAACTGCAGCGTGCCGGCCACTTGATGCTCGCCATCCCGGTGAGCGGGGCCGGGCTGCGGCAAGCGGTGGCCATCTATGACTTCGCTATCGACGACGAAGGGAACATCCCGGCGCTGCCGCCGGAGGCGCAGTCGCTGGTGCTCGTCGACGGCACGCTCACGGGCGGGACGTTCACACCAGACACGACGGCGCCAGCGTTCCCACGGCCTGCCGATCTGCACGCAACCGTGCAGGCCGTGACCCGGCGAGGACCGGGACAGAGGCAGGCGCCTCCGCTTGTGGTCTCCTCGATGCTGCTGGGACAGGTGCAGCCGACCCGGTCACCGATCTTCCATTTCGGCGATGACGGCATCGTTCACCTCTACTACGGGGGCCCGCCGCCGACGCCGCCCTTTGATCGGTGGAGTTCGCTCGACCCGGCGCAGCCGCAGGCGATGGTGGCGCAGTTCGACGCTCGAGCCAATCGGCTGGTCATGTCGGCGCCATGGAAGACAGAAGGCGAGCAAGAGGCTGGGGTCGTCGAGTTCATCGCTTTGCAGAGCGGCTGCATCATGAGCGGAGCCACGGTGGCCGTCAGCGACGGTCGGCTCGCCGACGGCCCAGCCGAGCCGGACCTGTGCACCGTCCACATCACGTACCCGCCAGCCTCCGGCCTTTCTGGTGAGATCTGGCAGGCGACGCCACGCAGCTTAGAGACGTTCATGGCCGTGTTAAACGGCAAGGCGTCGGATGACTCCGCAGATCCGGAAGTGCTCTCGGGCGCCACGCCCTTCTACGATTACGCGGGCACGCGCCCGATCGCTCGCCTGCCCCTCAAATCCAACGGCGCGCCAACCGACAGCCCCGAGGCCGCGACGCCACCAAAGGTGACCGTGGTGTCGACTCGCGGCGAGCTGCCGCTGCACTCGGTGACCGTCTCGACAAGCGCCGACGGGAGCGGCCAAGACTACGCCTTCCACTTTGCGCCACTCGAGCGTGGCCCGCTCGCGGTCACCTGGCGGAACGTGCCGAGAGATCCTGCCGCGCTCGGCGACGTGTTCGACGGCTCAGCAGCACCGCGCCGCTACGAATACCCGCCCGATCCCGGCGGGACGCCGCTGTTCGGGCTCGTGACCGATGCGGTGGGAATCCCCGCTCCGGTGGTGCTCTACTCGCTTGGGACCCACCCGAGCGTCTCCGACATGAAGATCACGGTCGCAAGCGGCGCCGCGGGCACGCTCGACGTCACCTTCATCACTCCTAAGCCGGACCGTGACCAGCCTCCGGGCGAGGTGTCAATCCGAGACCTGCCCGCGGACGTCGACTGCTTCGTGGAAAGGCTGCGGAGCAACGACACGTTCAAAACGCTTGGCTTAGGGATCTCGGCCGAGACCGCCGGCGGCAATGTGATGCCGACGACGTCGCCCGTGGGTCGGATGCCACTGGCGGCGACGGCCGTGTTGTTCGACGTGCTGCTGCCTGTGCTCGACGTCGCTGGCGTCGCGGTGGCCACCGGCTCGTACACCGCCGGGCGGCAAGGGCGCCCCCCGCGGCTCGAACCGCTGCACCCTGTTGACGAGATGCGGGAGCTGGTTCCGACAAGGCGTTTCCTGGAGGGGATGGTGGGCTTCCTGGCAGCGTCGTCACGGCCCTCGGCTGGGGCCACGGCCTACGTGAAGAACACAGCCGCCGACGACACCGAGGCGTCTGCGTCGCGGTCGTTGCACGCCCATGGCGATGCCGACCCGCTCGTGAGCGGGGTGTGGATCCGCCAGGCGCCCCAGTGGCAGTGCTCGTTCACGCAAAACACCAACGCCGTGGTTCCGATGGCGCAAGACGACGGGGTGACGCCGGTCAGCGCCAACCTGAGGCCTCAGCGCGACTGGACCCTGGAAACCTGGGTCCGCCCCAGGGTCGGAAGGCGTCAACGAGTCGTGACGTTCCTCGACGACAAGACTCCCGTGCCGGAAGGGGCGCCGGCGTTGGACTACGCGGTGGCGTTGGAGAGCCAGCAGGTCGTACAGGGGCACAGCTATGCCAAGGCTCCCGGGATGAAGGACTCCTCCTATTTCCAGACTGGGACCAGCAACCATGTGGACTTCATGCCGACCGGAGGGTTCACGTGGGAGTTTTGGGTCAAGCCCGATGCGGCGGCGGGGCCGGCCATCTCCGGTGGGGTGACCCCCATCGGTGGTGTGATCCAGCTGGGTCGAGAGGGCCGTTCCCCGTTCCTCATGGTCGGTTTGAGCGCCGACCGCCACGTGCACGTCGTCGCCCTCGACGAGAGTTCCCAGGCCCACGTCTACTCCAGCAGCGTGCCAGTGCCCGCGGTTGACGACGAGCACCTGCCGACGTGGTCGCATCTTGCTCTGGTCGGCGTGCAAAACTCTGCCGACCACCGGTGGTCACTGCAACTGATGATCGACGCCGATGTCACCGACACCTTCGACGCGGTCGAGCTGCAACACCAGGCAGGCGCGTTCCTGATCATCGGGGCGAACACGACCGACGACGCGACCATTTACGGGAGCCTGGCCCAGCTGCGTTACTGGTCGCACGCGCGGTCCGCCGCCGACATCCGGCGGACCTGGTTCACCAGCATGAGTGGGTCGGAACCGGGCCTGCTCGGGAACTGGCCGCTGAGCGCCATCGTGAACGGCGGTCCGACCGAGAAGCATGTGAAGAACACCGCTCAGATCACGGGACCTGACTGGGACGCGCCACTGTTCTGCTCCTCCAAGCAGCGCATTTGCGCCGACGACGACTCATTCTTCCTGTCGGTGGTGGCATCGGTTGCTGGGCTCCCCACCGTCGAGGCTGACGCGATGCTGGCCAATGGCCGCTGGAACCACCTGGCCCTCATCTATCGGTCGGGCGGCGCGCTCGACATGAATCCCAAGGCTTCGTTTGACCGTGGGCGCCGGGACTGGGTCGACTGCGGGCCGGCCGAAGCCCTTGCCGCGGCGGGGAACTTCGCCATTGACGCGTGGATCCAGGTGCGACCGGACGTGTCCGGCCCGGTGGGGACGATCATGGCTCGCTGGGCGGAGGCCGCTACCCCCGATGACCAGAGCTTCAACTTCTGGGTCGACGATGCGGGCGAGATGAACTTCTCAGTGGTCATCAACTCCGATGCCGTGGGCACTACCCAGACCGTCACGGCCCGCAGCTCGAGAGCGGCTCTACGCGACGGGCTGACCCACCACGTCGCGGTCGTCTTCGCCTCGCGCAGCGTGACGACGGCTTCCACACCGAGCGCCGAGTGGACGATCACCCTCTACAAGGACGGCGCCGAGGTCGGCGTCAGCTCCGGATCGGTCGCCCACGTCACGTCCATCGAGCTGCGCACGTCCCAGAACAGCGTCACCATCGGCGCGGCGTACGCGCCTATCCCGGGCGCGGCGCCGATGCCGGACGAGGATTTCGCTAACCTCCACGCCACGCTCGGCGAGGTGCGCGTGTGGGACACAGCGCCGAGCGAGGAGACGCTGTTCCCTGAGGATCACCCGCGAGCGCCGCAACGGCGATCCCCGTCGGGACTGGCTGCCCAGTGGGCGTTTCGCGAGGAGTCCGGGCGGCTCGCGCCCGACAGCGTCGGTGGCATCGAGGCCACGCTCAGCACCACGGCCATGCGCGCGTCGCTGGCCGCGACCTCGACACTGAGTTTCGTGGCCAACGGCGCGCAAGTCGGACGGATCACCAAAGCCGAGGCAGCACTTGAGCGGGTCACGCGCGCTCAGTTCACGCTGGGGGCGCCGACAGATCCGGCGACGAAACCCATCGCCGGCCTGACCGGCGACATCGCGCAGCTGGCGCTGTTCGACGAGGCGCGCTCACTGGAGACCATTCAGGACCAGATGTATGTGCCCCGCTGGGGGGACGAGAAGTCGCTGATCGCCTGCTGGGACTTCAGCGCGCATGGCGCCGACATCACGGGGGGGCAGAACGACATCACGCCGGCATTGCCGTCCGTGCGTCTCAGCGCCTCCACAGCGCCGATGTCGAACGAGGGACCGTACGTCCGCAACGTGTACGGCGGCATGGTTAACGACCTCAGCCAATCCGCACCGGGCCGCATCGCCGTCGGCAGCTATGCCGACGCACAAGGCGTCGGCTCCGCGAGCCAGCGTGGCGTGCTCAAGCGACAGTACGTCGTAGACCCCGACCAGACCCTGGCCCGCGCCGTCCAGATCGGCGAGCTGCAGCTCACCTACCTCGGCCAGGTCCAGACCGACCCGACCCTCATCGGCTACATCGAAGGCGCGCCGCCAGTCCCCAGCGAGAACCTGACGAGGCCCTATTACCTGAGCAGCCTGGTCTGGCCTAACTATCTCGACACCGCGACGGTCACGCTGGTCCAGGAGGCTGCGGAGACCGTGACCTTCACGTCCAGCTCGTCACACGCCACTCAGGTCGAGTCGGGCGGCGCGTTTGGTCTCTTCGGGGTCAAGTCCCATACCGACCTCGGTGTGAACGCGGGGCCGTTCAGCGTAATCACGGACACCCTCACGATGAAGGGTGTTGCACAGGCGGTGGTTAAGGGACTCGGCGCCTTGGGGGGCGGTGATGGGCAGCAGCTGCAGTCCAATTGGAGCGCCAGCCAGCGAGACACGATGGGAGTCAACGGGGACTGGGAGCCTCACCAGAAGGACCCCGACCGGTACCTCGCCCCGGCCATCGGCCGTCGCTTCCTCGTCGACAACGGCGGCTACGCGCTGGTGGAATCACTGACGGCGGACTTCTACGCCCTCACATTCGGACCCACAGGCGCCTCGGTCGGCACAATCGTCCTGCCGAACCCGGCCATTCCGCCCGACCGGAACATCCTCGTGTTCCCGATCCGCCGGCGCCACACGAAGAATGGCACGCTCGACGGAAAGGTCGGCCTAGGCAACGACCCCGACTATCCGGACGCTGACGTCCGGCGCGGCAGTCTGTTCAAGCCGGTCGAGGCATACGCCCTGGCGGCGCGCCTCGAACAGCAGCAGGCACGCGCCCAAGGCGTAGCCGGGCAGTTCGACCCCGAGCGCAAAGCGCACGGGTGGGACACCGGCCTATCCGACGCGCGGCGCGCGTTGTCACAAGATTTCTCGACAGAGCCCAGTGACGCGGTCGCAGTGGCCACGCCGGTTCAGGGGCTGGTCAACCGCTACGTCTGGACCGCGGACGGCGGCTTCCACGCGGAGGAGCAGACCATCTCCGCATCGAGCACCCGCACCTACTCAGGCTTCGTCAGCCGAGCCGGTGGCGGCGGCTTCCACACTGACGGCGAGTTCTTCCAAAAGTTCGGGTTCACCTGGTCTTTCGACGTCATGACCACGCAGCGGGTCGATGTCACAGTGAGCCGAGAGACAACGGACCAGCAGGCGCTGCACCTAGACGTCAAGGTCGTGGGCGATGCCTTCCTGCGCAGCTTCGACCCGGAAGCGGACGCCGAGTACGGCGGCGGCAAAGGCGCGTTCCGGGCAGGTGCAGAGCCCGGCAAGGTGAAGGCCTACCGGTTCATGACCTACTACCTGCCTCCGTCGTCTGCCAACAGCCTCGACTTCGCCGCTGTCGTGGATCCCGTCTGGGCGCGGCTGTCCAACGACCCCAACGCTCGGGCGCTGCGCCAACTGCGCGCCACCTCACCCACCTGGCGAGTGCTCCACCGGGTCACCTACGTCGAACGAATCCCCCCGGTGATCGCCTCGCGACCTGTCTACACGCCGACGACCTCTGTTGTCGCACCTGTCAACGTCGAGGGGAACGCCGAACTCATCCGCCTTGTGAACGCCCAGATCCCCGCAACGGACACCCAGCGCACCCGG
>JBOGDL010000198.1:0-4827 GCA_050701815.1 Micromonosporaceae bacterium | reverse complement strand
GGGCACGGTCAGCGGGGCTTGATGCCATCCTCCGTGTGGTCGGGTATTCCACCGGCTCCAGCTGGATCTCCTCGCGGAGCCGGCGCAGGCCCAGCTCGTACACGTCCGGGAACAGCTCCGGCAGGCCCCGGGACGGCGAGAGCACCGCGACTTTGTCGCCAGGCTTTGGCTTGGGGGGATAGCTCAGCTGCATGGCGGCCAGGGTAGGCAGCAGGGAGAGGCGACGCCTCTGATTTAGCCGGTGGGCTAGACGGCGGCGTCGGCGTGAGATGCGAGCCGCAGCGTGGCGCGGGCCTGGCCCAGCACCTTCTCCCCCGCCGACCTCGCGGTCAGCTCGACCTGCAGCCGGCCATCGTCCAGTTTGCGCTTCACCATGCCTGTCACGGTCACCTCGGCGCCGGAGTCATCGTCAGGCACCACCACCGGCTTGGAGAAGCGCACCGCGTACTCCTGCAACGCGGCTGGGTCGCCGAGCCAGTCCGTGAGGGCGCGGGCGGCCAGCCCCATGGTGAGCATCCCGTGCGCGATCACGTTCGGCAGCCCAACCCCGGTGGCGACCCGCTGACTCCAGTGGATCGGGTTGAAGTCGCCCGACGCGCCCGCGTACCGCACCAACGTGTCACGGGTGACCTGAAACGTCCGCTCTGGGATCTGGTCGCCCACTTCGAGGCTCATACCGCCCCCTCGGTCCCTGCCGGCCGCTGACCGCCGACCGGCTGCTGTGAGACCCGTACCACCAGAGTGGACCAGGCGGTGACCACAGGCTCGTCCTCGGTCGTGGTGACAACGGCTCGCATCGTGAGCAGACTGTTGCCGGCCATCGCCCGGATGTTCTCAATCTCGACGGCGCAGGCGAGCCGGTCGCCGGGATGGATCGGACGGGTGTACGCGAACCGCTGGTCCCCGTGCACCACCTGACTGAGTTCGACCCCAAGCTGTTCCAACAACGGGTTGCTCGCCGCGAAGGTGAACACAATGGGGAACGTCGGCGGCGCGATCACGTCCGGGTGGCCAAGCGCCTTCGCGGCCTCCGGGTCGTGGTAGACCGGGTTGCTGTCGCCGATCGCGAACGCGAACTCTCGGATCTTTTCTCTGCCCACCTCGTACGGCTCGGTCAGCTGGCAGCTGCGACCAATGTGGGAGGGATCGAGTGTCATCCGGGCGGGGCGACTTGGCTCAGCGGGTCTCGCGGTGCGCGGTGTGTTTGCCGCAGCGCGGGCAGAACTTCTTCAGCTCCATCCGGTCCGGGTCGTTCCGGCGGTTCTTGCGCGTGATGTAGTTGCGCTCTTTGCACTCCACACACGCCATAGTGATCTTGGGACGTACGTCGGTCACCTTAGCCACGGCGGAGCGCCTTCCTGCTGGAACTTCTCGGGGACAACCCCACCAGCGTAGCGGCCCGAGGGCCGGTCGCTAAAACCAGGTGGAAATGTCTGATCCACTCACCGCGGCCAATCCACAGCGAGTTGGTGGCGGTGGCCGGACTCGAACCGGCGACACAACGATTATGAGCCGTTTGCTCTACCACCTGAGCTACACCGCCGCATGCCGAGGAATTCGGGACAACCCGTCATCACCGCGGCAATCGTCAAGCTGAGTCACGTGAGTCTCGCCTGACTGAACTGTGGGGCACAGGGGCTCAGCCCCTGTGTTGCATCAATGAGATGCGGCTTGTGTCGCCACAAGCGGATTCCCCAACTCTCGAGCCCCTTTACGGAATCGAACCGTAGACCTTCTCCTTACCATGGAGACGCTCTGCCGACTGAGCTAAAGGGGCCTGCGCCGCGATAAGAGTACACGCCTCGCGGAGGCTGTGCCGAGCGGGTTGCCTCAGCGCGTCGGAACAAGTTTCCCAGCGCTGGGCAGGCGGCCTGGCCTCAGCCCTGACGGACCCGTCACGCCGCCGCGGGAAACCATTCACGGCACCGCACGGAGCCGCCGCACCTCGCCTGCGGGCGTGGCCTCAAGCTCGGTGTGGGCCGTGAACCAGGTCTGCAGGCGCTGGTACGGCAACGGTCGCGAGAAGAAGAACCCTTGGCCCACGTCGCAGCCCATCTCCTCCAACAAGGAGAGCGTCAGCTCGCTCTCGACGCCTTCCGCGACCGCGGTGAACCCGAAGTGCCGGGAGAGGTCAACCACCGCCCGCACGATCGCGAGATCACCAGAATCGGTGGCCATGCCCTGGACGAACGTACGGTCGATCTTGACCTCGTGCACGGGCAGCCGCCGCAAGTACGACAGCGACGAGTTCCCGGTGCCGAAGTCGTCCACGGACAGCCGGACCCCGAGCTCATGCAACCGACGCAGCATCGGCAGCGGCTTCTCAGCCCCACCGATCACCCCCGCCTCGGTGATCTCCAACGTCAGCCGGTCGGCCGGCACCGCCTCCTCCCGGAGCAACGACTCCAGGTACGACGGCAGGTTTGAATCCACCAACGCGCGGGGCGAGAGGTTGACCGAGATCCCGAGCGGGCGCCCCTCCTCCGCCCATTCCCGGCAACGCCGCAGCCCCTCCCGAAGCACCACCTCTGTGAGCATGCTCATCTGACCGGTGTGCTCGGCAACCCTGGTGAAGTCCTCGGGCGCCACCGACCCGTACGCCGGATGCTCCCAACGCGCCAGGCATTCCACCCCGGCGACGCCGCGACCCGTGATCGCGATCTTGGGCTGGAAATAGACCTCCACCTCCCCGTTCTCCAAGGCCCGGCGCAGGTCACCAGCGAGGCCCAGCCGTCGCACCGACCGTGACTCCAAACCCAGATTGAAGACCCGAACCCCCGAGGAGCTGGACTTCGCGGCGTACCCGGCGACCTCGGCTCGCTGCAACAGGTTCTCCGGCTCGGCTCCGTGATCAGGATGCACCGCGAGGCCGACCGAGACATCCACGTCCAGGGTGAGCTTGTCCAGCACAAACGGGACGCGCATCGTCGAGCGCAGCGCGGCCGCCAACTCGGTCGCGGCGTCGACGTCGGCGATTCGCACCAGCACGCAGAACTCATCGCCGCCAGCCCGAGCCACCAAAGCGCCATCCGGAGCCGCGGCGGCCAGACGCCGAGCCACCTCGGCCAGCAGCTGGTCTCCGGTGGGGTGGCCCAGGGAGTCGTTGACGTCACGCATTCCCATCACGTCAATCAGCAATGCGGCCACCACCTCACCTGGGGCCCGCACCTTCACCGCTTCCTCCAAGGCGGAGGTCACCCGGTGTCGATTAGGCAACGAGGTGAGAGCGTCGTGGTACGCGTCGAACTCGAGCCGGTCAACCAGCCGGGAATTCTCCACCGCCACCGCGGCGTGCGCGCAGAGCGTCTCCAGAAGCTGCACATCCTCGGCCCGGAAGCGCTCCAGGTCGCCCAACCGGTTCGCCACCTCCAGACACCCCACCACCGCGGAGCCGGAGGACAGCGGCACGATCACCACATCCTTGACTCCCACCCGCCGCAAGATGCTGCGGTGCTCCGGGTCGCCCTGCTTCGGGCCCGCGGCCACGGTTGCCCCGGCCGCCAAAGCCCGTCGCCTCAGCTCATGCGGGGTTCCCGAACTGTCAAGCAATCCGGTGTTGTCAGCCCGCGCGGTGAGCAGCACCTCCTGGTACCGGCCACGGGGTGGCAGCCACAGCGTGGCCGACTCAGCATTGAGCAGTTTTCGGGTACGGGTGAGCAACTGGTCTGCCAGTGTGCCGTCCTGCCGGGAGCCGGCCACGGCACGTGTCAGCTCGTACAGCTCCGCCAAACGCGACTGCTGCCGTACGAACTTGGTGTAGCCGCGATAGACCAGCACCACCGCGATCACGACTGGAATCAACAGCAGGATGGTCCAGGAACTCACCTCGAACACCAGGGCCACCAGGATTCCCAGCGTGGTGTTGAGGACAGCCGCCACCATCGTCGAGAAGGTCGTTCGAACAGCTTCAGCTTGCGTAGGCGGACCCTGCACCAGCGTGATCACGATGAGCACCAACAGTGCGCTGTTGGCTACTGCTGGGACAACCGCGGCGTAGCTGATCGCCCACGACCCAGGCGATGTGGGCGCGCCCAGCCCGAGGGTGTTCGCGATCATGAGAGCGATCGTCGCCGCGGTAGCGGCTGTGGCCGTGTTGAAAGCGGCCTTTTGTGCCGGATAGCGCTGCTGTGTGTAAAACAGCCCCGCAGCCACCGTCCTCGCGATCAAGAGGCTCAGCGGCTCAGCGTAAAACAGCGCAAGCACCAGCGGCATCTCCGAGAATGAGAGCGTGTAGTGCTGCCGCCGAATGTCAATCTTCAGATGTGCGGCGCTGGCGAGGAAGAAGAGCGCGGCGAACAGCAGAAGATCCAACGGAGTTTCAGTGACCGCCCGCCACGACCACCAGCCCCGGAAAGTGAAAACTAGTAATACAAATACGGCAAGTGCACCTATCAGGGGCCATACATAGGCCGCGCCAGGTCCGGGCCGCAGCGGAGCGGATGTCGGAGTCAAGCGCGCAGAACCCAAGAGTTACCCCTACCTGCGGGCCGCAGCATGGCGTGTGTCAGTCAGCGCTCAACGAGCGCCGCGGACACTATCCCCAACCTGGCTCTCCGGTGACGATCACAGTGCCGGCCTCGGGTGATGTCCCTGGCGCTGGCGCATCGAGCGCGCCTGAGGCGACCGTGAAACCTAACGCAGCGGCGGCTACCCCGGCGGACAGCAGCACACGCACCGCCCATAAGCGGATCTTGCGAGGGTTCATAGCTGACTCCGAGGGTAATTGGGCGGACGGGAGACCCCGTTGAGATGTGATCCTGCCACAGGCTGCCGCACGCAGGGAAGCCAATCCCGCGTGTCCTACCAGGCCATCTACCCGAGTCATGG
>JBOGDL010000197.1:0-3328 GCA_050701815.1 Micromonosporaceae bacterium | reverse complement strand
GCCGCCGGGTTGTCGTGGGTCATCAGGTGCACGGCGTCTTCTTTCACGCCCAGGGCGAGCATCGTGGCGATGAACATCCGCATCACCTCGGGCGCCGGCGGGTTCCAGGCCTCCACCGCGTCGCTGGCCATCACGCAGTGCTCCGGGCCCACCGCCTCGACGGCTTCCACGATGGCGCGCGGGTCGGCCCGCTGGTGCATCGGCATGCAGCCGATCAGGACGTGTTCGATCAAGCCACCGTTACGAGCCACCTCGAGCTGGTCCTCGATCGGCGCTCCCACCGAACCGCTCAGCGGGTGGGTCAGCACGAACCGCACACCGAGCTCGCGGGCTGCCCGGCAGAGCACCAGGCTGGCGCCGATCGGCAGGTGCCCGCTCGCGACCGTCACGTTGTGCCGCTGGCAGATCTCGAGGATCTGCCGTACCTCCGGGAGCAGGTTCCCGACGTCGTCCAGGATGGTCAGGGAATCCTCGCCCTGCACCCGGGACGGGTCCAGCGAGGTGATCCAGGGCCGCATCCGCTCCAGGTAGATGCTGTGCTTCGGAGGGTCGTGCCGCGCCGACCAGGTCGGCATCCACACCACCTTGGCGTCCATCTGGGCCGCCATCTCCACCGAGACCGGGCTCAGTCCCCCGGCCGGCGGGTTGAGGGTGATGCTGCCGAAGATGTCGAGTTCGGGTTGCACCTTGCGCAGCATGTGCACCGGCGCCGCGGTGGGCCAGATGTGCGACTTGACCACGAAGCCGCGCATCCGGGACTCGGCGGCCAGGCGCGCCCATTCGAGGTTGTCCACCCGGGGTGGCATCCCGAGGGTGAACTCGGGGTAGCCGTGCGCGTGGATGTCCAGCGCGCCCTCAAGCAGCAGATCCTCGCGTTCCACAGCGGTCTCCTACGACGGCGGGTGGGTCAGCTCGATCAGCTGGTTGACGTCGGCCACCTGATCGGCGGCGAACACCAGCTCCGCGAGCTGTTCGGCCTGTCGCGGCGGCAGCACCGGCGCCGTGAGCATTCGGAACTTGTCGGTCAGCTCCGCGTCCGACATCGGGTTGCGGGTGGAACCCTTCGGGTAGTCGACTTCGGCGACCAATGGCCCGCTCTCCGCCGCTCGGGCAGGACTCGCCGCGCCGGCTCGGGTGGTGACGGTCATGCGGCAGGAGACGCCGCGCTTGAGCGAGTCGTCCGTTTCGATCATGACCCGCTCCGCCAGCGACATCACCGTCGCGTCCTGAAGCCGGCGCCCGGCGTACTGCTCGGGGAGGGCGGCGCCGTCGGCGAACGCCACCGCCACCGACCACGGCAGGCTCACCTGGGCCTCGTGGTACGTCCGGGGCCGGTTGATCACGTGGTAGTGCGCCCAAGCGGGGTGCCTGGCCACGGTCACGGCCTCGATGTCCGCCGGCTCGATCCCGTGCTCCTGCCGCAGCCGCAGCGCGCAGTCGATCGCGTTGTGGATCGGCCGGGCGCAGGAGTACGGCTTGTACTCGACCGTCACGGGGACCTCGACGCCGAGGCCGTCGGTCAGCTGGCTCGGATCGAAGCTGTCGCTGAAGGCCGCCGCGAAGCCGCGTTCGCCTTCGATCACGGTGTCGGCGCCGGTGAACCCGCGCTGCGCCAGCATCGCGGCGGTCACCCCGTTACGGGCGGCCGGCCCGGGGTTGACACGCTTCTGCATCGAGGTGCCGTACATCTCCATCAACCCGGAGGCCTGCGCTCCGGCGAGCCCGAGCGCGCTGGTCATCTGTTCCGGGGAGAGCGCCAACAGCCGTCCGGCGGCGACCGCCGCCCCGAACACGCCACAGGTTGGCGTGGTGTGAAAGCCACGGTCTCGCAGCGCCGGGTTCACAGCGCGGCTGAGCCGGTTGGTCATCTCGCAGCCGGCTAGCGCGGCGCCCAGCGTGTCGGCGCCGTTTGCCCGCACAGCTTGAGCCACCGCCAGGGTCGCCGAGATCACCGGCGGGCCGTAGTGGAACAACGCCTCGTCGTCCACGTCGTCGAGTTCGATGCTGTGCTGCGCCACTGCGTTCGCGAACGCGGCGTGCACGGCCGGGACCCGATCGGCGCGGCCGATCACCGTGGCCTGCGGCACGCCTCCCATCTCGACCGCGAAGTCCCCGGCCAGCCGGCCAGAGTCAGCCTGGCTGCCGGAGAGAGCCACGCCCAGATAGTCGAGCAGCAGCCGCTTCATCTCCGCGATGCCCGCATCAGGCTGCTGGGCCGGCTTGAGCCCGCTGAAGTGCTCGCCGAGCCTGCTCGTCAAGGTCACGCCACTTCTCCTTCCTCGGCGGCGAGCGCCGAAGACTCCAGCACCGAGGCCAGGGCGGCGCCGCCGCTGCCCCGGCCGTCCAGCACCGCGCCGATCACGCGGTCGGCCCGACCGGCGCCCAGCGACGGCTCCGCCAGACGGCGGAACTTCTGTTCCAGCTCCGCAGCGGTCAACGGGTTGTCCGGCTCGCCCTTGGGGATGTCGACCCGTTGCTCGCGCACCTCGCCGTCACGCATTCGCACCCGTACCCGGCACGGCCAACGCTTCGGGAACAGCGCGGTGAGTTCGGGGTCTTCGAGCACCTCGACCCGGCGGGCCAGGTCCAGCACCCGGGTGTCGGCGAGGTCGGCCTCGGTCACCTCGGACAGCCGGGGACCGTGCACCATCGCCAACGCGATCGTGAAACAGGTGCTCAGCCGGGCCGACACCAGCGTGGTCGGCTCGGTTTCCTGCTCCACGGCGGTGCGGTGGGTCCACACCGTGACCCGTTCCACCTGGTCGGGGTCAACGCCTTGGTCTGGGTTCACGCCGCCGCCGACCGCGCCCATCCGCTGCAGCGCGTCGACTCCGGCGTGGGCGTACCGGCAGGCGCAGTACGGCCGCAGCGACACCTCTTCGATGCCGAGGGTCGCGCTTCGGGCCGGCATCAGCTTCTGGGGGTCGGACTCGTCGGCGAAGGCCCGGAAGAATCCCTCGGGCCCCTCAAGCACCGTGCTGGGCCCGGTGAAACCCGACATCGCCAGGTACGCCGCGGTCACCCCGGACGACGCGGGCCAGCCGCCGTGCAGCGCCATCAACATGGCGCCCTCGTTGCGGAACTCGTACAGCCCGCCCGCCATGCTTCCCGCGAGCCCCAGCGCCCACAGCATCTGCTGCCGGTCGGCGCCCAACAGGCACGCCGCGGCGACCGCCGCCCCGAACGGGTTGCAGGTGGCCGTCGGGTGAAAGCCCCGGCCGCGGTGAGACGGGTTCACCACCGCCCCGATCCGCACCACGGTCTCCACGCCGAGGATCACCGCGCGCAGGATCTCCTGGTCGCTGCTCCCCCTCGCCTGGCCGACCGC
>JBOGDL010000196.1:0-3889 GCA_050701815.1 Micromonosporaceae bacterium | reverse complement strand
AGCGCCGCCTTTGATCCACAGCGGCTGACCGGCAATCACCATCACCACCCGGTCACAAGCCTCGGCCACGTGCTGATTCACCGCGCCGAGAGCGTCGGCGAACCTCCGGGCGACCGGGTTGTCGGGGGTCAGCGAAAGGCCCGTCTCGGGACTGACCAGCACCACGTTCGAGTCCGCCGGCGCCTTCGCCAGGGCCCGGGTGAGAGCGTGGCAGGGCGCGGCGACGGGTTCGCCGTGCCACCCGGCGGCGTCGTGGAGCGCCGTCACCCAGCCGCCGAGATCATCGATCAGCAGCGCCTTCCCGGGCCCTTCGCCGACCGCGTCGGGCAAGGCCTCGGGCCGGTGGCCGTACTCGTGGGTGTGCCAGTGAGCGGGGCGTCGTCGCTGGTGAGCGAGCAACCGGCGCTGCCACTCGGCGTCGTCGGGCCGGACGGCGGCGGTCGCCAGATAGCTGACCGAGCTCGCGGAGTCCAGCAACCCTTCGGCGTACCCGGACTTGCCGGAGCGGATGCCGCCCAGCACCAATGTGCGCATCAGCTTCCTGTCTTCCTGACGACTCTTCCTTGGGGACGAGTCTTCCTGGGGGACGAGCTCGCCACGCCGGGGCTGGGGAGGGTTCCCTGACGCTACCGATCCGCCCCTGAAGCTAGGCTGTCAGAGCTGGCGTCCCCGCCGGCGAGGCCATTCTCACTAACGCCGGCAGAGTTTCTTCTCACCACAGCCCGCACCTTCAGTCGAGGAGTGTGACCCATGCCGTGGACGTGGCGGTATCAGGATGCCAACGGCAAGTCGGTGGATGGCCCGAGCAGCGCCTTCGGGAGCCAGTCAGACGCGGAGTCCTGGATCGGGCAGGAGTGGCGGGCGCTCGCCGAGAGCGGCGTGGTCGCCGTGGAGCTGCTCGAGGATGAGCGGGTGGAGTACCAGATGAGCTTGCTGCCGCCCGACTGAGGTGGCTCCCGGGATCTCCAACCCGTCGCGGTCGGGCGGCCCAGCGCGGTCTGGCGATCCAGCGCAACCTGGCGATCCGTCGCGGTCTGGGGATATCCGGGCCTTCGTCGCGCTCGCCGGCGCCGGGTTCCGGCGGTGGTCGGCGTACCGGCAGGCGACGTACGCGTCGATCGTCACCAACACCGTGTTCGGTTTCCTCCGGGTGTACGTGCTGTTCGCGGTCGCCGCCGGCGCGGGCGGGGTCGCGGCGGGCTACGACGACGCGATGCTCTCCAGCTACGTGTGGCTGGGCCAGGGGCTGATCGGCGTGGTGCTGTTCTGGGGCGACACCGACCTGGCCGACCGGGTCCGCACCGGCGAGGTGACCGCTGACCTGCTGCGTCCGATCGATCCGCTGTGGGCGTACCTGGCTGCCGACCTGGGGCGCGCCGGCCACGCGGTGCTGGTGCGCTTCGCGGCGCCCGTCGCCGTCGGCGCCATGCTGTTTCCGTTCTACGTGCCGGAGCGATGGCTGACGTACCCGATGTTCGGGCTCAGCGTGCTGCTGGCCGTGACGACCTGCTTCGCGTGCCGCCATCTGTTGAATCTGACCTCGTTCTGGCTGCTGGACGTCCGCGGGGTGATGGCCGTGTGGTCGACCGCGGCGCCGATGCTTGCGGGGCTGATCTTCCCGCTGCGGTTCCTGCCGGACTGGGCGCAGCTGACACTCTGGATCGGGACCCCGTTCCCGGCGCTGCTGCAGGCCCCGCTGGACGTGTGGGTGGAGTACGGCGGGCGGTCGGGGCAACTGCTGATCCTTCTCGATCAGCTGCTGTGGTTGACCGTGATGCTCACCGTGTGCCGGCTGACCCAGCGCCGGGCGGTGCGCCGGCTGGTGATCCAAGGTGGCTGAGCTGATCGCCCGCCGGGTGGCGCGGTGCGCGGTCTACTGGCGGTTGCTGCTCGCCCAGGTACGTAGCCAGACCCAGTACCGGACGTCCTTCGTGATCGACGCGCTGGCCAACGCCTTCTCCGCGCTGCTGGACGTGGCCGCGATCCTGGTGTTCTTCCGGGTCACCCCCGCCCTGGGCGGGTCTTCGATGCCCGAGGTGTTGCTGATGACCGGGCTCGGGCTCATCGGATTCGCCGGCGGTGACATGCTCATCGGGAACGTGGATCGGCTGCGGCTGTACGTGCGCACCGGCCTGCTGGACGCGGTGCTGACCCGTCCGCTCGGGGTGCTGCCGCAGCTGATGGTGCTGGACTTCCCGCCCCGGCGGATCGCCAGGTTCGCGCAGTCGGCGCTGGTGTTGGCAGTCGCATTGGTGACAGCCGACGTGGTGTGGCGCCCCGCGGCGGCGTTGATGCTGGTGCTGGCCCCGATCGCGGGCGTGGTGTTCTTCGGCGCCATCTGCGTGGCGACCGCGTCGCTGTCGTTCTGGTGGATCGAGTCGGCTCAGCTGTCCAACTCGCTGACCGACGGCGGGCGCACGTTCGCGATCCATCCCGTCACGGTCTACTCGGGATGGTTCCGGTGGCTGTTCGCGTACGGGTTCGGGTTCGCGTTCGTGGCGTACTACCCGGCGTTGGTGCTGTTGGACAAACCTGACCCGCTGGGCGCCCCGGACTTCGTGCGTTGGCTGGGGCCGGTGGTGGCGATGCTCGCCGCGGGTCTGGCTGGTGTGGTGTGGCGGGCCGGGGTGCGGCACTACCGGAGCACCGGCTCATGACCGGGGGAGAGGGGTGTGCCGTGTGGGCGACCTGGTGATCGAGACCACTGCCCTGCGTAAGGACTTCACCGTCCACCGCAAGCGGGGGCGGCTGCGGCGTCAGCGCCACACGGTGGCGGCGGTCGACGGCGTCGACCTGCGGGTCCGGCAGGGTGAGCTGCTCGGTTTCATCGGCCCCAATGGGGCGGGCAAGTCCACCATGCTGAAGATGCTGACCGGCATCCTGCACCCCACCAGCGGCGACGTGACGGTGTGCGGGCTGCGGCCGGTGCCGCAGCGGGTGCGTCTGGCCCGCCGGATCGGGGTGGTGTTCGGGCAACGCTCCGCGCTCTGGTGGGATCTGCCGCTGCGGGAGTCGTTCCAGCTGTTGCGTCACATTCACCGGGTCCCGAGGGATGAGCACGTCGCCCGGCTGGTGCGGTGCACGGAACTGCTCGGGTTGGACGAGTTCGCGGACACCCCGGTGCGTCAGCTCTCCCTGGGTCAGCGGATGCGCGGCGAGCTTGCCGCGGCCCTGCTGCACGGGCCCGAGGTGCTGTTCCTGGACGAGCCCACGATCGGTCTGGACGTGGTGAGCAAGCAGGCGGTGCGAGGGTTCCTGTCGGACCTGAACGCCAGCGGCGAGACCACGATCGTGCTGACCACCCATGACCTGGCCGACATCGAGCGGCTGTGCGAGCGGCTGGTGGTGGTCGACCACGGCCACGTGGTGCACGACGGCACCCTGGAGCACCTGCACACCAGGTACGGTTCCCGCCGCCGGGTGGTGGCGGACCTGGACGAGCCGATCGACCCCGCTCTCACCGTGCCCGGCGCCGCTGTCGAGAGCGTGGAGGCCGATGGCCGGCGGGTTGTGTACGCGCTCGCAGACGCAACGGCCGCCGGCCGGGTGGTGGCGGCGTTGGCGCAGCAGACCTCGCTTCGGGACGTGTCCGTGCTGGAGCCGGACATCGAAGAGGTGATCACCCGGCTCTACACCTCGCGCCCTGCCGCCGCCGGCGACGGTCAGAGAGACGCCGCCGGCGGCGACGGCCTATCGGCGGCGCCGTCCAGGGCAGGGGGCAGGCAAGACGCGTGAGGGTCAGGACGGTGAGAGGCTAGTCCCCGCGTCGCGGGCTTGCGGTGAGGTCGGGGGAGCGTTGGATGACCGGGTCCAGCACGTCGTCGATCGCCTTCAGGGTCGCTGGCTCGAGCCGCACACCAGCGGCCTTGACGTTCTCGGCCACCTGCTC
>JBOGDL010000195.1:0-6149 GCA_050701815.1 Micromonosporaceae bacterium | reverse complement strand
CTTTCGAAGTGACAAACACTTCGATCAGCAGGCCGGTGGGTCCGGCATGACGAAAGAGGCAACTGTGAATGTGAAGCGGAACGCTCTCACGCGATACGCCTTCACGGGCGTCGCGCTTGCAGCCCTCGCGCTGACCGCATGCTCGAGCAACCCCAGCAGCGGATCCGCCGGGGGCGGATCAGGCTCCATAAAGATCGACGGATCCAGCACCGTGGGTCCGCTCAGCGAAGCGGCGGCCGCTCTGTACGGCGACGAGAACCCCGACGTCAGGGTGTCGGTGGGCACCTCCGGCACCGGTGGCGGGTTCGAGAAGTTCTGTGCCGGCGAGACCGACATCTCCGACGCGTCTCGTCCCATCGAGGACGAGGAGAAGGCGGCGTGCGAGAAGGAGGGCATCTCCTTCACCGAGATGACGGTCGCCAACGACGCCCTTTCGGTCGTGGTCAGCAAGAACACCGACTGGGTCGACTGCCTCACCACCGAGCAGCTCAAGAAGATCTGGGAGCCCGGCTCAAAGGTGAGCACCTGGAAGGACGTCGACCCGAGCTTCCCGAACAAGCCCCTGAAGCTGTACGGCCCGGGCACCGACTCCGGCACCTTCGACTACTTCACCGAGGAGATCAACGGTGAAGAAGGCGCCAGCCGCGAGGACTACGAGGCCTCCGAGGACGACAACGTGCTGGTGCAGGGGGTTTCCGAGACCGATGGCGCCCTGGGCTACTTCGGCTACACGTACTTCGAGGAGAACCAGGACAAGCTGAAGGTGCTCGGCGTCGACGGCGGCGACGGTTGCGTCAAGCCCAGCGTCGACACCGCGCAGGACGGCACGTACCAGCCGCTGTCCCGGCCGCTGTTCGTCTACGTGAGCGAGGACGCCGCCAAGAAGGCTCACGTCCGGAAATTCGTCGAGTTCTACGTCGAGAACATCGACGACATCATCACCGAGGCTCACTTCATTCCGCTCACCGAGGAGCAGAAGAGCGAGCTGACCACCAACCTCGACTCCCTTAAAGGCTGACTGAGGACTATGTCAACTGGCGCTCAAACGCCACGCCAGTCCCCGGAACCCAGGCCCCGCGCCTGGTTCCGGGGACGTCGGCGTCGTAGCGAACGTGTGATCGAGGCGCTGCTGGTCGTCGCGGCCGTGGTTTCGATCGCGACCACGATCGGCATTGTGGTCGCGCTCGCGGAGCCCACGATCGGCTTCTTCCAGCGCGTCAACGTCGGTGAGTTCTTCACCGGCGTCTCCTGGACCGCTCTCTTCCAGAACCCGAAGTACGGCGTCCTGCCGCTGCTCGTCGCCACGCTGGTGACCACCATGATCGCGATTGTGATCGCGGTGCCGCTGGGGCTCGGGTCAGCGGCGTACCTGTCTGAGTACGCCAGCGCAGGCGCCCGCAAGTTCCTGAAGCCGATCCTGGAGATCCTGGCCGGGGTCCCGACCGTGGTGTACGGGGCGTTCGCCCTGTTCGCGATCGGGCCGCTGCTGCGGCAGTACTGGCCCGGCAGCGAGCAGCCCGAGTTCCAGAACATGCTGATCGCCGGCATCGCCATGGGGATCATGATCGTCCCCACCGTGGCGAGCCTCGCCGAGGACGCGATGAGCGCGGTGCCGAGCAGCCTGCGGGAGGGCGCGTACGCGCTCTCCTCGTCCAAGATGCAGGTCTGCATGCGCGTGGTCGGCCCCGCCGCCATTTCCGGAATCATCGCGGCGGTCGTGTTGGGCCTGTCCCGGGCGATCGGCGAGACGATGATCGTGACCATCGCGGCCGGCGCCACCTCGAACCAGATCGAGTGGGACCCGACCCACGGCGCGCTCACCATGACCGGCTACATCGCCCAGGCCGGCTTGGGCGACCTGCCGGTCAGCTCGTTCGACTACCGGACCATCTTCGCGGTGGGCGCGGTGCTGTTCGTGTTCACGTTCCTGTTGAACGCCTTCAGCATCCGGATGGTCCGCAAGTTCCGGGAGGTCTACGAGTGAGCGAGCAGATCTTCGAAGGGGGAGCCCAGAGTGAGCACGCGAAGTGACGCGCCCAGGCTGCTGGTGGTCGAGCCGACCCCGGAGCGGGAAACCTCTGGTGAGATCGCCCGGGCGTTGACCACCCGACGGCTCCGGGTCGGCGACCTGATCTTCAAGCTGGCGTTGCAGCTCAGCCTGCTGATCGGGTTCGCCTTCCTGGTGGCGTTGATCAGCTACGCCGTTTATCACGGGTGGAGCCGGCTGGACGCCCGGCTGTGGATGAACATGCCGAGCGGGGTGCGTTCCCGCGCCGACATCTCGGGCGTGCAATCGGCCCTGATGGGCACGCTCTGGGTGATCACCCTGACGGCGTTGATCTGCCTGCCCACCGGCATCATGTCAGCGCTCTATCTCGAGGAGTACGCCGACAACAACAGGTGGTACAACCGGCTGCTGGAGCTCAACATCCAGAACCTCGCCGGTGTGCCGTCGATCGTGTTCGGCATCCTCGGCCTCGGGATCATCGCCCGTACCTTCGGGCTGGGGTTCGGGGTGATCACCGGCGCCATCGTGCTCTCGCTGCTGGTGCTGCCGGTGGTGATCATCGCTTCCCGGGAGGCGCTACGGGCGGTCCCGGGTTCGATCCGGGAGGGCTCGTACGCCCTCGGCGCGACCAAGTGGCAGACCACGTGGCGCCAGGTGCTTCCGGCCGCCGCTCCGGGGATGGCCACGGGTTCGATCCTGGCGCTGTCCCGGGCGATCGGTGAGGCGGCGCCGCTGATCCTGCTTGGCGCGGTGAGCTTCATCAGGTTCAACCCGGACGGGATCGACGCGCAGTACACCACGCTGCCGATCCAGATCTTCAATTTGATCAAGAGCCCGCACGCCGAGTTCCAGGAGATCGGCTGGGCGGCGATCGTGCTGCTGCTCGGCATCCTGCTGTTGATGAACTCGATCGCGATCATCATTCGCAACAAGTTCACGAAGCGGTGGTGAGCGGACATGACCAGTGGACCCAACCCGACAGACCTGGAGGACGAGGACATGCCTGAGACGACGTTGAGCCGTCCCCGTCAGAACACACTCAATAACAAGACCAACTCGGTGATCGACCAGCGTTCGCCGGATGCGCGAGACGATCGTGCGAAGTCTCGGCAGCCAGCGGCTGAGCCGGTGCTGGAACTGTCCGATGTGAGCGTCTACTACGGCAACTACCAGGCGGTGCGCAACGTTCACCTGCCGATCGGGCCGAACCAGATCACCGCGTTGATCGGACCTTCCGGGTGCGGCAAGAGCACGGTGCTGCGTTCTCTGAACCGGATGAACGACTTGATCCCCGGCGCCCGGGTCACCGGGCGGGTCAGCTATCACGGCCAGGACCTGTACGACCGTGAAGTCGACCCGATCGAGGTGCGGCGGCGGATCGGGATGGTGTTCCAGAAGCCGAACCCGTTCCCCAAGTCGATCTACGACAACGTCGCGTACGGGCCGCGGGTCTCCGGCATGGATGTCTCCTCGATGGACGACCTGGTGGAAGAGGCGCTCACCTCCGCGGCGCTGTGGGACGAGGTGAAGCACACCCTGAAGAAGAGCGCGTTGACGCTCTCAGGCGGCCAGCAGCAGCGGCTGTGCATCGCCCGCGCGATCGCGGTGCGTCCCGAGGTGATCCTGATGGACGAGCCTTGCTCTGCCCTCGACCCGATCGCCACTACCAAGATCGAAGATCTGATGTTCACGCTGGCCAGGCAGTACACCATCGTGATCGTCACGCACAACATGCAGCAGGCCGCGCGGGTCAGCGACAAGACCGCGTTCTTCACCGCCGAGCTGGACTCCAAGGGCGAGCGCCACGGCAAGCTCGTCGAGTTCGACGAGACTGAGAAGATCTTCACCCAACCCGCGCAACAACAGACCGAGGATTACATCACCGGCCGCTTCGGATGAGCCGCTGAGATTCCTCATTTGGGGCCGCCCCGGGCTGACGCCCGGGGCGGCTCTCTTGTCCGAGGCGGGCCGGAGCACCGGGGGCGTTCACACCGTGATGTGGGCGCCCTCTTCGGTGAACGTGACACGCGGCGTGATCGGTGTGATCCGGCGCTTGCCAGAGTCCGCCAGCGCGGCTGCCACGGTGGGGTGCGCGGCCAGCTCAGTGAGCGTGGCGGCGGTGGGCGGCAGCATGTGAATCTCGCCCCGTTGCTGCTGGCGTATCGCGTCAGCTGGCTTCACCCAGGCCACGCCATCGGCTTCTCCCCCGACATCCCGGGTGCGCTGGGACGAGGGCAGGGCCGCGAGGAAAAAGCAGGTGTCGTACCGCCGCGGCTCGAACTCGGGTGTGATCCACCGGGACCAACCGGCGAGCAGGTCGCTGCGCAGCGCCAGCCCACGGTTGGTGAGGAATTCGGCGAACCCGAGGCGACGATCCACCAGCGCCTCGCGATCGGCCTCCCACTCCGGGCCGCTGACATCTCCGAACACCGCTGCGCCCCCGCTGCCGCCTTCCGAGTTCGAGCCGAGCCCGGCGAGCAGCACCCCGGACTCTTCGAAGGTCTCGCGCACCGCCGCGCACACCACCAGACGCGCGGCCGACTCGTCCTCCAAGCCGAGCCGCTGCGCCCACTCGCTCGCCGCTGGGCCCACCCACTGGATCTCGCCCGTGGCGTCGCGGGGATCCACCGACCCTCCGGGAAACGCGTGCATGCCCGAGGCGAACGCCATGGACGCGGCCCGCTTGATGGTGTACGCCTCAAACCCGCCCGAGACCTCACGCAGCAGCACCACCGTGGCGGCGCGACGCGGGGTCACGGGTTGCTTGCCGCTGTCGTAAAACTCCCGGGCGTGCGCCACCAGCCAATCGGGGAGCGCTCGGTCTGGCGTGGTCACGGCCGTCAGCCTACCCAGCGCCGTGGGTGCCGGATCTAGTCGACTCGTACCAGGATCGCGGTGCCTTGGCCCACGCCGATGCAGGCCGCCGCCACGCCGTACCCACCGCCTCGCCGCCGCAACTGGCGGCACAGGTCCACCACCACTCTCGGCATGGACGCGCCCAGCGGGTGCCCGATCGCGATCGCGCCGCCGTTCGGGTTGACCCGCTGCCGATCGACCTCCGGAAGCTCGCTCAGGCAGGAGAGAACCATCGCGGCGAACGCCTCGTTGAACTCCCACACCGCGATATCCGAGAAGCCGAGCCCGGCCCGGGCCAGCAACTTCCGCACGGCCGGCGCCGGCGCGATCGAAAACCGCTCCGGCTCCACCCCCACAGTCACGCTGCCGAGCATCTGCCCGAACGGCTCAGCGTCCAGCTCGCTGGCTGCCGCGCGCGGACCCATCAACACCGCGATCGCGCCGTCGTTGATCGGTGACGAGTTGCCTGCGGTGACCGTGCCATCCGCGCTGAACGCGGGTTTCAGGGTCGCCAACTTTTCGATCGAGCTGTCTGAGCGGATTGACTCGTCCCGGGTCACACTCGCCACCGGCATCACGTAGTCGTGGAAGCCCTTGTCCCAGGCCTCGGACGAGAGCTGGTGGCTGCGCAGCGCCCACTCGTCCTGCTCGGCGCGCCCGATGCCGAAGGACTCGGCCACTGATTCCGCGCACGCCCCGAGGGAACGGGTCCACTCAGCCGGCATCTTCGGGTTGACCAGCCGCCATCCCACCTGGGTCTGGTGCAGTTCCATCCGTCTCGGCAGCACCTCATCTGGCTTCGGCAGCACGTACGGCGCACGGCTCATGCTCTCGACCCCGCCCGCGACGATGAGGGACGCGTCCCCCACCGCGAGCGAACGCGCGCCCTGCACCATGGCCTCGCCGCCGGAGGCGCAGAGCCGGTTCACGGTGGCCCCCGGGACGGTCACCGGCAGACCGGCGAGCAGCGCAGCCATCCGAGCGACGTTGCGGTTGTCCTCGCCGGCGCCGTTGGTGTCGCCCAGGATCACGTCATCGATCCGAGCCGGATCGAGATTGGGGGCCTGGCGCAGCATCTCGGCGATCGGCAGAGCCGCGAGATCGTCGGTGCGGATTCCCGACAATCCGCCTCGATGCTTGCCGAACGGTGTGCGCACAGCGCCGATCAGATAGGCGTCCACGAAACAGAGCCTATCGAGCGGGTGGCAGAGCGAGCGGCGTCAGCGGCGAGAGACCGCTCACTCACATCGCCTCAAAACGCCGCGGGCCGGCCAGCCCTGTGGCT